>NZ_LJPA01000042.1:0-57894 GCF_001414035.1 Frankia sp. ACN1ag | reverse complement strand
GGGCCCACCAGGTCCGGCACCTGCTGACCATCGACTACCCCCACGCCGAGCGGGTGGTGCTGGTCATGGACAACCTCAATACCCACGGCATCGCCTCGCTCTACGAGGCCTTCGACCCCGCCGTCGCGTTCGCTCTCGCCGGGCGCCTCGAGATCCACCACACCCCCAAACACGGCTCCTGGCTCAACATCGCCGAGATCGAACTGGCCGCACTGACCCGCCAATGCCTCGACCGCCGCATCGACGACCTCGACGTGCTCAACACCGAACTCGCCGCCTGGCAGACAGCCGTCAACGCCGACCAGCGCCAAGTCCACTGGCACTTCACCACCGCCGACGCCCGCACCAAACTCCGCCACCTATACCCCAAACATTAGTGGCGACGGTCTACTAGGATGTCGCCGGTCGGCGGGAAGTCCTGGTTCGCACAAGAGGAGACGCCACGGCGATGGTCACGCTCGACAAGGACGCCGTGCGGCAGGTCGGTCGGGAGATAACGATGTTTCTCCCCGATCTGGTCATCATGCTGCGGCAGGTCGTCGCCGATCCACGGGTGCCGCAGTCCGCGAAGGTCGAGGCCGCGGCGGCGCTGGCGTACCTGGTGTCGCCGCGCAACCGGCTGACGAACATGATTCCCGTGGTGGGCCAGCTCGACGACGTCGCCATCGTCGCCTTCGCGTTCCGCCGGCTGGTCGTCGGCGCCGGCGAGCCGATCCTGCGCGAGCACTGGCGGGGCAGCGACCGCGGCTTCCAGGTGCTCATCGGCGCGTCCTCGGCCCTGGCGAGCCCGGCCGGGGCCCTGCGCAAGGCGAAGGTGGCCCGGTCGCTCGTGGCGGCCGGCATCGACCGGGTCCGCGGCGCCGCTCCGGGCGGAGCGGGGGGCGCCGGCGGGGTGGGTGATGCCGGCGGG
Source organism: Frankia sp. ACN1ag (assembly GCF_001414035.1). Taxonomy (NCBI): domain Bacteria; kingdom Bacillati; phylum Actinomycetota; class Actinomycetes; order Frankiales; family Frankiaceae; genus Frankia; species Frankia sp. ACN1ag. The sequence goes on along the minus strand of NZ_LJPA01000042.1, from coordinate 56,984 downwards.
CGGGCTGCGGGTTCTGCGGGCGCCACGGGTGCGGCCGGGCGCGCGTGGGGTCGCGGGCGCGGCGGCCGTGCTGGCGATCCGGCCGGAGATCCCGGCCGCATCGTCGACGGGGAGGTCGTGGACCGGGCCGAGTGGGTCGCGGCGCCGGATTCGGACGGCGGCCCGGCGGGGCCGCGGCCGCGGCGGCCGCGCTCCTGGGAGCCGGGCAGACGGGGTCGGTGACGCGTCGGGCGCGGCGCCGTCCCACCCGGGGTAGGGACGCGCGCGGGCAGAACGGGCGCGGGCAGAACGGGCGCGGGCGGCCGGTCGGGGCGTGGCTGCCCGATCCGGTGGTGGTGCTGCGCGACGGGGAGTGGGTGGTCCGCCCGGTCACCGGGGCGGCGACGGCGAAGGTCTACCGGTGCCCCGGGTGTGACCACGAGATCAACCCGGGCACCGCCCACCTGGTCGTCTGGCCGCCGGAGCGCGTCGAGGACCGCCGGCACTGGCATCGCCCGTGCTGGGATCGCCGCTGTCGGGCGGCGCGCCTGCGGTCGGAGGGCCCCGGCTGAAGGCGCGCCCGCCCGAGTCAGCCGCGGAGGTTCCGGCCTGGGCTCAGGCGCTGCGCACGCTGGCGGGCGCGGGCAGCACGGTCGTCTCCGCGCCGATCGCCTTGCGCTCCTCGACCGGCGCCGCCTCGATCGAGGCGATCGAGGCACTGGCGGCGGTGAGCTTGTCGCGCAGCGCGCCGAGCTGGGCCGTCACCTGCTCGCGCAGGGCGGCGAGCTGGGTGGTGACCTGCTCGCGCTGACGCTCCAGATCGGCCAGCCGGCGCTTCGACTCCTCCTCGGCCGCCGCCGCGGTGGACCGGGCGATCTCGACGATCCGCTCGGCCTCGGCACGCGCCGTCGAGACGATCGAGGCGGCCTGCTCGTCGGCCTCCCGCAGCGTCTTCTCCCGGGCGGCCTCGGCCTCGGTGACGATCCGGCGGGCCTCCTCGAGCTGGGCGTCGGCCTCACGGGTCCGCTCGGCGCGGACGGTGGCCGCCTCCTCCTCCGCGAGCTGCAGGATCTGGGTGACCCGGCCGCCGAACTCCTCCCACGCGGGACGGTTCGCGACCAGATCGTCGCGCACGCGGGCCGCCTCCGACGCTGCCTCGGACGCGGCGGCCTCGGCCGCGGCCCGGTGCGCCTCGGCCTCGCGAAGCTGCTCGACGAGCCAGTTCACGTGGTGGGTGACCTGACTGGGGTCGTAGCCACGGCGGACCAGATCGAAGGCTGGGGGCCCGTCGGTCTCGCCGGCCATCGGGATGAGATCCGTGTGTTCGGTCATAGGACCTCAGCATCTCAGACCGTCAATGCGAACGTGACGCCAGCCGGGCATCGGGTCCGTTGCGATTTCCCCGGCTACACGCCGCGGAACCGGTTGATTGCGGTCAGGTGGCGGGCGCGGAGCTCCTCGTCGCGGATCCCCAGCCCTTCGGCGGGTGCCAGACAGAGCACGCCGACCTTGCCCTGGTGGGTGTTGCGGTGCACGTCCTGGGCGGCCTGCCCCGTCTCGGTGAGCGGGTACACCCGGGAGAGGGTGGGATGGACCATCCCCCGGGCGATGAGCCGGTTGGCCTCCCAGGCCTCCCGGTAGTTGGCGAAGTGGGAGCCGACGACGTGCTTCAGGTTCATCCACAGGTACCGGTTGTCGTACTCGTGCAGGAAGCCGGTGGTGGAGGCGCAGGTCGCGATGGTGCCGCCACGACGGGTCACGTAGACGGAGGCGCCGAAGGTCTCCCGCCCGGGATGTTCGAGCACGATGTCCGGGTCGTCGCCGCCGGTGAGTTCGCGGANGCGCCGGCCGAACCGCTGCCATTCCCGCGGATTCTGCGTGCGTTCGTCGCTCCAGAACCGGTAGTCCTCGGCGGCCCGGTCGATGACGAGCTCGGCCCCGAGGGACCGGCAGATCTCCGCCTTCGCCGGCGACGACACGACGCAGACCGGGATCGCCCCGCCGTGCAGCGCGAGCTGGGTGGCGTAGGAGCCCAGCCCGCCGGAGGCCCCCCAGACCAGGACGACGTCGCCCTGCTTCATCCGGGCGCCGTTGGCGGAGACCAGCTGGCGGTAGGCGGTGGAGTTGACCAACCCCGGCGCGGCCGCCTCCTCCCAGGTGAGATGGCCTGGTTTGGGCATGAGCTGGTTGGCCTTGACGAGGGCGAGCTCGGCCAGCCCACCGAAGTTCGTCTCGAAACCCCAGATTCGTTGCTCCGGATCCAGCATCGTGTCGTTGTGACCGTCGGCGCGTTCCAGCTCCACCGACAGGCAGTGGGCCACGACCTCGTCCCCCGGGGACCAGACGTGTACGCCGGCTCCTGTCCTCAGCACGACTCCGGCCAGATCGGAACCCACGACGTGGTAAGGCTGGTCATGGCGGGAAGCGAGGGGAGATGTCCGACCGTAGCGTTCGAGGAAGCCGAACGTGGACATCGGTTCGAAGATCGATGTCCACACCGTGTTGTAGTTCACCGAGGAGGCCATGACCGCCACGAGGGCCTCACCGGGGCCGACCTCGGGTGTGGGCACCTCGTCGACGTGCAGGGAGCGGCGCGGATCCTTGTCCCGGGACGGGACGCCGTCGAACATCCCGGTCTCCTCGCGGCGCACGACGACGCCGCGGTAGAACTCCGGGACCGCGAACGCGGCGAACTCCGCTCGCCGGTCGGGGGACGGCGGGCTCTGGGCGAGGATCGCTTCGAGGATGTCCTTCACGATCGGCCTCCGGCGGTGCGCGGTCGAGGGCGGGTGACGGGCGGCACAGGCAGTTGACGGGCGGCACGNGCAGTTGACAGGGNGGCGCAGGTAGGCGCAGGTAGTTGACAGGGCGGCAGAGGTAACCGATGGGTACGGAGACGGGGTCGCGGGATGTGGGGGCTGTCTGTTTCGTGTGCGACGCGATAGAACTTTCGGGACAACTTCGAGTGCTCGGTCCGCGTCCAACGTGGTGTGACCGCGCCCATGACAGTCGTGGAGGGGTGGCGGCCCGTGCCTGCGCGGAGCGACGCCGCCCGTAGCGACGTCGCGCGGGACGCGGACGCCGCCCTGACCGCCTTGTACTCCGAGCACTACCGGTCATTGGTGCGTCTTGCCGCGTTGCTGCTGGATGACGTGGGTCTGTGCGAAGAGGTCGTCCAGGACGCCTACATCCGCGTCCACGGGGCCTGGGGACGCCTACAGGACCGGGACAAGGCCCTGGCCTACCTTCGGCAGACCGTCGTCAATCTCGCACGTTCCACGCTGCGTCGTCGACTCGTCGCTCTCAAGCATGCCCCCAAGCCCATGCCCGATGCCGCCAGCGCCGAGGAGGGGGCCTACTCTCTCGTCGAGCGAGCCGCCGTCATCCAGGCACTGCGAGAGCTGCCGCGGCGCCAGCGGGAGGCGGTCGTCCTGCGCTACTACGCCGACATGTCCGAGGCGGACGCGGCGGCGGTGATGGGCTGCAGCGTCGGCTCCGTCAAGGCCTACACCTCCCGAGGGCTGTCCGCCTTGAGCGGCAAGCTGGAGGGCCTACGGTGAGCGCGTTGGAACCGGACGAGCTCACTCGGCTGCTGACCGAGGCGGTTGAGCCCGTCCGGCCATCCCCGGACGCCTACCGGCAGATCCGCGCCGGCATCGCCCGCCGACGCCGCTGGCGCATCCCCGTGTTCACCGTCGGCGGGATGGTGATGGCGGCGCTCATCGGGCTGGCGGTGGTGGCCATCCGGCCGAGCCCGTCGAACCAGGTCGTCGAGCCGGCTGCGCCGCCCGTCCTGCCGAGCACGTTCAGCGAGCCGAGCCGGGCGGCGACCGTGCCGTCGTTGGGCGGCGGCTCGGGTCACTCCAGCTCCGGTGGCGGCGGCGGGTCGGCCTCGGGATCGACCACCCGCCTGCCGACGAGCCCGCCGCCGACCCGGCCGACGGCATCCGCGTCCGCGCAGTCGGTGGCCCCCACCAGCCCGCAGTCGTCCGCCCCGTCGAACTCGACCGGCCCGGGCAGCCCGCAGCTACCCACGCCGGTGGCGAAACCGGCGGGCGTGAACGACGTCGACGGCGACGGCCAGCCCGACACGGTCGCCGTGGAGGGGACGAACCTGCGCGTGCGGTTCTCCCGGGACGGCCAGCAGGCCAAGGTCCCCCTCGGCAGCATCGTCACCCCGCTGAACAGCGCGGTCGTCGACATCGACGGCGACGGTTTCGGTGAGCTGCTCGTGCAGACCCAGGTGACCAACGGGACGAAGAGCTACGCCCTGCTGCGCTACGTCAGTCTCGACCAACTGGTCGTGGTGACGCCGCCGAGCGGACTGGCTCTCGGTGCCGGCGTCCACGGCAACTCCGGCATCGGCCTGCGCTGCGCCGACAAGACCCTGCAGATCAGCACCGGGACCTCGAACGACGGCACCCTGTTCAACGTCGTCACCACGACGCTGGGGTTCACCCCCGACGGCCTGACCGTCCAGGACTCCGCCTCCAGCACGGTGCGGCTGCCGGCGGATCCCTCCCCCTTCGTGGTGGCCTGCGGCGCGCTGTCCTGACCGGGGGCCGGGCGGCGGGGCCGGGGGTCCCGCCCGGCCGCCGCGGGGCGGCCCCGGCCGGTCACGGGGTGCGCCGCCGGGCCGGGCACCAGGAACAAGATCACGTTATCGTGGTGTTGCGGGTACCCGTGGGGTGAGCGCACCGACCGTACCGCCGTGACGTCGTCGCAGGGGTACGTGCGGCGTCGGCCCGTGGGAGGACGCCGGCGAGGATCTTCCCAACAGTGATGAGGAGGCAGCCATGCCTGGTTCCGTGATCGTGGCCGGCGCGCGGACACCGATCGGGAAACTGTCCGGGGCGTTGAAGAGCTTCACCGCGACGGACCTGGGCGGCATCGCGATCTCCGGTGCGCTGGAGCGGGCCGGGCTGTCCGGCGACGCGATCGAGTACGTCATCATGGGGCACGTGATCCAGGCCGGCACCGGTCCGATCACCGCTCGGCAGGCGGCCGTCGCCGCCGGCATCCCGATGACGGTGCCCGCGATCACCGTCAACAAGGTGTGCCTGTCCGGCCTCGACGCGATCGCCCTCGCCGACACCTACATCGCCAGCGGCGAGTTCGACCTGGTCGTCGCCGGTGGGATGGAGTCCATGACCGGGGCGCCGCACCTGCTGCGCTCGATGCGCGCCGGGGTGAAGTACGGCGCGGCCGAGGCGCTCGACGCCATCGACCAGGACGCTCTGTTCTGCGCCTTCGACCAGATCTCCATGGGCGCGAGCACCGAGCGTTACAACGGCGCGCTGAACATCTCCCGTGCCGAGCAGGACGAGTTCGCCGCCCGGTCGCACCAGCGGGCCGCCGCCGCCGCCAAGAACGGCCTGTTCGACAACGAGATCGTCCCCGTCTCGGTGCCGCAGCGCCGCGGCGAGCCGCTCGTCGTCAGCCAGGACGAGGGCGTGCGTGCCGACACCTCCGCCGAGGTGCTCGGCAAGCTGCGCCCGGCGTTCGGCAAGGACGGCACGATCACCGCCGGGTCCGCGTCGCAGATCTCCGACGGGGCGGCCGCGGTCATCGTGGCCAGCCGGGCCAAGGCCGAGGAGCTCGGCCTGCCGATCCTCGCCGAGGTGGGCCACCACGGCTTCGTCGCCGGCCCCGACACCTCGCTGCAGTCCCAGCCGTCCAACGCCATCCTCGCCGCCCTGGCCAAGGAGCGGCTCACCCCCGCCGACCTCGACCTCGTCGAGATCAACGAGGCGTTCGCCGCGGTCTCCATCCAGTCCATGCGCGACCTCGGGATCGGCTCCGACATCGTCAACGTCAACGGGGGGGCGATCGCCATCGGCCACCCGCTCGGCGCGTCCGGCGCCCGCATCGCCCTGACCCTGCTCAACGAGCTGGCCCGGCGTGGCGGCGGGATCGGCGCGGCCGGCCTGTGCGGCGGCGGCGGCCAGGGCGATGCCCTGATCCTGCGCGTCCCGGCGGCGTGACCACCGGCTCCGCCGCGGGTGTCGGCCGCGAGCGGAGTCTGCCCGACCGCGCTCGCGCCCCGGCCACGGCGGGGCTGGGCGGGGCGGATCCGGCCACGGCGGGGCTGGCCACGGCGGAGTCGGCTGGAGCGGAGTCGGCTGCGGTGCAGTTGGTCGCGGCGGCCGTCGGCGGTGATCGGCGGGCGCTCGCGCGGCTGCTCTCGGCGGTGGAGAACACTCCCCGGTGGTGGCCCGAGATCAGCGCGGCGCTGGCCGGGCACGTCGGCGGCGCGCAGACAGTCGGCCTGACCGGCGCCCCGGGCGTCGGCAAGTCGACGACCGTCACCGCGCTGGTGCGGGCCTACCGCCGCGCCGGGCGCCGGGTGGGGGTGCTCGCGGTCGACCCCTCCTCGCCGTACTCCGGCGGCGCGCTGCTCGGCGACCGGGTGCGGATGAGCGAGCACGCCGGTGATCCCGGGGTGTTCATCCGCTCCCTGGCCAGCCGCGGGCGCCTCGGTGGGCTGGCGGCCGCGACCGCGCAGGCACTGCGGGTCCTCGACGCGGCCGGGTTCGACGTCGTCATCGTCGAGACCGTCGGCGTCGGCCAGGCGGAGATCGACATCGCCGCGCTCGCGGACACGACCTGCGTCCTGCTCGCTCCCGGCGCGGGCGACGACGTGCAGGCGGCCAAGGCGGGCCTGCTGGAGGTCGCGGACGTTCTCGTCGTCAACAAGGCGGACCGGCCGGGCGCGGCACGCACCGTCGCCGACCTGACCGCGCTGACCCGGATGCGCGCCGGCGCCCGGCGGCCGGCGGTGGTCCGCGTCGCCGCGACCCTGGGCGAGGGCATCGACGAGCTCGTCGCGCGCATCGCCGCGCACCGGCGGGAACTCGCCGCGACCGGTGAGCTCGACCGCCGCCGGCTGGCCCGCGCCGCCGACGAGATCCGGGGGCTGGCCCTGACCGCGCTGCGGGACCTCCTGGCCGCCCCGCCGCACGACGCGCGCCTGGCGGAGCTCGCCCACCAGGTCCTCGCCGGTGCCGCCGACCCCTGGTCGGCCGCCGAGTGCCTCCTCGGCGACATCCTGACGGCACAGCCGGCTCCGTCCCGCTGACGGTCCGGCCGACCCGGCACGTCCCCGGCGTGTCGCTGTCCCCGGCGTGTCGCTGCGCCCGGCACGTCGCTGCGCCCGGCACGTCGCTGCGCCCGGCACGTCGGTGCGAGCTGTGGGGGAGGATCTGCCGATGAGCCGTCTCGACGACCCGACGACGTCCGCCGACGAGCTGATCGACACCCTCGGCCTTGAGTCCCACCCGGAGGGCGGCTGGTACCGCCAGACCTGGGCCAGCCCCGACGTTGTCACGGCGCACGGCGGGCAGCGCCCCGCGATGACGTCCATCCTGTTCCTGCTGCGCCCGGGCGAGGTTTCCCGGTGGCATCGGGTGGCCTCGGCCGAGATCTGGCTCTGGCAGGGTGGTGGCACCCTCGAGCTCACCCTCGGCGGCACGGCCCGCCGGCCGTCGCCGGGCCCCGCAGGCCTGCTCGGGCCGGATGCGACGGCCGGCGAGGTGCCGCAGCTCGTCGTTCCGGCGGGGCAGTGGCAGACGGCCGCGCCCCGCGACGGGCGGCACGTTCTCGTCGGCTGCGTCGTCGCGCCCGGCTTCGACTGGGCCGACTTCGAACTCCTCGCCGACTAGACGACTCAAGTCCACACAGGGCGGGCCGGTGGCGGAGAACGCTCGTGGTCCGGGGGCGAGCGTGAGGTCAGGGCGGCGGCACTGCTGTTACTCAACGTCGATCGTCCACGACTCGGAGCAGGTGGGGCTTGCTCGCCTCAGCCGCCTGTCTACTTGTGATCACAATCGGATACGCGCCTGAACAGCCATCTCCGAGCTCATGAGGAAGGGTCCGGCGGCCGGTCGGTGCCCCATGACGGTCATCAGTTGCTGGAGGTCAGTGGCGGTTCGTCCGCCCGCCGACGTCATCAGCCTCCGGCAATTGCCGGAGCAACCGGCGGCTGGGGGCCGAGCGGGGGAGCGGACGCGGATCAGCGGGGGGCGGTCATCGCGGCGGTGAGGGCAGTCGCGGCGGCGACGAGGCTCGCCGGGTCCAGCGGGAGGGCGAGGATGTCGACCGCCCCGGCGCGGCGCAGCATGGTGCGCTCGCGGGGATCGGTGTCCTCGGTCAGGACGAATGCCGGCGTGGCGGCCGTGGTGGGGTCCGCCGCGAGCTGGGCGAGCAGCTCGGGCGCGCTCGCGTCGGGCAGGTCGCGGTCGAGCAGGATGAACGCCGGCCGCGCGCGGCGCACCGCGTCGACCGCGAGGGCCGCCCGTGGCACGGTGACCGGGTCGGCGGCGAGGCTTTCGGTGAGCATGTCCGCGACGGCCGCCCGCACGGCCGGATCGCCGCTGACGTGCACGACCCGTAGGCCGCCGGGAGCCGCCCGCCGCCCGACTCCGCCCGCTGCGCCGCCGACGGAGACGCGCGCGTGTCGCCCGCCGTGGGCACCACCCTCGCCGGTGCCGGTAGGGCGGGCCCGCCCATTGCCGGCGTCGCCATAGGCGGCGTCGCCATAGGCGGTGTCACCGTAGCCGGCGCGACCGTGACTCGCTTCGCCGTAGCCGGCGCGACCGTAGCTCGTCCCACGGTAGCCGTGGCCGCCGAGGTGATCGCCGAAGCCGTCGTCGTCGGAGTCGGGGTCCTCGAAGCGCATGTCGACGGCGTCGAGCACGATGGCGAACACGCTGCCGACCCCGTAGCGGCTGGCGACCGTCAGCACCCCGCCCATCGCGGTGACCAGGGCGTGGGAGAGGGCGAGCCCCAGCCCGCTGCCCTCGATCCCGCTGCGTTCGGCGCCCAGCCGCTCGAACGGTCGGAACAACCGGTCGATCGCCCGCGGGGACAGGCCCGCGCCGTCGTCCTCGACCTCGATGCGGATGCGGGAGCCCGTGATCGGCACGATGCCGACCCGCACGCTGCCGCCTTCGCGGCCGTACTTCAGGGCGTTGCCGACGAGGTTGAGCAGCACCTGCCACAGCCGGCGGCGGTCCGCGTCGGCGATGAGCGGCACGGCCGGGTCGATCACGCGGCGGATGCTGCGCTGCGCGGCGAGCGGCTCGACCAGCTCCACCACGCCCTGGACGATGTCGAGGACGTTGACCGGGCCCTTGTTGATGTCGCCGCGACCCGCACGCAGCCGGGCCAGGTCCAGCACGTCATCGATGAGGGCCTGCATGTGCCGGCCGCCGGTGATGATCCGCTCGACGTCGTCGTGCAGGTCGGGGGTGAGTGGCTCCAGCTCCAGAAGCTGGGCGAAGCCGAGCATCGCGTTGAGCGGGGTGCGCAGCTCGTGGCCCAGGCGGGCGATCAGCTCGTCCTTGGCCCTGGAGTCGTTCTCGGCGATCTCGCGGGCACGCTGGTCGGTCGTGTCGCGGGCGAGCAGGACCAGGCCGCCGTCCGGATCGCGCCGGATGGTCACGTGGTGCGGCACGGTCGTCCCGGCGGGGTCGACCAGACCCACGGAGCCGCGCCACTGCCCGGACTGCGCCAGCGCGGCCGTCGCAGCCTCGCTGAGCGCGGCGCGGAACGCCGGGTCGACCACCTCGACGAGGTCCCGCAGATGCGGGTCACGGGGGATCCGGTCACCGAGGAAGGCGCGAGCCGCGGCGCCCATGTCGGTGACATGGCCGTCCGCGCTGACGACCACAGCCAGGTCCGTCAGCGCGTCGAGCAGTGTGCGTGGCCCCACCTACGCCTCGTCATCCGTCTTCTTCCACCCCACGGCGGGCAATGGTAGGGCGTGCCGTCAGAGCCCGTTGTCCCGGGTTTGCGTAAGCGCCCACACGGGGGTCGATCGCGCAACTTTTCGTGACAAGTCGCTAGCTTACCGACCCATCCGTTTTGTCAAAGTAGCAGGCGCGTGGCACTGCGTCGGAGCGATGGTCGTCGCGGCGTCGGCGTGGTAGGTCTGATCCCATGCTGGTTGCCTTCAGTGTCACGCCCATTGGAACCGGCGAGGGTGTCGCCGAGCTGGTCGCCGAGGCGGTCCGCATCGTGCGCGCGAGCGGCCTGCCGCACGAGACCAACGCCATGTTCACCACGATCGAGGGCGAGTGGGACGAGGTGATGGACGTCGTGCGCCGGGCCACGCAGGCCGTGGGCGCCCGTGCCGGCCGGGTCAGCCTCGTGCTCAAGGCGGACCTGCGCCCCGGCGTCAGCGACGCCCTGCACGGAAAGGTGGCGAGCATCGACCGGCTGCTCGCCGGGGGTCCCGCGGGGGACGTCGCGGGGGACCTCGCGGGGGACGATGCGGGCTGACCCGGGCCGCCGGGAGACGGCGCGGACAACGGGCCCCGAAAAGTCATCCGCCGGCAGGGCCGTCCGCCCCACCCGGATGTCACGATGGAGGCATGCAACGTAGGCCACCAGTCCCATCCGGACCGCCGCGGGGTGCGGGAGGCCCGGGACGACCCGGGCGCCTGCCCGACAGCCTCGGCGGTCTGCGCCTCGCCGGCGCCGTCCCCCTCGACCCGAAGCCGGCCACCCCGCCCCCGCCCGCGAACGCCGGGCCCGCCGCGACGGGCGCGAACGGCGCCACCGCCGCCGGCTCCGGTGACGCGCCCGGCGGTCCCGTGGTCATCGACGTCACCGAGGCGAGCTTCGCCACCGACGTCGTCAGCCGCTCGATGCAGGTGCCGGTCGTGCTCGACTTCTGGGCGTCCTGGTGCGGCCCGTGCAAGCAGCTCAGCCCGGTGCTCGAGAAGCTGGCGCTGGCCGACGGCGGTCGCTGGGTCCTCGCCAAGATCGACGTCGACGCCAACCCGGGCCTCGCCCAGGCGGCGGGGGTGCAGGGCATCCCGGCGGTGAAGGCCGTCGTCGGCGGCCGCATCATCGGCGAGTTCACCGGCGCCGTCCCCGAGCGCGAGGTGCGCAACTGGCTCGACCAGCTGCTTTCCCTCGTCGACGAGGCGATGGGCGGGATGCCCGGTGCGGCGGCCGGTGATTCCGCGCGGGATCCGCACCTGGCGGCGGCCGAGGCCGCGCTGGCCCGCGGCGACATCGACACGGCGGTCGAGTCCTACCGGGTCCGCCTCGCCGAGGCGCCGGCGGACCCGGATGCGCTCACCGGTCTGGCCCGCGCCGAGCTGCTGCGCCGGGTGCGCGACCACGACCCGGCGGACATCCGCGCGCGGCTCGCGGCCGATCCCGACGACGTGGACGCCGCGATCGCCGCGGCCGACCTGGGCATCGCGCAGGGCGACGTGGCCGGTGCGCTCGCCGGTCTCGTCGCGGTCGTGCGGCGTACCTCCGGCCCGGAGCGAGAGCAGGCCCGTGCCCACCTCGTCGACCTGTTCCAGGCACTCGGCGACGCCGAACCCGCCGTCGCCCCCGCCCGCCGAGCCCTGGCCGCAGCCCTGTTCTGACCGCGGCCCGGCGGCTGCGGCCCCGACTCCGCCGACGAGACGCCGACCCCGGCCAGGCCTTCAGGCCGGGGAACCGGGGGAGTCGGCGGTGCCGGGCTCGTAGCGGAACCAGACGGTGCCCAGCGGCGGCAGCGTAAGGGTCGCGGAGGCGGGCAGGCCGTGGTGGGACTCCTCGACGGCCTGCACGGCGCCGAAGTTGCCGACGTTGCCGCCGCCGTAGCGCTGTCCGTCCGAGTTGAGCACCTCCCGCCAGCGGCCGGGGAAGGGCAGGCCGAGGCGGTAGCCGTGGTGACCGATTCCGGCGAAGTTCGTGACGCAGGCCAGGACCCCGCCGTCCGCCGCGTCCGCCCCCGTCGGGTTGCCGCCGGCCGTCGGCTGCCCCGCCACATCGGCCCCGGCCCGGGCGGCTGCGTTCGGGGCGGCTGCGGCCGGGTGGCCGCCGGCCGAGGTCCCGTCCGACCAGCGCAGGAACGAGAACACGTTGTTGGCGGTGTCGTTGGCGTCGATCCAGGAGAAACCGCTCGGATCGCTGTCTCGGCGGTACAGCGCCGGGGTGGACCGGTACAGCTCGTTGAGGTCCGCCACCAGGTTGGCCACGCCCCGGTGCGACGGGTCGCTCAGCAGCGGCCAGTCGAGCGAGGCGGCCTCGTTCCACTCGTTGTCCTGGCCGAACTCGCAGCCCATGAACAGCAGCTTCTTGCCGGGATGCGCCCACATGTAGGCGTAGAGCGCGCGCAGGTTGGCGAGCTGTTCCCACCGGGTGCCCGGCATCTTGCGCAGCAGCGACCCCTTGCCGTGGACGACCTCGTCGTGGCTGAACGGCAGGACGAAGTTCTCCGAGTAGGCGTAGACCATCGAGAACGTCATCTGGTGGTGGTGGTAGCTGCGGTGCACCGGCTGGCGGGAGTTGTAGTCCAGCGTGTCGTGCATCCAGCCCATGTTCCACTTGAAGCCGAAGCCCAGCCCGCCGAGATGGGTGGGGCGCGTGACGCCCGGCCAGGCCGTCGACTCCTCGGCGATCATCATGACGCCCGGGAAGCGCCGGTAGACCGTCGCGTTGGTCTCCTGCAGGAACGCCACCGCCTCGAGGTTCTCCCGGCCGCCGTGCACGTTCGGCAGCCAGCCGCCGTCGGGGCGGGAGTAGTCGAGGTAGAGCATCGAGGCCACGGCGTCGACCCGCAGGCCGTCGATGTGGAACTCCTCGAACCAGTACAGCGCGTTGGCGACGAGGAAGTTGCGCACCTCGTTGCGGCCGACGTCGAAGACGTAGGTCCCCCAGTCGGGCTGCTCGCCCCGGCGCGGATCGGGGTGCTCGTACAGGGGCGTGCCGTCGAAGCGGCCCAGCGCCCAGGAGTCCCGGGGAAAGTGGGCCGGCACCCAGTCGACGATCACGCCGATGCCGGCGCGGTGCAGCGTGTCGACGAGGTGGCGGAACTCGTCCGGGCCGCCGAAGCGCGCCGTCGGCGCGTAGTACGCCGACACCTGGTAGCCCCAGGAGCCGCCGAACGGATGCTCGGCGACGGGCAGCATCTCCACGTGCGTGAAGCCGTTGTCCAGGACGTAGGCGGTGAGCTGGTCGGCGAGCTCGCGGTAGGACAGCCCGCGCCGCCACGAGCCCAGGTGGACCTCGTAGACGCTGATCGGCTCGGCGTGCCAGGCCGTGCGGGCACGCCGGTCGAGCCAGTCCTGGTCGTCCCACGTGTAGTCCGAGTGGGTGACGACACTCGCGGTGGCGGGCGGGACCTCGGTGCGGAAGGCCATCGGGTCGGCCTTCTGCCNCCACACCCCGTCGAAGCCGAGGATCTCGTACTTGTACCGAAGCCCGACGCCGGCGCCGGGCACGAACAGCTCCCACACGCCGCTGTGGCCCAGCGAGCGCATCGGGAACGCCCGGCCGTCCCAGAAGTCGAAGTCGCCGACCAGCCGCACCCCCCGCGCCGACGGTGCCCAGACGGCGAAGCTCACCCCGGTGACGGTCGTGCCGCCCGGGGTCGACAGCTCACGCAGGTGCGCCCCGAGCACCTTCCAGAGCTCCTCGTGCCGGCCCTCGCTGATCAGGTGCAGATCCATCTCGCCGAGGGTCGGCAGGTGCCGGTAGGGGTCGTCGACGACGTGGGAGCCGTGCGGGTAGGCCACCTCGACGCGGTAGTCGGGCAGGACCTCCGGCAGCGCCACGGCGAACACCCCGCCGCTGTGGAGTCGAGCCGCCGGGTGGCGGTCCTCGCCGACGAGCACGGTCACGGCGCTCGCGTCGGGACGCAGCACCCGCACGACGGTCGTGTCCCCGGCCGGGTGCGCCCCGAGCAGCGAGTGCGGGTCGTGGTGGGTGCCGTTGACGAGCCGTTCGAGGTCCTCGCGTGGCAGGCCGAGCGGCACGCCCGGCGCCGGCGCGGCGGCGGCGAGGGACGTCGGCGGCCTGGTAGCCGCGTCGGGGCCGCCCGGGGTCGCTGGGTCGCCGGCCGCCGCCGGCGCGTCGGTCGCCGAGTTGTCCAGATCGGGCAGGCGCCCCGGGACCCGGTCGGCCAGGGCCACGCGGCCCGAGCGGTCGCGGGCCGGTGCGCTCGCCGGATCGGCGTCGGGTCGGCCGGTGATCTGCCCGGCGCCGCGGTGTCCCGTCCGCGCCGTGCCGTTGTTGACGTCGCCGCTGTTCACTGGGACACCCCTGCCTCTCTCCGCGATGGGGACGATGGTTCGGCGCACCGGCGGCGGATCGGTCCGCCCGCTCCCGCTCATCCGGCCGGTGGGTGGGTCTGAGCCGGTGGGTGGATCTGAGCCGGTGGGTGGGTCTGGGCCGGTGGGTGGGTCTGGGTGAGCCGCTCCACCGAGGCCATCGGGATGCCGATCCACCCCGGCCGGTGGCGCGCCTCGTAGAGCACCTCGTAGACCGCCTTGTCGAGCTCGAACGCACGCAGCATCGCCGCGTCCTCGCGTGGGTCGCGACCGGCAGCGGCGCCGTACCCCCGGCAGAACGCCTCCCGGTTGCGGTCGGCCCACTCCTGCGCCCGGTAGACCAGCGCGGGCTCGTCGCCCCGCTCCAACAGCATGGAACGAGCCGCGTAGTCGAACGACCGGAGCATCCCGGCGACGTCGCGCAGCGGCGACTCCAACCCCACCCGCTCGGCGACCGGGCGGGCCGGCTCGCCCTCGAAGTCGAACAGCACCCAGCCCGAGTCGACCCGCAGCACCTGGCCAAGATGCAGGTCGCCGTGCAGCCGCTGGAACGGCCGGGGATGAACGACTGCCGGCGCCGCGCCGGTGAGCTCGTCGTAGGACTTGCGCACGGCGGCCTCGAAGGGCCGCAGCTCGGCAACGGCCTCGACGGCGGCGTCGAGGCGGCCGTGCAGGTACGTCACCAGGGCACGCAGCGCGTCGGCGGTGGGTGGGCGCGTCGGCAGTGCCCGGGCCAGGTCCGCGTGCACCTCGGCGGTGGCCACGCCGAGCCGCTCCGCTTCCGCGTCGAAGTCCCCGCCGACCTCGTCGGCGTGCAGGTCGGCCTCGGCGTAGAGGTCGCGCACGCTGGCCAGCGCCAGCCGCCAGCCCTCGGTCCCGCTGCGCAGGTACTCCTGGAGGAAACCGAGCGTGGTCTGCCGCCCCTCGACCTCCCCGGAGAACCAGGCGACCGGGGCGGCGACGTGCGTGCTGCCGACCCCGGCGAGAGCCCGGGTGACCTCCAGGTCCGGGTTGATGCCCGGCCAGAGCCGGNGGAACACCTTCAGGATGTAGGCGTCGCCGTAGATGATCGAGGTGTTGGACTGTTCCGCGCCGACGGCGTGCGCGGGCAGGTCGTCCAGCGTCCGCGTCGTCTCGGCGACGAGGTCGTCCCGGCGGGCCGAGCGGCCGAGGAACTGCAGCAGGGCGGCGCTGCCGTCGGGGTCGTGCAGCCCGTCGTACACCAGCCCGCCGGCACACTCGCCGATCAGGAAGCCCTCGTGGCCGAAGGGGGCGTCGGTCCGGACCACCAGGGGAACCTGGTAGTGGTCCGGTGGCCCGTGGTCGTAGTCCACGTCGACGACGAGCAGCCGCAGCGGCTCGAAGACGGTGGTGTCCCGGCGAATCCGGATCCGCCCGGCGCCGCGGCCCTTGCCGGCGAACCAGCGCTGTCGGGGAAGCCAGTCGGTCAGCAGGCCGGTCAGTTCGGCGTGGTGGTCACCCATCCTCGACCTCCCGATGCCTGTGCTCGACGATCATCGTGTGCACCTAACGTCGAATGTCCCGAAAGTTACCTTTCGTCAGCCACGTCGCGCGCGTACCACCGCGGCGACCTCGGTGTTCCCGCCGGCCAGCCCCGCGGTCTGCCGGCCGGCCCGCCGGTTTCACCGGACCCTGCCGCCGTCACCGGGACCGGGTCTAGCGCTCTACTCTCCCCCCGTCCGCCCCAGGGGGCTAGGGGGTGAATTCCCCCGGTACGGTCAACGCGAACCAGTAATGTCCGTGCCCGGGCAACGTCAGAAGGTAGGGAAGCTCGCCGATCGGCGGGAAGTGCACCCGGCCGAGCAGCTCGACGGGCACCAATCCCTCGAAACGGCGCAGATCCAGCTCCACCGGCTGGGCGAAGCGGGACAGGTTCGCGACGCACAGCACCCGGTCGTCACCGAATTCGCGCACGTAGGCGAAGACCGACGGATTGGACGAGGCCAGCTCCTCGTACGTACCCAGACCGAAGACGGGATGGCGCTTGCGCACCTCGATCATCCGCTTCGTCCAGGACAGGAACGACGTCGGCATCCGCTGCCCGGCCTCGACGTTCAGGGCCTGGTAGCCGTACACCGGGTCCATGATCAGGGGCAGGTAGAGCCGGGCCGGGTCGGACGTGGAGAAGCCCGCGTTGCGGTCGGGCGACCACTGCATCGGGGTCCGCACGCTGTCCCGGTCGCCGAGGTAGATGTTGTCGCCCATGCCGATCTCGTCGCCGTAGTACAGCACCGGGGAACCCGGCAGCGACAGCAGCAGGGCGGTGAACAGCTCCATCTGGTCGCGGCTGTTGTCCAGCAGCGGGGCCAGCCGGCGGCGGATGCCGATGTTCGCCTTCATGCGGGGGTCCTTGGCGTACTCCGCCCACATGTAGTCGCGCTCGTCGTCGGTCACCATCTCCAGGGTGAGCTCGTCGTGGTTGCGCAGGAAGATGCCCCACTGACAGTTCGGCGGGATCTGCGGCGTCTGGGCCAGGATCTCGGAGATGGGATAGCGCGACTCCCGCCGTACCGCCATGAAGATGCGCGGCATCAGCGGGAAGTGGAACGCCATGTGGCACTCGTCGTCGTTGCCGAAGTACTCGACGACGTCGGAGGGCCACTGGTTGGCCTCGGCGAGCAGCACCCGGTCGGCGTACTTGGCGTCGACCTCCTTGCGGACCCGCCGGAGGTACTCGTGGGTCTCCGGCAGGTTCTCGCCGTTGGTGTTGTCCCGCACGTAGAGGTAGGGCACCGCGTCGAGCCGGAAACCGTCGATGCCGAGGTCCAGCCAGAAGCGCAGGACCTCCAGCATCGCCTCCTGCACATCCGGGTTGTCGTAGTTGAGGTCGGGCTGGTGGGAGAAGAAGCGGTGCCAGTAGTACTGACCGCGCACCGGGTCCCAGGACCAGTTCGACTTCTCCGTGTCGACGAAGATGATCCGCNCCTCGGGATACCGCTCGTCCGTGTCTGACCAGACGTAGAAGTCCCCGAAGGGCCCCTCCGGATCCGACCGGGACGCCTGGAACCACGGGTGGGCGTCGGAGGTGTGGTTCATCACCAGGTCGGCGACGATCCGGATGCCGCGCCGGTGCGCCTCGTCGACGAGACTGACAAAGTCGCCCAGGTCGCCGAATTCGGGCAGGATCTGGAAGTAGTCGCTGATGTCGTAACCGCCGTCGCGCAACGGCGAGGAGTAGATCGGCAGCAGCCACAGACAGTCGACGCCGAGCCACTCCAGATAGTCGAGCTTGGAGATCAGGCCGCGGATGTCGCCCGTGCCGTCGCCGTTGGAGTCGGCGAAGCCTCGGATGAGCACCTCGTAGAACACGGCGCGCTTGAACCAGTACGGGTCGCGGGACGACTCCCCGACGGGACCGGCGGGGGCCGGGCGGGGGGTGTCGTCGCCGATGGGCTCGCTGAGGGGCTCCGGCTCCGTCACGACCGGGCTCGCACGGTGAGGATGTGCGCGGGCTCGACGGACGGGTCGAGCCGGACGTAGTTGTCCCGGCCCCACCGGAAGGTCTGCCCGGTGATCTCGTCGGTCACGTCGAAGGAGTCGTCCCAGCCGAGGCCGAGGGCGGGCATGTCGAGGCGCACCGTGGTCTCCCGCGTCTCGTGCGGGTCGAGGTTGACGATGACGAGCACGGTGTCAGCGCCGCCCGTCCCGCCCGGACCGGCTGGCCCGGCCGATCCGCCCGGGTCGTCCACCTCCGCCAGCCGCTTGGAGTAGACGATGAACTCGTCGCCGTCGGCGTGGTGCAGGTGCAGGTTGCGCAGCCAGTGCAGCGCCGGGTGGGCCCGGCGGATCTGGTTGAGCCGGGTCAGGTAGGGCGCCAGCGAGCGGCCCTCCCGCTCGGCCGCCGCCCAGTCCCGCGGCCGGTACTGGTACTTCTCCGAGTCGAGGTACTCCTCGCTGCCCGGCCGGACCGGGGTGTTCTCGTACAGTTCGTACCCGGCGTAGACGCCCCAGGTCGGCGACATCGTGGCCGCGAGCACCGCCCGGATCCGGAACGCCGCCGGCCCGCCCTCCTGCAGGTAGCCCGGCAGGATGTCCGGGGTGTTCACGAAGAAGTTCGGCCGCATGTAGTGGGCGGCATCGATCAGTTCGCGGGCGTACTCCTCCAGCTCCCACTTCTGGTTGCGCCAGGTGAAGTACGTGTACGACTGGGTGAAGCCGACCTTGGCGAGGGTGTGCATCATCGCCGGCCGGGTGAACGCCTCGGCGAGGAACAGCACGTCCGGCTCGGTCGCCTTCACCTGACCGATGAGCCACTCCCAGAACTCGACCGGCTTCGTGTGCGGGTTGTCCACCCGGAAGATTCGCACTCCGTGCGCGGTCCAGTGCCGGACGACCCGCAGGATCTCCTGGTAGAGCCCGGTCGGGTCGGTGTCGAAGTTCAGCGGATAGATGTCCTGGTACTTCTTCGGCGGATTCTCCGCGTAGGCGATCGAACCGTCGCTGCGCACGACGAACCACTCCGGGTGGTGCTTCGCCCACGGATGGTCCGGCGCGCACTGCAGGGCGAGATCCAGGGCGATCTCCATGCCCAGGGAACGGGCCCGCGCGACGAACAGGTCGAAGTCCTCGATCGTGCCCAGGTCCGGGTGCACGGCGTCGTGGCCACCGTGCTCACTGCCGATCGCCCAGGGCGAGCCGGGGTCGTCCGGGCCGGGAACGAGGGTGTTGTTCGGACCCTTGCGGTTGACCTCGCCGACCGGGTGGATCGGGGGCAGGTAGACCACGTCGAAGCCCATCGCCGCGATCGCCGGCAGGCGCTCAGCGGCGGTGAGGAAGGTCCCCGAGCGCGGCGGGTCGAGGGTCGCCCCCTCCGAGCGGGGGAACATCTCGTACCAGCTCCCGTACAGCGCCCGGGGCCGGTCGACCCAGACCCGGTACAAGGAGGAGCGGGTCACCAGCTCGCGCAGCGGGAAGGCGTCCAGCAGGCTCGTCAACCGAGGGTCCAGGGCGGCGGCGATCCGTTCGTGGGGATCATCGCGACTGTCGTCGCGCAGCGCGGCCACCGCCCGGGCGATCTCGGCGCGCCGGCCCTCCGGCACGCCCGGCAGCGCCCGCAGCAGCAGCCGCGCGCCGTCCTCGAAGTCGACCGCGAGCTCGTCGACGTCCTGTCCCGCACCGACCTTGAGCTCGATGCCGTGCCGCCAGGTGGCGACCGGATCGGACCACGCCTCGACGCGGTAACCCCACAGGCCCTCGTCGCCGGTAGTGATCTCCGCCTCGAGCCGGTCGGTGCCGGAGCCCGCGGACCGCATGCGGATGAACGGCGTGCCCTGGCCGTCGGGTCCCGACAGCACGACGTTGGCGCCGATGAGGTCGTGACCCTCCCGGAACACGGTCGCACCGACGGTGAGGTTCTCGCCCACGACCGCGCGCGCGGGCCACTGCCCACACGACACGACCGGGGTCACATCGGAGATGACAACCCGGCCTACTGAACGTCCGATCATCATGGCGACCTTATCCAGACGAACCACGCCTCAATAGTCCGCCCTGCACGTGGCGAATAGCGACACCTCTGCGTGAACTGCCTGCGGCCACCGGATGGGTGATTGTTGGCGTTGGGGTGGGTCTGACGGCCCCGTCCGGATGGTTCCCGCCGAAGCCGATGTTCCCCAGTTGCTGCGCCTACGAACGTCCGAACCTCGTCTGTTGTGCCGTCCGGCGTGCACATTCGCTGCCGCACCGGTGACAGTGTCGGGCCCGGAGCGGATCCGGCGGGGCCGCCCCGCGTTGTTGTTGCGTTGGGTGACCGGTCGGGTCGTGTTCCATCCGCGTTTCCGCCGGGTGAAGTGACCGCCTGATGGGGTCATCGCGGGGCTGGTCCTGGTCCTGTCGGCTGCGCGACGGCGAGCGGGCTGGCGGCCCGGTATACCGGATCGGGTCGCGCGGCCGTCCGCCGCCGGACCGGCGGCGGACCGGCGGCGGGAACCTCGCGCGTGACTCGTTCGTCCCGCAGAGCACACGTACTCCGGCACGTGGCCTCCGCGGGCGGAGAGTCACCGTGCCGAACGCGTCGGGCAGTAGGCTGCCGGCGCCCGGCCGCCGGGGTATCCGGGACACCCGGGGGCGTGCCGCGCTTCCGGACAGCGGCCGCCGCCCGGCTCGGGTGCGGCCCCCAGACAACGCAGTCGACGCACAGCAGGAGGAACACAGTGGGAGTCAGTCTCAGCAAGGGCGGCAACGTGTCGCTGTCCAAAGAGGCGCCCGGCCTGACCAACATCCTGGTCGGCCTCGGCTGGGACGTGCGCAGCACGACCGGCGCCGACTTCGACCTGGACGCCAGCGCCATCGCGTGCCGCGCCGACGGCAAGGTCGTCTCGGACGGGCACTTCGTCTTCTTCAACAACCTCAAGAGCCCCGAGGGCGCGATCGAGCACCAGGGCGACAACCTCACCGGTGAGGGCGAGGGTGACGACGAGGCCATCTCCGTGAACCTCACGTCGTTGCCCGCGGAGATCGACAAGATCGTGTTCCCGGTCTCCATCTACGACGCGGACTCGCGCCAGCAGAACTTCGGCCAGGTCCGCAACGCCTTCATCCGCATCGTCAACGGCGCCGGCGGCACCGAGATCGCCCGCTACGACCTCACCGAGGACGCCTCCACCGAGACGGCCATGGTGTTCGGCGAGGTCTACCGGCACGGATCGGACTGGAAGTTCCGCGCCGTCGGCCAAGGCTACGCCTCGGGCCTGGCCGGGATCGCCCGCGACTTCGGCGTCAACGTCTGACCCGGGTTCGCAGCACGTGCGGCACGCCGGGCCACGTGCCCGGCGGCGGGGACGGCCGGCGCCGGTCGCAGGACCGGCACCGGCCATCCCGGGGAAGCCGTTCACCGGCCCGGGACGGCCGGCGGCGGCCCGGCGGCCCGGTCACCCGGAGTGTGTGGAGGTAGTGCGCGGGTAGGGCGCGACCTATCCGGTGTAACCCATTTGTCAGGTCGCGCCCACCGGATGAACAGCTACGATGCCGACGACCGCCGCTCCGGGCCAACCGGCCGCGGGCCGACGCGGTCTCCGGCGAGTTCAGGCGACGCGGCGGGATCCGACGGACCGCGGATCCGCCCGCGCGGCGCGACCGGGGTCTGGCGATCGGTCCGGAAAGGTGTTGATGGGCGTGCACGCCTTGCGGATCTTCGGGTGGTCGTTGGCGATCACCGCGATCGGGGTGGCCGGAGCGGGGGTGATCGGCAGCCCCCGGGACGCGGCGATCGTCGCCATCCTCGCCGTGCTCGAGATCAGCCTTTCCTTCGACAACGCGGTCATCAACGCGACGATCCTGCGCCGGATGAACCCCTTCTGGCAGAAGCTCTTCCTGACGCTTGGCGTCGTCATCGCCGTGTTCGGCATGCGACTGCTCTTCCCGATCATCATCGTGGCGCTCACCGCGCACCTCGGTCCGATCAAGGTCTTCGACCTGGCGCTCAACGACAGCGCGCAGTACGCGGAGAAGCTCGGCGACGCGCACCCGGCGATCGCCGCCTTCGGCGGGATCTTCCTGTTCATGCTGTTCCTGGACTTCCTGTTCGACACGGAGCGGGACGTTCAGTGGATCAAGAAGCTGGAGGAGCCGCTGCGCCGCGCCGGCCAGCTTGACGTGATCCCGACCGTGATCGGCCTCGTCGCGCTGCTCGTCGTGGGCGAGGCGTTCTCCGGTGACCACACCCAGCAGGTGCTGACCGCGGGCGTCGCGGGCCTGGCGACCTACCTCGGCGTGCGGGGACTCGGCGAGTTCTTCGAGTCGCGCGGAGTCGGCGCCGACGCCGACGAGGACGAGGACGCCGACGACGACGCGGCCGCCGAGGGCGCCGGGAAGACCGCTGCCCCGCGGTCCTCCGGGCAGCCGAAGCTGGTGCTCGCCACCGGCCGGGCGGCCGCCTTCCTGTTCCTCTACCTGGAGGTCATCGACGCGTCGTTCTCGTTCGACGGCGTCGTCGGCGCGTTCGCGATCTCCCAGAACATCTTCGTCATCGCCACCGGCCTGGGCATCGGCGCGATGTACATCCGTTCGCTGACCGTGTACCTCGTCCGCCGCGGCACCCTGTCCGAGTACATCTACCTCGAGCACGGCGCGCACTACGCGATCGGCGCGCTGGCGATCATCCTCGCCATCTCGATCGAGACCGAGGTCCCGGAGATCGTCACCGGCCTGGTCGGGGTCGCCTTCATCGGCCTGGCGCTGGTGTCCTCCATCCGCCACCGCCGCCGGCACGCCGACGCCGACGCCGATGCCGACTCCACCGGCTCCACCAGGGGCGACGGAGGCGAGGGCGGCCAGGGCCAGCCGCGCGAGGCGGTGGGCGCGCCGCTGTAGCGCCGGCGCGACCGGCCGGGGCCGGCCGGCGGCGGACGGGTCGCCGACGGTCCCGCGCATCCGGCGGGTAGCTGCGGTCTGGAGTGGTCCACCGCCGATGTGACATCGTCGAGGCGACATCGGGCGCAGCCGGCGACGGTCCACCCACCGGTCGTGTCCGTCCACCGATGGCAGATCACCAATCCGGCAACCGCGAAGGAGCGGACCATGGGCATCGACTACACCAAGCGTCCCGCCACGCCACCGGCCGGCTCCGGACCGGTCTCGCTGAGCAAGGTGACGCTGACGAAGTCCGCGCCGTCCGTGTCGCTGAGCAAGCAGGGCGGCGGCGGCCGGCTGCACGTCAACCTCAACTGGAACCAGAACCCGTCCGGAGGCCAGCAGCAGAAGGGCGGCTTCCTCAAGCGGGTGCTCGGCGCCGCCGGCGGGGGCATCGACCTGGACCTCGCCGCGCTGTTCGAGCTCACCGACGGCCGTTCCGGCGTGGTGCAGGCGCTCGGCGACGCGTTCGGCTCGTTCGACGGGCCGCCCTACGTCAACCTCGACGCGGACGACCGGACCGGCGCCGCCGTGGGCGGCGAGAACCTCTACGTCAACCTCGCGCAGATCGGCCAGATCCGCCGGCTGCTCGTGTTCGCCTTCATCTACCAGGGCGTGGCGTCGTTCGACCAGGCCGACGCGGTGGTAACCCTGACGCCCGCCCAGGGTGCCCCGATCGAGGTACGCCTCGACGAGCAGGCCGGCGGCGCCCGGATGTGCGCGATCGCGCTGCTGACCAACACCGGCAACGACTTCACCGTCAGCCGTGAGGTCCGGTACGTCAGCGGTCACCGCGAGCTCGACCAGGCTTACGGCTGGGGGCTGAACTGGACTGCCGGCCGTAAGTGAGTAACGCCGGTACCTCGCGATGACCCCCCCGGTCCCGCCGCCCGGCGGCGAGGAGGATCGATACCCGATGTTCCAGTCACGTCGCGATCCCGCGTCCCGCGGCCGGGCAAGCTGGTTCCCGCCCGGCGGGCCGCGCTCCGGCCCGCCGGACCACCTGGTTCCCGATCCTCTGGTTCCCGATCCCCTGGATCCGGAGTCGCTGGATCCGGAGTCGCTGGAGCCCGACCCGTCGGACCCGGATCCGCTCGCGGCCCCCGGCGAGTCGGGCCGTGACCCGCGGGGGGCACGGGATGGGCTGGAGCCGTTCGGCGCGGACGACTACTCGGCCTGGCGGGGACCGGACCATCCTGCGGACCGGGCGGCCCACGACCGGGCGGTCCACGACCGGGCGGTCCACGACCGGGCGGTCCACGACCGGGCGGTCCACGACCGGGGGGCCTTCGAGCGGTCGGGGCGGGACCCCGGGTCGCGGCGCGACGACCTGCTCCGCGGCTGGGATCCGCGGCCGGCCGACCATGGTCCGAGAGACTACTTTGACCTGCCCGACCGCACCCACGGCTCCGGCGGGCGTCCCGAGGCGGGTGGAGAGGCCCCCCCTGGGGCCGGCGTGGGCTGGGACGAGTCCGTGCCGGTGGGGGTGCGCGGATTCGGGGTGCCGCCCCTGGGCTCCGCCCCGCCGATCAACTCGTACGAGCCCGCGGGACGCGACCGTGCCGGTACCGCGGACGTCCGCCACGCCGATGACACCCCAGGCCCCGCCGCCGACGCCGGTTCGTACGCCGACGCCGATTCGTATGCCGACGCCGGTTCGTATGCCGACAGCTCCCCTTATGTCGCCGGCGTCCCCTACGCCGACGCCGCGCCTCACGCCGGCGGCGCCCTGGACTCCGCGGCCGACGCCCTCGGCTCCTCCGCCGATGCCTTCGGGGGTGCGGCGGCGGATACAGCCGCCACCGACGCGGGGCCCGCGGACGACGGCTACGAGGGCGGGCACTGGCGCGACGAGCCGGCCGGCGGTCACCGCGGCGAGCCCTACCCGCCCGCCGTCCGGCGCTACGCCACCGATCCCCAGCACCTGGCCGAGCCTGCCCGTTGGGCTGACTCCGGTCGTCGAGCCGAGCCTGCCCACGAGGCCGACTTCGCGGATCCGGATCACTCGGGCCGCGCCGAGCCCACCTGGCCCGGCGGTGTCGAGCCGGTCCCCGAGTCGGACCCCGGCGGCCCGCGGCGGGCCGGCGGCCGGCGTCTGTACCCGCAGGAGCTGGAGCGTTCCCGCCGCCTGGACTACCCGGATCTGCTCGCGCCGGGGGAGCGCCACAACCCGGGCAAGTATCCCCACGGGGCGCGGCCCGACGACCCGATGGTGGCGGCGGCCGGCGGGTATGCCGATCTCGCCGGGCCGGCGCAGCGCCCTGGGCCGACCCTGGGTGTTGGATCGGCGCAGGATGTTGGGCCGGTGCACGGTGCTGGGCCGGTGCGGGATGTCGAGGCGGTGCAGGGCGTTGCACCGGTAGCCGAGGCGTGGGGGACGGGCAGCGCGTGGGGCGCGGGCGAGGCCGGGGCGATCGCCCGCGGCGTCGACGACGACGCGCTGCGGGCGGCCGGTTTCGCCCTATCGCCGGCGACGGGCCCGCTGACAGCGCCCGGCGACTATGCGGATCCCGGCGACTATGCGGATCCCGGCGGGCGTGACGCCGACCACGCCGCCGACGCCGGGTCCGGTGCGGGCGGGTCGAGTGCCGTCGAGGTGGGGGACATCGGGTCGCCAGCGGTCCGGGGCGGCGGCGACCACGACGACGTGGCGAGCCCGGCGGGCGAGAGGTACCACGACGAGGTGGACGATCCCGCGGAGGCGGACTACCACGGAGGACCGGATCATCCCGGCGACTCGGACTCCTCCGGTGACTCGGGCTACCCCGGCGACTCGGACTTCCCCGGTGACTCGGGCTACCTCGGAGACTCGGACTTCCCCGGTGACTCGGGCTACCTCGGTGACTCGGACTATCTCGGTGGATCGGATCATGCCGAGGGATCGGATCATGCCGGCGGTTCCCTGCCGGACGGCGGGACCCGTGGAGGTGCGGCGCGCGTCGGCGGGCTGCCGGGCCCGTCCGTTCCCGGCTTCGACGATGATGCGGACGGAATGTTGACGGCGCAGGTGGCGGGCGGTCGGAGCGGCGAAGTCGGTCGTCACCAGGATCTCAACCGCAGGGATACCGACCGTGAGGACGCTGCCGGTCGTCATGAGGATGCCGGGTCGGCGGGAGACGGGGACCTGGCCGGGTCGATCGGCGCGATCCAGGCGGTGGCCCTCGAGCGCCTCGCCGGCCAGGTCGACGAGCTCGCCCGGCTGCGCCGCCACGATGCGGAGCTGGTGGACCGGCTGCATGCGGAGAACAGCCGCCTGCGGGCCGGGGAGCTCACCGAGGCGATGGCGCCGCTGCTGCGGGGCCTGATCCGGCTCCACGATCAGATGGGTAGCCTGGGGGCGGACGATCCGCAGAGCGTCGCCGGCATCCTGCGCAAGCAGCTCCTCCAGGTGCTGGACCTGGCCGTGGACGTGCGGCCGTACACAGCGGTACCGGGCGGGACCTTCGACCCGGCGCGGCATCTCGGTGTGCGGCGGGTGGCCACGGACGATCCGGGACGGGACGGGACTATCGCCCGCACCGTGCGCCCCGGCTTCGTCCGTGGCGAGACGACCGTCGTCCGGCCCGCGGAGACCGAGGTCTACCGCACGCGCTGAGTCGCGGTGGCGGCGAACGCTGACGAGACTTGCGAAGGGAAGAGTTCAGACGGTGGCGGGTACCAAGGTGTTCGGGATCGACCTGGGCACGACCTACTCCTGCATCGCCCAGGTCGACGAGTACGGCCGGCCGGACGTGATCCGCAACATCGAGTCCCAGCCCACGACGCCGTCGGTCGTGTTGTTCGACGGCGGTGGCGAGGGCGCCACGTCCTTCGTGGTGGGCACTCAGGCCAAGCGGCAGGCCCGCATCCGCCCCGACGACGTCGCGCGGCTGGTCAAGCGGCACATGGGCGCGTCCGACTGGCGCTTCGTCGCGCACGACGTGGAGTACAGCGCCTCCGCGGTGTCGAGCCTCGTGCTCAAGGCGCTCGCCGCCGACGCCGAGCGGGCGACCGGTACCCCGGTCACGGACGCGGTGATCACCGTGCCGGCGTACTTCGGTGACGAGGAGCGCAAGGCGACCAAGCTCGCCGGCGAGCTGGCCGGGCTGAACGTGGTCGACATCATCAACGAGCCCACGGCCGCGGCGTTCGCGTACGGCTTCGGCCAGGACGGCGCGGAGGAGTCGACCGTCCTGGTCTACGACCTCGGTGGCGGCACGTTCGACACCACGGTCATCCGGCTGAGTGAGGGTGCGATCACCGTGGTGGCCACCGACGGTGACCACGAACTCGGCGGTGCGGACTGGGACAACGAGCTCGTCCGCTACCTGGCGCAGAAGTTCACCGAGGCCCAGCCGGACGCGGGCGACCCCCTCGACGACGTCTACGACGAGCAGGAGCTGCTCACCGCGGCCGAGGACGCCAAGCTCGCGCTGTCCGGACGGGACAGCGTCGACGTCCTCGTCGTGCACAAGGGCAAGCGGGTGAGCGTGCCGGTGACCCGGGCGACGTTCGAGGAGATCACCGGGCCGCTGCTGCGCCGCACCCTGGACCTGACGGGTTCCGTGCTGGAGCGGGCCCGGGAGAAGGGCGTCGAGAAGATCGACCTGTGCCTGCTGGTGGGCGGCATGAGCAAGACCCCGGCGGTCGGCCGCCGGTTGCAGGAGTCCTTCGGGCTCACGTCCCGGCTCGTCGACCCGGATCTGGCGGTGGCCAAGGGCGCCGCCGTGTACGGGCAGAAGAAGGCCCTCGAACGCGAGGTCCACTCCGACCTGGTGGCCAGCGGGGCGCTGCGGCCCGATCAGGACCTCGCCGCGGCCGACGCCGCCGAGGTGGAGAAGGCGGCGGCGGCCAGCGCCGACGCCGCGGGGCTCGCGACCGCGGCCGTGGTCGACCTCGT
Source organism: Frankia sp. ACN1ag (assembly GCF_001414035.1). Lineage (NCBI taxonomy): Bacteria > Bacillati > Actinomycetota > Actinomycetes > Frankiales > Frankiaceae > Frankia > Frankia sp. ACN1ag. Next base: position 29,699 of record NZ_LJPA01000042.1, on the reverse strand, counting down.
CCGCACCAAGGTCACCAACGTCACCTCCCGCGGCTTCGGGATCTTCGCGGAGGACCGCGGTGTGCCGGTCGCGGCCTTCCTCGCCCACCAGAACGACCCGCTGCCGATCTCGGTGACCCGCACCTTCTACACCGTGACCGACGATCAGGCCGAGGTCGACATCCGGGTCTTCGAGCAGGGGACCACGGCCGAATCGACGGCGATCGACGACAACAAGGTGATCGTCGCCGGGGCGATCTCCGGAATTCCGCCGGGTCACCAGCGCGGCACGCCGGTCGAGGTCACCTTCGCGATGGCGGGGGACCAGACAATTCGGGTTACCGCGGCGCACGAGGGTGCCGCCACCGCGCTGGTCCTTCAGGTGCGTGCCGGGGTCGGTTCGGAGGAGATGCGCGCAACCGAGTCGGCGAAGGTCAGTCTGCTCAAGCAGCGGGACTGAGCCGGTCGATCCCGCGACCAGGGACTTCTCCCACGGCCCGGGAAAAAACCGCTCGAGAAGTGTTATGAGCTGCCAATTTCCCACGTACGCAGGCGCTTCCGGGTGTCGGCCCCGTAGTCGGTAGGGTCAGCCGGGACGCACGGTCAGGGCCCGCCAATCGTCGCCAGACGGCGATACCGGGCCGCCGATCCGCAAGGACCGGGCTGGGCGTCCGCGGCGTCCGGGACCCGGGGCGGGGCGCCGCTTCGTACTCTCGGGTGTGGGGCCTGTCGGGTGTGGGGCGGTAAACTGCCGCCCCGCGTTCGGCGCCCGAAGACGGGCCGGTTGCCGGTCCGTCCGGAGGGCACGGCGGTCACGTGGGACGAAGGTGGATCCTTGAGCGCGGCGTTCGACGGCAGCGGCTATCGCCAGCGGGTGCTCGCACCGCTGCGGGCGGGCTCCTTCCTGGACACCGCCGACCCCTTTCTCATCGCCGGTCTCGACCCCACCGTGCCGTATACCGACTCCGACATCGGAGCCCATCTCGTCCGCGTCCTCGCCTTTCTGCAGCGGGAGCGCAACTCGGCCAAGTACGCCACGCTCGCCACCGAGCTGGTGCGTCGCCGCGGGGAGTGGGAGGAGCCGCTGCGCGACGCGGAGTCCCGCGAGCGGGTCCGCGCCCACGTGCTCGCCGCCCGGCGCAGCGGTGACGCGGAGCGGCTGGCCAAGGTCGACGGCTACCTCGCCACCGTTCGGGAACGCTTCGGCGGCATCCCCGCCTCCCGCGTCGACGGCCTGCGTCGGCTCGCCGTCGCCGCCGGGGTGACCGTCGAGGAGTTCGACGCCCGGCTCAGCCGGGAGCAGATCATCGTCGACGGGGTCGGCGGCGGGGTGGAGCCGCTGCCCCCCGAGGTCCGCCGCCAGATCGCCGAGCGGTTGGCCGAACTGCGCGCCCTGCGCGGCGGCGACCGGGTGTCCAGCGCGTCGCTGTGGGCGTTCCTCGGGCTCGCCCCCGACGCCTCGCTGGAACGGCTGTCCGCCGCCTACGCCGCGGTGGCGGCCGCCAACAGCCGCCGCCCGCACGACCGGGAGAAGACGGTCACGGCCGACCTGCTGGCCCTCGTCTCGACCCGGTTGGTCGAGGGTGATCCGGCCGCCTACACGGTCGGCCTGATGGCGGACGCCGCCGACGAGTTGCGCCCCGCGGTCGAGGAACACGTCGTCCTCGACGGTGAGCTCACCGCCGTCGCCTTCGAGGGCCTCGTCCGCGCGGCGCTGGCCACCGGGCGCGGGCTCACCGCGGCACAGGCGAAGTCCGTGGTGCTCGGGGTGGCGCGGGAGCTCGGCGCCGCGGTCAACGTCGGCGGGGTCGTCGACTACGTCGTCTGCCCCGGCTGCGGGCGCCCGGAGGCGGCCGGCGCCGCCCGGCACTGCCGGTACTGCGACACCGACCTCTACACGACCTGCCCGTCCTGCGGCTCGATGACCGAGGCCGCCGCGGTGGTCTGCCGGCACTGCGGGCACAGCCTGCGCCAGGCCCGGGAGGCGGCCGAGGCGCTCGCCGCCGTGCGCCGCGCGCTCGAGGGCGGACGCCCCCGCGAGGCCGGTGAGCTGCTCGCCGCCGCTCGCCCCGTGCTGGTCGCCGTCGGTGGCCCCGTCGCCGGCGCCGCCGACGAGCTCGGTGCCCGGGTGTCCGCGGCGCTCGGCGCGGCCGACGCCGGCTGGCGGGCCCTGTCCGAGGCGCGCGCGGCCAACCGGGCCGACGCCGCCCTCGACGACGCCCGCTGGCTCGCCGCGCAGGCGGCGGACGTGCCCGGTCCGGACGGCCGCAGCCCGGCGGAGGTGCTGGCCGAGCTCATCGCCGCCCAGGCAGTGATCCGCCGGCGGGTGGAGGCCGCCCGGGCGCTGCCGCCCGAGGCCCAGGAGGCCGCCCTGGCCGCGGTGCTCGCCACCGCCGCGGACAACCGGGAGGCGCTCGCGGCGTTGGCGGCGCTGCCGCTGTCGCCGCCGTCGGACCTCGTCGCGGTCGCCGGCCCCGACGGTTCGGTGCAGGTGCGCTGGCGGGCGTCGCCGTCCGTCGGCGGCCCCGTCTCCTATCGGGTGGAGCGCGTCGTGCTCGTCGAGGGTGGCGGGGCGACGCTGGGCCGGCGCAGCCTGGGCACCACCCGCTCCACCGAGCTCTACGACGCCGGCGCGCCGGCGTGGACGCCGGTGCGGCACGAGGTCACCGCGATCTGCGGCGAGCGCCGCTCCGAGCCGGTCGCCTCCGCGCCCGTGGTCTGCACCCGTGACCTCGCCGAGCTGCGCGCCGAGCGGACCGCCGCCGGGATCCGGCTGGGCTGGCAGCTCGACGGCGCCCTGTCGGTCGTCACCGTCGAGCGGACCCTCGCGCCCGGCTCGCCCGTCAGCCAGCCGCCCCGGCGGGCCCGGGTCACCGGCGGCGTGTTCCACGACACGGACGTCGTCGTCGGCGTGACGTACCGTTACCACGTCTTCGTCGAGTACCACGACGCGGCCGGGCGCCCCGTCCGCACGCCCGGCGCCGAGGCCGAGGTCGAGGTGACCGCCCGGCCCCGGCCGGTGCAGGATCTCGCCGCCGTCACCACCAGCGGGCGCACCACGCTGCGCTGGACGCCCCCGCCCGGCTGGGAGGTGCGGATCTACGCGACGCCGGTCGCGTCGGGTCCCGCCGGCGGCACCGGGAACACCGGTCCGCGGCTGGTGCCGGGCTCGGGCTCCGGCCCGCTGCCGCTGCCCGGCGCCGGCTCGGGCCCACTGGCGATGCCCGGCTCCGGCCCGCTGCCCCTCGGCGGCCTCGGCGGCGAGGGCGACGACGTGCAGCTCGCCGCCATCACCGGGCCCGTCCGCCTGGTCGGCGCCAGCCGCGCCGGGCAGGCCGCGGAGTCCGCCCCGGTCGGCGAGGTGATCTACACCCCGGTGACGGTGCACGGGGAGTCGGCCGTCGTCGGCCGGGCCGTGCGGCACGTGGTGATCGAGCCCGTGCGCGACCTGCGCGCCGATGACCGCGGCGAGTCGATCGTGCTGTCCTTCCAGATGCCGCCCGGGGTGACCGAGGCGCGGGTGCTCTGGCGGCGGGACCGGACGCCCACCGGCCCGGACGACCCGTACGCCGCCAGCGCCAAGGTCACCAACACCAGCCTGGAGATCAAGGGCGGCTGGCATCTCGCCGCCCCGGCGGACGGCTGGGCCTACCACGTGGCCGCCTATCCGATGTACCGGGCGGGTGGGATCGCCCGCGTCGCGACCGCGGGGGTGGCGGTGCTGGCCCGGCCCGCGACCCGCAGCGACCCGCCGCCGCCGCTTCCCACGGCATCCGGGCCCGCCACCGGCGGTCACGTCGTCGGTGGACCGGGGGGAGGGCCCGGGAGCATCCTCGGCGGTCCGTTCGCGGGGCGGCCCATCGCCGGGTCCGACCCGCCCGGCTCCGATCCGATCACCGCCGCGCACCCGCTCGGGGGCCCGGCCCAGCCGCGCACCGGCGCGGTCCCGATGCCCGTGCCGGTCGGCGCCCGCCATCCGGTGGCGGGGGTCCCCCAGCCGGGCGGGACCCGGGGGTCCGCGCATGGGGACAACCCGCCCACGACCCCGCTCGGCGGGCTGCCGCTGCCTCTGCTCCCGCCGGCCGGCCGGAGCATGCCGGCCGCGGGCGGCCCGGCGCAGGCGTGGCACGGGCGGTTCGCGCCCGGCGCGCCCGGCCCGCTCGGCCCGCTCGGCCCCGGTGGCGCGGCACCGGGGGGACCTGGTCCCGGCGCGGGGCAGCCGGTCGTCCCCGACGGTCCCGGCGGGTCGGACGGCCGCGGTGTCCCCGGTGCTCCGGCGATGCCCGGTGCTCCGGCGATGCCCGGGGCCCCGGCCGGTTCCGGGGCCTCGGCGGGCGCGGCGGGCGGTCCGGTGGTGACCGGACCGGTGCCGCTCGGGTCGGATGTCGGTGCGCTGATTCAGCCGACGGTTACCTACACGGTGAGCCGATCCGGTTGGCGGCGGCGGACCATGCGGGTTCAGGTGCGCACCTCCGGCCCGGTCGGCGAGCTGATCCTGTTCGCGCGGCCGGGCGCCGCGCCGCCGCGGGTGGCCGCCGAGGCCCACGAGCTGTCCCGCCTGGCCGCCGTCGATCAGGCCGTCACCCGCACCATCGACGTCACGCTGGATGGGGCGCAGTTGCCGTGGGGCGTCCGGCTGTTGCCGGCGCTGGTGGCCCCCACCGGCTGGACCGTCACGCATCCCGCCGACGAGGATCTGGTCGTCCGCTGAACGGCCGTTCCGCCCCGGTCAGATCACGTTTCTCCGTGCTGCGATTTGGGTAAGTGTTGTCTTCTGGCGGCGGCCGTGCGGAGATGTCACACCAGATCTGCAATGATGGCACTACCACGGAAAGTATTCGTCCTAGTGCTGTTCCTTGTAGCCGGTGTGCCCCTTACGATTGGGTCCATCACGCGTAGTTCCAGTACCGGCCAGGTGGGTGTTCGCCACCCGGTCGGAGCATCTGTCGAACCGTCCTGACCCCGAGGTCGGAGACGGTCGGCGTCACGGACGGGCCGCAGTGGCAGCCCGGTCGACGCGCCCGCCGCGGTTTCGTCGAACTCTGATGGCGCGCTGAGTGGCCGCGCAGGCGGCAACTCGGAGGGGACGCCCCATCAACGGTCGTGATCCGACCATGCTCCGTTGTCGGTGCGCGGCGCGCTCGGCGGGTGCGTCTCACGCCAACTCCGAAAGGCAGCGCGCGAGCATGGTCTCGACCTCTCGTCGCCGACCGTCCCCTCCGGTCGGCCGTTCGGTCTCCCCGCCCACTCGACCTCGTGGCGCGCCCGGCCGCCGCGGCCCCGGCCGCCGCCGGGCCCGCCGGCCGGTCCGTACCAGTGCCCGGCTGGGCCTGGTGTCGGTGTTCGTCCTCGGTCTGCTGGGGGCGGTCACCCCGCTGGCGCAGGCCGCGGGCGAGACGCCGAGTCCCCAGCCGTCCCCGACGCTGCCGAGCGCGGTGTCGCCGAGCGCCAGCCCGACGGCCTCGACCGAGCCCGCCGGCACCGTCCAGCCCGGGGTCCCGATCTCCACGATGACCCCGCAGGCCCGCAGCCGCATCACGCTGGTCCTGTTCGACGAGGACATCGTGCTCGTCGGCGGGCGTGACTTCGCCGCCGGAGACGACGTCACCGTCGCCGCCGAGACCACCAGCCTGGGCGGCAGCGCGCTGACCAAGGCGGACGCCGACGGCCGCTTCATCCTGGGCTTCCGGGTCCCGGCGGACTTCAAGGGCACGGTCAACGTCAAGGCGAGCCAGGGTGGCGCCACCGCCGCCGACGCCCTCGACGTGACCGGCCCCGAGGCGGCGGCGAAGGAGTTCAAGGAGGCGCCGGCCCTGCCCGACGTCCCCGTGCAGCGCTCCGACACCACCACCGCGACGGGCACCACCACCGCGACGGGCACCACGGGCACCGCCGCCTCGGCGAGCCCCGGCACCGCGTCGCCGAGTCCGGACGCCGCGGGATCGCCGACGCCGAGCGCCGCGCCGCAGCCGTCGCCCACTGCCGACGTGACCGCGTCGCCCAGCCCGACCGCGAGCCCGTTCGCCGCCGTGGGCAAGGGTGGCCGCCGGCAGTTCGGCGCCGCCTCGCCGTCGGCCTCGGCCGCCTCGCCGTCGGCCGCCGGGCTGCCGACGGTCCCGCCGGCAAGCCCGACCCCCACGACCGGCGCGGCCGCCCCGGCTGCCGGCGGCGCGCCGGAGATCGACGCCGGTGGGACCAAGTCGGGCCTGCCCTGGCTGTCCGGGTTCCAGTCGCACCAGCTCGCGCAGCTCACGGAGTTCGGCAACTGGCGCGGGCGGCCCAACGACCTCGTCCACGTCTACACCGACCGCACCTCGGGCTGGGGCGGGCTTGTGGAGCCGACCTGGCCGGTCGACCTGTTCAAGGGGTTCGCCGGCAAGCTGCTGATCAGCGAGCCGACCTACCCCAAGGGGCAGGGCGACAACGGAGCCTGCGCCCGCGGTGAGTACGACGGCCAGTGGAAGAAGCTGGGCAGCTTCCTGGTCCAGCACGGCCGGGGCGACTCCATCGTCCGGATCGGCTGGGAGTTCAACGGCACGTTCATGTACTGGCACACCGACGCCGACCCGGCGACGTTCCGCACCTGCTTCCAGAAGATCTCGGCGGCCATCAAGTCCACCGACCCGCAGGTGAAGATCGACTGGACGTTCAACGCGCACAACTCCCCGGTGCCCACCGGTAACAGCCCGTGGGGCGCCTACCCCGGCGACGAGTACGTTGACTACGTCGGCATCGACGCCTACGACCACTTCCCGCCGTCGAAGGACGACGCGACGTGGAACAAGCAGTGCGAGGACGTCAACGGCCTGTGCTACGTGATCCGGTTCGCCCGGGAGCACGGCAAGAAGGTCGGGGTCGGCGAATGGGGCGTGGCCTCCTGCAGCGGTGACGGTGGCGGCGACAACCCGTTCTACATCCAGAAGATGTTCGAGACGTTCAAGGCGGCTGGCGACGTGATGGGCTACGACGCCTACTTCAGCGATCCCACCCCCGGCAACGTCTGCTCGACGATCACGAACGGCGGCCAGAACCCGAAGTCCGCCGCCGAGTACAAGAAGCTGTTCGGCACCGGAGCAAGCTGACCGGACGCAGGGCGCGCCAACGGCAGATCGTCGGGCCGGGACGGAGGGATCCGTCCCGGCCCGACCCGTTGAGGGTTGCTCAGCCGCAGGTCGGCTGCTTGCTGATGACCCCAGGGTGACCGCCGAATGTCGGCTGACTGACGGTTGTCGTTGTCTGTTGTCAGACGCCCCCGGGCAGGTACCGTCACCCGAAAGGCGACGTTTGACGATCTTGCCAGTCCGGCCGGCGCACACCGAACCGGGGACCTTGGTCGAGCGACGCCGCCGCCTTTCACGAGGGGAACGTCGCTTGCGCCACTTCGCCTTCCTCGACAACGAGACGATCAAGACCCTGTTCCACCGTCCGCCGGAGGAGATCGCCGTCGATGGGGACCGCCGGCTGCTGGCCACCGCGCTCGGCGCGACGCTGTACGCGCCGGGCACCAGGCCCCACCTGGCGTTCGACGTGCGCCGGCAGAGCGCGGCCGGGGTGAACTCGATGGTGCTCTGCCTCGAGGACTCGATCGCCGACACCGAGGTGGCCGACGCCGAGGCCAACGTCGTCGCGGCGCTGCGCTCGCTCGCCGACGACCCGCCGCGCTCCGGCGACGGGCTGCCCCTGCTGTTCGTCCGGGTGCGCGCCGTCGGGCAGATCCCGGACCTGATCGCGCGGCTCGGTCCGGGCGGGGCCCGCTGCCTCGCCGGGTTCGTCCTGCCCAAGTTCGCCGAGGAGGGCGGCGAGGCGGGGTTGGAGGCGGTGCTGCGGGCCTCCGACATCGTCGGCCGGCCGCTGTGGGCGATGCCGGTGCTGGAAAGCCCACCGGTGATCAATCGGGAGACCCGGGTCGAGGCGCTCACGGCCGTGCGGCGACTGGTCGACAAACACGCCGAGCAGGTTCTCGCGATCCGGCTCGGCGCCACCGACCTGTGCGGGCTGTTCGGGCTGCGCCGGGACCGGGACCTGACGATCTACGACATCGCCGTGGTCCGCGACTGCATCGCCGACATCGTGAACATCTGCGCCCGCGGCGGCGATCACATCGTCACCGGCCCGGTGTGGGAGTACTTCGCCCAGCCGGAGCGCCTGTTCGTCAGCTCGCTGCGGGTGACTCCGTTCGAGCAGGCCGACCGGGTCGACGGCAGCCAGGAGGCGATCCGGATGCGCAGCGCGCTGGTCTCGGCCGACCTCGACCGGCTGATCCGGGAGGTCGTCCTGGACAGGGCCAACGGTCTGATCGGCAAGACCGTGATCCATCCCAGCCACGTCCCGGCCGTGCACGCGCTGCACGTCGTCAGCCAGGAGGAGTTCACCGATGCCGAGACGATCCTCGCCGGGGACTCCGGCGGGGTCCGCCCGAGCAGCTACGCGAACAAGATGAACGAGCTGCGCCCGCACCGGGCCTGGGCCGAGGCGGTGCTACGCCGGGCCAGGGCGTTCGGGGTCCTGCGCGAGGGGGACACCTTCGTCGAGGTGCTGGCGGCGACCCGCGGCCACAGCGGCGTGGGGACCGCCCGATGACCACGACGACGCCGGTGCCGGCGGACCCGGGCTGGCTGTGGGCGGAGCTGGGACTCGCCGTCGAGGTCAGCGCGGACGTGCGCGGCGGGGGCCTGGACGCGCTGGTCGGGCTGGCCCTGCGGCGCAACCCGCGCCGCGCCCACCTGCTGGTCAGCCGGGTGCTCGGCAAGCACCTGCCGGTCGCGCCGGGTGCGGGCCTGGCCGCCGGCGCGGACCTCGCGGCGCTGGTACGGGCTCTGCCCGACTTCCCCGCCGACGGCGCGGCCGCCGCCGCGGCCCGCCACGACGGTGGCGTGCGGACGGGGCCGCTCGTCATCGGCTACTGCGAGACGGCGACGGCGCTTGGCCACGCCGTCGCCGACGGCCTGGCGGGTAGCCATTACCTGCACACCACCCGGCGGGGCCTGTCCGGAGTGCCGCCGGTGCTGGAGTTCACCGAGTCGCACTCGCACGCCTCCCACCACTGGCTGGTCCCCGAGGACCCGGCGATCCTGCGCGGCGGCGAGCCGATCGTGCTCGTCGACGACGAGCTGTCCACCGGCCGGACCGCCCTCGGCACGATCCGCATCCTGCACGCCCACGCCCCTCGCGGGCGCTACGTGGTGGCGACCCTCGTCGACGCCCGGCCGGCCGCGGCGCGCACGGCGTTCGCCGAGCTCGCCACCGAGCTCGGCGTCCGGATCGAGGTCGTCGCCCTGATCGCGGCCACCGTCACGGTGCCGCCCGAGATCGCCGACCGGGCGGCGAGCATCCGCGCCCGCCTCGCCGGGGCCGCGCCGCCTACCCAGGTGTCGCCGCCCGCCCAGGTGTCGCCGCCCGTCCAGGTGTCGCCGTCCGTCCAGGTTTCCGCGCCCGCCCGGGTCTCCGCGTCCGTCCAGGCCGGCCATCCGGTTCGGTGGCTGGCCGCGGACTGGCCGGCGGACCTGCCCGAAGGCGGCCGGTACGGCTGGTCGCCGGCTCATCGGCGCCGGCTCGACGACGCCCTGGCACCGGTCGCCGCCGCCGTGCGCGCGGCGCTGACCCGGCCGGACGGCCGCACACTCGTCCTTGGGACGGAGGAACTGATGTACACCCCGATGCGGATCGCGGACACGCTGGCCGCCGCCGGCTTCGGCGAGGTCCGTTACCAGTCGACGACCCGCTCGCCGGTCCATCCGGTCGACGTCGAGGGCTACGCCATCCGGGCGGCGCTCACGTTCCCGGCGCCGGACGACCCGAGCCGGGTCAGCCACGTCTACAACGTCCGTCCCGGCGTCTACGACGACATCGTCCTGATCGTCGACTCCGGCGCGGACGCCGCCTCGCCCGCGCCGGTCGCCGACCCGGCGGGCCTCGTCGCCGAGCTGCGCCGCTGCGCCCCGGTCGCCGTGCTCACCCTGCCCGCCTACCGCCCGGCCCGGCCGGAGCAGGCTCGATGAGCGCCACCGGTTCCGGGCCGGCGACGCCGGTGGCCGGGCGGCCGGGCGACCCCGCGCTCGCGGGGACGATCGGCTCGGGCTCGTACGACCCGGCGGACGTCACCTTCCTGCTCACCGATCTGAGCGCCGTCGACCTCGAACGGCCCACCGAGGACCGCGAGGAGGCGATGCAGGCCGGCCGGCACTACTCCGAGGACCTGCCCGTCGAGTACCAGCCCGACGCCGGTTACCTCCGCCTCTACCATCAGGCACTGGAACGTTCGGCCCGGCGGGTGGCGCTGGCCACGGGGCTGGTCGCCGAACTCGTCCGGGTCACGAAGCCCGAGCCGGTCCTGGTCTCGATCGCCCGGGCCGGAACGCCGGTCGGGATCCTGATGCGCCGCTGGTACGGCTGGCGGCACGGCCTGGACACCCCGCACCACGCCATCTCCNTGATCAAGGATCGCGGGGTGGACATGAACGCCGTGCGCTACCTGACCGACCGGTTCGACCGCGAGGCGATCCAGTTCGTCGACGGCTGGACGGGCAAGGGTGTGATGACGCGGGTGCTCAGCGAGGCGGTCGCGGGTCTCGGCCTCGACGACACCCTCGCCGTGCTCGCCGATCCGGCGCGGTGCGTGCCGCTGTACGGCACCCGCGACGACTTCCTCATCCCGAGCGCCTGCCTGAACTCCACGGTCAGCGGGCTGGTCAGCCGGACCGTCCTCAACGCCGAGCACATCGGCCCGAACGACTTCCACGGCGCGAAGTACTACGGCGAGCTCGCGCCGCACGACCTGTCCCGGCACTTCATCGACACGGTCGTCGCGCAGTTCGACGCGGTCGCGGACGAGGTCGCCGAGACCTGGCCGCGGCTGTGGGCGGGCGACCGGCGGCCGACCTGGGCCGGCTGGGCGGCGGTGGAGCGCATCGCCGCCGCCTACGACATCCCGGATGTGATCATGGTGAAGCCCGGGGTCGGCGAGACCACCCGGGTGCTGCTGCGCCGGGTGCCGTGGCGCATCCTCGTCGCCCCGGACCGCGTCGACGAGCTGCCCCACGTCCTGGCGCTGGCCGCCGACCGCGGCGTCGAGGTCGAGGAGATGGCCGACCTGCCGTTCTCGTGCGTGGGGCTGGTGCGTCCGGTCGGCGCGGCGCCGGTGTTCCACACCCCGAACGCGCGCTGGCGCCCGGACGTCCCGGATATCTCGGACATCCCTGATGTCCCGGGCCCCTCGGACGCCTCGTGACGGCGGGAGGCGGCCACCTGGTGGCCCTCGACCTGGACAAGACACTGATCTTCTCCCGGCGCTCGCTGCTGCCGCCAGCCGGCACCGTCGAGCCCGCGCTGGTCGAGCCCGCGCTGGTCGAGCCCGCGCTGGTCGAGCCCGCGCTGGTCGAGCCCGCGCTGGTCGAGCCCGCGCTGGTCGAGCCCGCGCTGGTCGAGCCCGCGCTGGTCGAGCCCGCGCTGGTCGAGGTCGAGCTGGTCGAGGTCGAGCGGCTCGACGGCGCCCCGCTGTCCTTCGCGACGGCGCGGGAGCTCGCACTGCTGGCCGAGCTGCATCGCCGCGCCGTCGTCGTTCCCGTCACCACCCGCACGCTCGCCCAGTACCGCCGCGTCGACCTGGGCATCCGGCCGCGGTACGCGATCGCGGCCAACGGCGGGCACCTGCTCGTCGATGGAGCACCCGACCCGGCGTGGGCGGCCGGGATCGCGGCGCAGCTGGCCGCCGCCGGCGCGCCGCTGGCCGAGATGCTGGCGCTCGCCGAACGGTTCGCCGCCGGCGGCTGGGCCCGGACGGTCCGCGCCGCCGACGACCTGTTCGTCTATCTCGTCGCCCACGACCGGCCCGCCATCCCGGACCTGACCGGCGTCACCGCGGCGGCACGGGCGGCCGGCTGGTCGGTGTCGGTACAGGGCCGCAAGGTGTACCTGGTGCCGACGGTGCTGACCAAGCAGCGGGCCGTCGACGAGGTGGTCCGCCGGGCCGGGACGGCGACGCTGCTGGCCGCCGGCGACTCGGTCCTGGACATCCCGATGCTGCTGGCCGCCGACGCCGCCGTCCGGCCTGCCCACGGTGAGCTGCACGAACTCGGCTGGTCGGCGCCGAACGTCGCCGTCACCGCCGACGCGGGGGCGGTCGCGGGCGAACAGGTGCTGGCGGCGCTGCTGGACCGGGTGCGCGCCGACCGGCCCGATCCGACTCCCGCCGTCCCGTGATGAGCCTGGGCGGCGGCCGGTCTTCGTGGTAGACCGGGGACGGTGTCCAAGCGCACACCGTTTCGTCCAGGAGGAACCGTGACCGATCCGGGCGTGAGCGCCACGACCGACCCGAGCGCCACGAACGATCTGGAGGCCACGCTGGAGGGCCTGCTGTCGGTGGAGAGCTTCGATCCACCGGCGGGGTTCACCCGACGCCGGCCCGTGGACGCCGACCGGGCCGCCGCCGCGGCGGACCCGCAGGCGTTCTGGGCCGCCGCGGCCCGCGAGCTGCTCACCTGGGACAAGCCGTTCACCCAGGTGCTCGACGACACGAACCCGCCCTTCTACACGTGGTTCGCCGACGGCGAGCTGAACCTGTCGGCCAACTGCCTGGACCGCCAGGTCGAGGCCGGCCGGGGCGAGCGGGTCGCGTTCCACTGGCGCGGCGAGGAGGGCGAGCACCGCGACGTCACCTACGCCGACCTGCTCGCCGAGACCCAGCGGCTGGCGAACGGTCTGCTGTCCCTCGGCGTGCGGGCCGGGGACGTCGTCGGCATCTTCCTCCCGATGATCCCCGAGGTGGCCGCCGCGATGCTGGCCTGCGCCCGGATCGGCGCAGTCCACAACGTGGTCTTCGGCGGCTTCGCACCGTCAGCGGTCCGGGAGCGGATGGAGGTCTCCGACGCCAAGGTGCTCATCACCGTCGACGGGGCGCGGCGCAAGGGGCGCCGGTCGCCGGTGAAGGCCGCCGTCGACGTCGAGCTCGGCGATCTGCCCGCGCTGGAGCACATCGTGGTGGTCCGCGGCCCGGGGGAGAACGCCGCCGAGGTGCCGATGACCGCCGGCCGCGACGTCTGGTACGACGAGCTGCTCGCCGCCGCCGACCCGGTGTGCCCGGCGGTGGCGCTCCCGGCGGAGCATCCGTTGTTCATCCTGTACAGCTCCGGCTCGACGGCGAAGCCGAAGGGCATCCTGCACACCACCGCGGGCTACCTGCTCGGGGCGACCTACACCCTGCGGACGGTCTTCGACCTCGACCCGGAGACCGACGTCTACTGGTGCTCCGCCGACGTCGGCTGGATCACCGGCCACTCCTACATCGTGTACGGACCACTGTCCAACGGCGTCACCAGCGTGATGTTCGAGGGCGCCCCGGACTATCCGGACCACGACATCTGGTGGCGGATCATCGAGGAGTACAGGGTCACCGTCTTCTACACGGCACCGACGGCGATTCGCACCTGCATCAAGTGGGGCGCGCAGTACCCCGCCCGCCACGACCTGTCCTCGCTGCGGGTGCTCGGCACGGTCGGCGAGCCGATCAACCCGAAGGCGTGGCTGTGGTACCACCTGGTGATCGGGGGTGGCCGCTGCCCGATCGTCGACACCTGGTGGCAGACCGAGACCGGGTCGGTGCTCATCTCGCCCCTGGCGGGGGTTACCCCGACCAAGCCGGGATCGGCGACGAGGCCGCTGCCCGGGATCAGCCCGGCGCTGCTGGACGAGGACGGCCGGCCCGTCACCGAGGGCACCGGAATTCTGGTGATCACCCAGCCGTGGCCGTCGATGCTGCGCACCCTGTACAAGGACGACAAGCGCTTCGTCGAGACGTACTTCTCCCGCTTCGGCCCGAGGACGTACGTGGTCGGGGACGCGGCCCGGCTCGATGCCGACGGCTATTTCTGGATCATCGGCCGGATCGACGACGTCATCAACGTCTCCGGGCACCGCCTGTCCACCGCCGAGGTCGAGTCGGCGATCGTCGCCCACGAGGCCGTGGCCGAGGCCGCCGTCGTCGCGCAGGCCGACGAGCAGACCGGCCAGGCGATCGTCGCGTTCGTGACGCTGGCGGGCGAGCGGGTCGGCGACTCCGCCGTCGAGGCCGAGCTGCGTGAGCACGTCGCCCGGCGCATCGGCAAGCTGGCCAGGCCGCGGCGGATCGTCTGGGCCGACGACCTGCCGAAGACCCGGTCCGGCAAGATCATGCGCCGGTTGCTGCGGGACGTCGCCGAGGGGCGGGAGCTCGGCGACGTCACGACCCTGCGGGACCCCGCGGTCATGTCCGCCCTCGCCGCGAAGGTGGCCGCCGGGCCCGACGACGAGTAGCAAGACCGGTCGGTCTCAGGAGTGCAATTCCGGAGGATTCCGACTGGTCGTTCGGCCGGGCGGCGAGTTGTTCGGAGAACGTAACCCGCCGGTCGAACCCGGGTGCGCCCACGTCACCGGCACTCCTCTAAGCTCACGTCTTCGTGAGAGCCCTACGACGGTTCACCGTCCGTGCGCAGCTCCCCGAGCAGCTTGCTCCACTGGGGGAACTTGTCCTGAATCTTCGCTGGTCCTGGCACCCCGAGACGCTGGACCTGTTCGAGTCGGTCGATCCCGAGCTTTGGCGGGCCACCAAGGGTGACCCGGTACGTCTGCTCGGCGAGGTCGATCACGATCGGCTCGTCGCGCTCGCCGCGGACCGCCGCTTCGTGCGCCGGCTCACCGACATCGCGGACGATCTCCAGGACTACCTTTCCGCCGACCTGTGGTACCAGCGGCAGCAGCTGCCGGGCGCGCCGGCGGCGATCGCGTACTTCTCGCCGGAGTTCGGCATCACCGAGGTGCTGCCGCAGTACTCCGGCGGCCTGGGCATCCTCGCCGGCGACCACCTCAAGACCGCCAGCGACCTCGGCGTGCCGATCATCGGCGTGGGGCTGCTCTACCGGGCGGGCTACTTCGTCCAGTCCCTGTCGCGCGACGGCTGGCAGCAGGAGCGCTACCCGGGCATCGACCCGCACGGGCTGCCGCTGACCCAGCTCACCGACGCCGCCGGCGTGCCGGTGAAGGTGGCCGTCGGGCTGCCCGAGGGCCGCACCCTGCACGCGCAGATCTGGAAGGCGCAGGTCGGGCGGGTTCCGCTGCTGCTGCTCGACTCGGACGTCGAGGACAACCAGCCGGCCGAGCGGGGGGTGACCGACCGGCTCTACGGCGGCGGCACCGACCACCGACTGCTGCAGGAGATGCTGCTGGGCATCGGCGGTGTCCGGGCGCTGCGCGCCTACGCGGCCGTCACCGGCACGCCGACGCCGGAGGTCTACCACACCAACGAGGGCCACGCCGGCTTCCTCGGCCTGGAGCGGATCCGCGAGCTCGTCGAGACCGGGCTCAGCTTCGACGAGGCGCTGGAGGCCGCCCGCGCCGGCACGCTGTTCACCACGCACACCCCGGTGCCCGCCGGCATCGACCGCTTCCCCCGCGACCTCGTCGCCCGCCACTTCGGCGGGGACAACTCCTGGCCCGGCGTGCCGGTCGAACGGGTCCTGGAGCTGGGGGTCGAGTCCGACCCGAACGTGTTCAACATGGCGCACATGGGCCTGCGCCTCGCCCAGCGCTCGAACGGCGTCAGCAAGCTGCACGGCATCGTCAGCCGGGAGATGTTCGCGGGCCTGTGGTCCGGGTTCGACTCGGCCGAGGTGCCGATCGGCTCGGTGACCAACGGCGTGCACGCCCCGACCTGGGTGTCGCGGGCCGTCATCGAGCTGGCCGACCGCCAGCCCGGCCCCGGGCTGCTCGCCGACGACGCGGCCGGCTTCGCCAAGATCTCCGCCCTGCCCGACGAGGTCATCTGGGCCACCCGCCGCCAGTTGCGGGAGCGGCTCGTCGGCGAGGTCCGCCGCCGGGTGCGCGCCTCCTGGCTGGAGCGCGGCGCCGCCCCCGGCGAGCTCGACTGGGTCGAGTCCGTCTTCGACCCCGACGTGCTGACCATCGGCTTCGCCCGCCGGGTGCCGTCCTACAAGCGGCTCACGCTGATGCTGCGTGACTCCGACCGGCTGCGCCGGCTGCTGCTGCACCCGCAGCGGCCGATCCAGATGGTCATCGCCGGCAAGGCCCACCCCGCCGACGACGGCGGCAAGCAGCTCGTCCAGCAGATCGTCCAGTTCGCCGACGACCCGGCCGTGCGCGCGCGGATCGTGTTCCTGCCCGACTACGACATCGGCATGGCGCGGTTCCTGTACTCCGGTTCGGACGTCTGGCTGAACAACCCGCTGCGCCCGCTGGAGGCGTGCGGCACGTCCGGGATGAAGGCGGCGCTCAACGGCTGCCTCAACCTGTCCATCCGGGACGGCTGGTGGGACGAGATGTTCGACGGCCAGAACGGCTGGGCGATCCCGACCGCCGACGGCGTCGAGGACCCCGACCGGCGCGACGACATCGAGTCCGCAGCCCTGTACGACCTGCTGGAGAACACCGTCGCCCCGCGGTTCTACGACCGCGACGCCGGCGACGGCGC
Source organism: Frankia sp. ACN1ag (assembly GCF_001414035.1). NCBI lineage: Bacteria > Bacillati > Actinomycetota > Actinomycetes > Frankiales > Frankiaceae > Frankia > Frankia sp. ACN1ag. The sequence goes on along the minus strand of NZ_LJPA01000042.1, from coordinate 13,264 downwards.
GCCGCGGCGCTGGACGGCGATGGTCAAGCACACCCTGTCCAGCCTCGGCCCCCAGGTGCTGGCCAGCCGGATGGTGCAGGAGTACGTCGAGCGGTACTACGTGCCGGCCGGCGTCTCCGCCCGGACCGTCGCCGCCGACGGCCTGGCCGGTGCCCGCGACCTCGCCGCCTGGAAAAGCCGGGTCCGCGCCGCCTGGCCGGGGGTGCGGGTGCTCAACGTCGACTCCGCCGGACTCGGCGACACCCCCCAGGTGGGCCAGTCGTTGGTGGTGCGGGCCACGATCGACCTCGGCGGGCTCGCCCCCGACGACGTCGACGTCCTCGCCTCCTACGGCCGGATCGACCAGACCGACCGGATCCTCGCCCCGGAGGTGCTGTCGTTGCAGCTCGCCGGCGAGGGCGAGGGCGGGCCTCGTTACGAGGGCACGATCCCGCTGGGCCGCACCGGCCCGTTCGGCTACACCGTGCGGGTGCTGCCCCGTCACCGTCTCACCGCGAGCGTCGCCGAGCTGGGTCTCGTCGCCAACCCGTAGCTCGCCGACTCGTCACCCGCCCGTCGCCCGTCGCCCGTCGCCCGGCCGCCGGCCTCCGGCCACCGGCTCGGCGGGCGCCAACCCTGATGGCCCCGGCTGGCTGATCAGGCCGGAGGATGCGCCCGCAGCAGCAGGACGCTGCGGGCGCGGACGGGCACGACGGCGCCGGGCAGCAGGGTCCGGCGAGGGTCGGCCAGGGTCGCCGGGAAACCCGCGAGGTCCTCGTCTGCGGTGTCGAGCAGCAGGTCGTAGCGCTGCGCCCACGGCGCCGCGGGCAGGGTGACGGTGGTGTCCGCGCCATCGGGGTGGATCACGCCCAGCACGCCCGGCGCGCACCCACCATCGCGCCCTGCCTCCTCGGTGGCGTCCGAGGGGGCGTCCGAGGGGGCGCCCATCCGTGCGCTCGAGGGGGCGCCCGCGGCGATGTGGGCGACCAGCGTGACGACCTTCGGCGCGTTCCAGTCCGCCGTGGACATCACCTGCCCGTCGGCGCGGAACCAGGTGATGTCCGCGAGCCGGCCGGGGCCTGACTCGCCGCCGTGGAAGAACACCTCGCGGCGTAGCGCCGGCTCGAGGCGACGCAGCGAGATCAGGCCGCTGACCAGGCGTAGCAGCGCCGGGTCCGGCCCGGCGGGGTCGCGCCCACCGGCCCCGGCACCGGCTGCGGCACCGGCTCCGGCCCTGGGCCTGGGTTCGGAGCCCGGCCAGGCCAGCCAGGACACGGGGTTGTCCTGACAGTAGGCGTTGTTGTTGCCGCCCTGAGACCGGCCGAACTCGTCGCCGGCCAGCAGCATCGGCACCCCGGCCGACAACAGCAGCGTGGCCAGCAGTCCGCGGCGCACCCGGCGGCGGGTGGACAGGATCGTCGGGTCGTCGGTCGGGCCCTCCGCACCGTAGTTCGACGAGCGGTTGTCCGACTCCCCGTCCCGGTTGCCCTCGCCGTTGGCCTCGTTGTGCTTCTCCGCGTAGGAGACCAGGTCGGCCAGGGGGAAGCCGTCGTGGGCGGTGACGAAGTTCACCGACGCCCACGGCCGCCGCCCACCGTGCTCGAACAGGTCGGACGAGCCCGTCACCCGGTAGCCGAGGTCGGCGACCCCGCTGGTCCGCCCGTTCCACACGTCCCGCACCGTGTCGCGGTAGCGTCCGTTCCACTCCGCCCACGGCGCCGGAAACGAGCCGACCTGGTAGCCGCCCCAGCCGACGTCCCACGGTTCGGCGATCAGCTTCACCGACGACAGCAGCGGGTCGGCGTGGATCGCCGTCAGCAGGCCGGCGGTGGGATCGAAGGCGTCGGGGTTGCGGGCGAGCGCGGTGGCCAGGTCGAAGCGGAAGCCGTCGACGCCCATCTCGCTCACCCAGTAGCGCAGGGAGTCGCAGATCAGCTTCACCACGTGCGGCGACGTCATGTTCAGGGTGTTGCCGCAGCCGGTCACGTCGCGATAGCGCCGCGGGTCCGTGGGTTCCACCCGGTAGTAGGTCGCGTTGTCCAGGCCGCGCAGGGACAGCGTCGGGCCGCGTTCGCTGCCCTCGGCGCTGTGGTTGTAGACGACGTCGAGGATCACCTCGATGCCGGCGGCATGCAGCGTCGCCACCATCGTCTGGAACTCGCCGATCGGGTCGCCGGTCGCCGCGTACGCGGCGTGCGGGGCGAAGAACCCCAGGGTGTTGTAACCCCAGTAGTTGATTCTCGAACGTTCGAGCAGTGCCGGCTCGGAGACCGAGGCCTGCACCGGCAGCAGCTCGAGTGCGGTGACGCCCACCCGGTGCAGGTGGTCGACCACGGCGGGGTGGGCCAGCCCCGCGTAGGTGCCGCGCAGCCGGGCCGGCAGGCCCGGATGAAGGCGGGTGAAGCCACGCACGTGCGCCTCGTACAGCACGGTCTGCGACCACGGGATCCCGGGTCTGTTGTCCGCCGGATGCCGCCCCCGGCCCCGGCGCCGAGTGCCGTCCCGGCGCGCGGGGCCGGCGACGACGCAGCGGGGCACGAAGGGGGCGGAGTCCCGTGCGTCCGGCTCGTAGCCGTAGGGATCGCCGCCGCCGAATCCGTAGATCGCCGGATCCGGCCGCAGCGCCCCGGTCAGCAGCCGGGCGTACGGGTCGACCAGCAGCTTCGCCGGGTTGTAGCGCTGGCCCCGGCCCGGGTCGTAAGGGCCGTGCGCGCGCAGGCCGTAGCGTTGCCCCGGTCCGACGCCGGGCAGGTAGCCGTGCCACACCTCGCCGTCGCGCTCCGGCAGGCGGTGGCGGGACTCCCGGTCGGCGTCGTCGAACAGGCAGAACTCGACCGCCTCGGCGCCGGGGGCGGCGACGGCGATGTTGACCCCGGCGCCGTCCCAGATCACCCCGAGCGGGCTGGGTCGGCCCGGGCGCGGGTCGCCGCTCGAGCGGGGTGACACGTGGGATGCGCGGGTGCTGCCGCCTGCGTCGGACACCTCGGTGACGTTAACGGACGCCCCCGCCCCCGGTGGGCCGATCGGGCGCCTCCGTCCCACCCCGCCCCCGCCGCCGCGATCGCAGGAAGATCAGCGTCGGTCGGCCTATCGTGACCTCCGACCACCCACCGATCCGCGCGATCCGACCCGGGCGGCCGACGCGACCCACCCCTGGAGCGACCGACGCCCAGGCCGGGTGGCGAGCGGCCCCGGCCCGCGAACGCCGCGGCCGGCCGGGTGTCGCCATGCCCCGCCTGCCCGGGCGCGGGCCAGAGCGGGAGGACCCTGGATGAGCGTCGTGCGGCTCGAGGTCGACGGTGGGATCGGCACCATCCGGCTGGATCGGCCGCCGATGAACGCGCTGGACTCCGGCGTCGCCGCCGATCTGCGGGCGGCCGCCGTCGAGGCGACCCGCAACCCGGCGATCCGGGCGGTGGTCATCTACGGGGGCGAGAAGGTCTTCGCCGCCGGCGCGGACATCAAGCAGATGGCGCCGATGGGGTACGCGGAGGCGTCGGCCTGGGTCGGCGACCTCAACTCCACCTTCGAGGTGGTCGCCCGCATCCCGAAGCCGGTGGTCGCGGCGGTCACCGGCTACGCCCTCGGCGGCGGGCTGGAGCTCGCGCTGTGCGCCGACGTGCGGGTGTTCGCCGACAACGCGAAGGTCGGTCAGCCGGAGATCCTCCTCGGGGTGATCCCGGGGGCCGGTGGGACGCAGCGCCTGCCGCGGCTGATCGGCCCGGGGCGGGCCAAGGACCTCATCTTCAGCGGCCGGCAGGTGCGTGCCGACGAGGCCGCCGAGATCGGGCTGGCCGACGTCGTCGTTCCCGCGGCCGAGGTCTACGACCGGGCCCGGGAGATCGCCGGGCGGTACACGGCCGGCCCCGCGATGGCGCTGGCGGCGGCGAAGCAGGCCGTCGACGACGGTTCGGAGCTCGCCCTCGCCGAGGCCCTGCGCCTGGAGGCCGCCCTGTTCGCCGGCCTGTTCGCCACCGAGGACCGCCGGATCGGCATGGAGTCCTTCCTCGCCCACGGCCCCGGCAAGGCCGAGTTCATCGGCCGCTGATTCCGCTACCGCATCGCCAGGTCGGCGATGACGGGGAAGTGATCACTGCCGAAGTCGTGGCCGACCTGGAAGCCGGTGACCGCGAAGGCGGGCGAGGCCAGCACGTGGTCGATGCGCAGCACCGGCGGCAGCAGCACCGAGCGGGCGCTCCACGTCGGCTCCCATCCGCCGCCGACGACGTCGTGCGCGTCGCGGACCCCGGCGCTGACGAGCCTGCGCAGCGGCCGGTGGTCGCGGGTGGCGTTGAAGTCGCCGGCCATGACCACCGGCAGGGTGGCGTGCTGGGCCTCGTGGCGCAGCGCGGTGAGCTGGGTGCGCCACCGGTCGGTGTACGAGCCGGACGTCGGCGAGATGGTGTGCACCGCATACATCACGAAGCGGCGGTTCTCGTCGACCTCGACGGTGGCCCGCAGCGACATCGACCCGCCGATGACCGGGGCGGCGGCGTCGCGCAGCGGGAAGCGGGAGTAGATCGCCGCGCCGAACGCGCCGTCGGTCGGGTGCACCTCCCGGTAGGGGAAGCCGGCCAGGGCGCCGGAGGCGTTCACCCGGGCCAGCGTCAGCGGCGAGAGCTCGACGAGGATGAGTACGTCGGGGTTGGCCGAGCGGATCTGCGCGCCGAGCCGGTCGGCGTGGGCGTTGTGGTACAGCAGGTTCGCCGACATGATCCGCAACCTGGCCGACCCCTGAGGCGCATTCTCGGCGCCGCCCGGGAGCACCTCGGGCACCGACCAGAACAGGTGGACGGCGACCAGCACGACCGACAGGATCAGCAGAAGGTTGCGGCGCAGGGCGAAGGCCACGGCGAGCGTGGCGTAGGCCGGCAGGTAGAGCAGCGGGGTGACGGCGTTGATCGCCGAGTAGGGCCAGTCGAGGCCGTCGTCGAGGTGCACCAGCCGGCCGAGGGCGAGCAGGGCGAGGCCCGCGGCGACCACCCAGGCGATCACCGTGATGACGGTGCCGACCGAGACGGCCGGGCGGGCCCTGGGCTCTGGGGCGGCGACCGGGATGTCGCCCGGTCCGGTGTCGGTCTTGGCGTCCGGCGCCGTGCGGCCGGACTCCTGCGCGGATGTCACCATCCCAGAGTGCCCGGCGCGCCGGGGCATCCGAGCGGTGGGTGACCCGCGTGACCTGGCGGGGACCCCCGCGCGGCCCGGCGGGAGCGCCGGGCCGCCACGAGGCAGGCCTCGGGAGTGCGTCACGTGGGGGAGGGATCACACCGAGTGGCCGCCTCCGTCGGGAGGTCAGGCGGCGGAGGCGGACTGGAGCAGTGGGCGGGCCTGTTCGCGCCACTCCCGCACCGCGACGGTCGGGTGCTTGCTGAGGGCCCCGTCCAGCTCGGCCAGTTTCCGCGCGATCCGTTGCGAGGAGACCTGCCCGGCGACGGAGACGGCCCGGTAGCCCGCCTCCAGGGCGCCTTCCAGCTCCGCTACCGGCCCGCTCAGGTACGCGAGTGCCAGGTCGGCCTCGGCGTAGCTGCGGGTGCGTGCGCGGGCCGCGCCCTGCAACGCGCGCGCCTCGACCAGCCTGTCCACCGCCTCGCGCGGCCGCTCCAGCAGCCGCAGGCAGTGACCGCGGCACTCGGCGGCGTCGCCGGCGTTGTAATGGCCGGCCCAGGACGGCCCGGCCCCGTCGTCGCGGGCGATCGCCTCGTCCATCTTGTCCAGGGCGCGCCGGCATCCGGCCTCGTCGCCGTTGCGCGCCAGCGCCCAGGCGTTCTTGTCGTACAGCATGGCGCGCACCGCGCTGGTGGAGTGCGTCAGCGACCGGCGCAGCGCGGCCCGGGCCAGCGCCAGGCTCTGGCGCGGATGGCCGAGCTGGGCGGCCTGGTCGCTCATGCCGGACAGGATCCGTCCGGCGAGCATGGCGTCGTCGGCATGCTCGGCGAGACTGAGGGCCTGGATGTAGTAGCGCTGGGCGAGCGCCTCGCGCCTGCTGTCCTGGGCGAGCCAGCCGCAGAACTGGGTCAGCTCCGCCAGGGCGCTGAACAGGTCCGGGTTGGGGCGGTTGTCGCGGGCGGCCCGGGTCTGGTCGTGCAGGAAGCTGACCGCCTGGGCGCGGATCTCGCTGCCGCCGAACTTGGCGTCGAGCGTGCGGAAGGTCTCGGTCACGTCGCGGATCAGCGCGCCGCCGCCCGCGGCCGGTGGCGGCGCGCCGACGATCCGGTCGACGACGCCGGTGAGGCTGGAGAGCACCGGCTCGGCGAAGGCGGACGCGATGAAGGCGGTTCCGTCCTGGAGAAGATCACGTCGCCGCATGTCTCTCCCCGATAGTCCGGCGAGGGTGCGCAGGGTCTCGACAGGTGCGTTCGCTCCGCTCAGCCCCAGGTCGTCGTGGCGGTAGGACTCCCCGCGCCAGCCGAGGTCGGCTGGCAGGACGGGGTAGCCCAGCGCGGCCGACATCTCGGCGGCCGCCAGCTCGGCGACCATCGGGTCGCGCGGGCGCATGCCCCGTCGCCAGTGACCGACCGTCGTCCTTGCCAGGCCCAGCTCGATCTGGCGCTGCTGGCGGGCGCGGGCGTTCACCTGACAGGCGAACCTGGTGTCCGATACCCCGGCCTCGCGCAGCAGACGCGCGAAGGGGGAGGTGGGTGCGGGATTTTCCGGCGGCGTATTCGACATCTGTCCCCCGTCGAAGTTAGGTCGGCCTAAGTTGGCGGCGGCCCGACCGCGCACACCGCCTGAGGCAGAAAGTAGTGGAACGGTCACTGTCAAGGGAAGAGGGTGTGCATAACCCGGCCGCAATGCACGCACGGCCGGGACCGATGCCTCTGGTGTCCTGTCGGCGGGCGGGGATGGCTTCGCGACAAGGCCACGGAGCGTGGATGTCCAGTCATCTGCTCATCCATGTGCATGGAACTTATGCACGTGCATGATGGGGTGGATTGGACAAATGCCCCGCAAAGCGATGTCGGCGGGGGAGACCTTGTCCTGCTCTGGGGGGAACTGGCCGGGCGTGATGCGCCCACCGCGGGGTATGGCTGCAGCGGGGCGCACGGACTAGTCTTGGTGACGGCGTGTAGTCGATCCCCGTCCCGAGCCGGCTGTCCAGGTCAGGGGCACAGTGCGGTCCGCGTCACGCCGCCGATCATCGGGCGTGTGAGCGCCCCAGATGCGACGATGTCAAGAGCACTGACATCGGATGTTGGCTACGGAGGNCCCAAGGCGTGAACATCGTCGTTACCGTCAAGCAGGTTCCCGATACCTGGGCGGAGAAGAAGCTCGACGCCGCGGACAAGACTGTCGACCGCAAGAGCGTCGACAACGTCATGAACGAGATGGACGAGTACGGGGTCGAAGAGGCCCTGAAGATCAAGGAAGCGCACGGGGGTGAGGTCACCGTCGTCACGATGGGGCCCGCCAAGGCGGTCGAGACGATCCGCAAGGCCCTGTCGATGGGCGCGGACAAGGCCGTTCACCTCACGGACGACTCGCTGCACGGGTCGGACGCGCTGGCGACCTCCGCGGCGCTCGCAAAGGTGATCTCGACGCTGTCCCCGGACATCGTCATCACCTCCTCCGAGGCCTCGGACGCCCGTGGCGGCGTCATCGGTGCCCTGCTGGCGGAGCGCCTCGGGCTACCCCAGCTCACCCAGGCCCGCAAGGTCACGGTGGACCCGGGCGCGAGCAAGGTGACGATCGAGCGGCTCGCCGACAACGGCTACGCCCTCGTCGAGGCGAGCCTGCCGGTGGTCGTCGGTGTCGTCGAGAAGATCAACCAGCCGCGTTACCCCTCGTTCAAGGGCATCATGGCGGCCAAGAAGAAGCCGCTGACGACGCTGTCCGCCGCTGACGCCGGGCTCGACGGCGCCGCGGTCGGCCTCGCGGGCGCCGCTTCGGCGGTCGTCACGTCGCAGCCCGCCCCGCCGCGTTCGAGCGGGACGATCGTCAAGGACGAGGGCGACGGCGGAACGAAGGTCGCGGAGTTCCTCGCCGCGCAGAAGCTCATCTGAGGGGTTTGTTCGATGGCTGAAGTTCTCGTACTCGTCGAGCACGCCGACGGTGAACCCAAGAAGGTCACCGCCGAGCTGCTGACGCTCGCCCGCACGCTCGGTGAGCCGTCCGCGGTCTTCCTCGGTGCCCCGGGCACCTACGCGAAGGCCAAGGAGTACCTCGCCCAGTACGGCGCCGCCAAGGTGTACGTCGCGGAGTCGGACGACATCGCGAGCTACGTCGGCGGACCGGCGGCGGAGGTGCTGGCCAAGCTGGTTGGCGAGGCGTCACCGGCGGCCGTGCTGGTCGCGGCCACCGCGGACTCCCGAGAGGTCGCGGCCCGGGTCGCGGCCAAGACCGAGTCCGGCCTGATCTGGGACGCCACCGCGCTGTCCGCGGACCTGGTCGCCACCCAGGGGATCTTCGGTGGTTCGACGATCGTGACCTCGAAGGTCACCAAGGGCGTCGCCGTGGTCGTCGTCCGGCCGAACTCCACGGCCCCCGAGGCCGCGCCGTCGACGCCGGCCGAGCAGACCGTGGATGTCGCGATCTCCGACGCCGCCAAGGGCGCGAAGATCGTCGACCGGGTGGTCGAGGCCAAGTCCGGCCGGCCGGACCTCACCGAGGCCCAGGTCGTCGTCTCCGGCGGCCGCGGTCTCGGCGCCGCCGAGCACTTCGCGCTGGTGGAGAAGCTGGCCGACACCCTCGGTGCGGCCGTCGGCGCTTCGCGTGCCGCGACCGACGCCGGCTGGTACCCGCACCAGAACCAGGTCGGCCAGACCGGCAAGACGGTGTCGCCGCAGCTCTACATCGCGGTCGGCATCTCCGGTGCCATCCAGCACCGGGCCGGGATGCAGACGTCCAAGACGATCGTCGCCGTCAACAAGGACCCCGAGGCGCCGATCTTCGAGTTCGCGGACTACGGGCTGGTCGGCGACCTTTTCAACGTCGTCCCGCAGCTCACCGAGGCGATCGAGAAGCGCAAGGCTGGCTGATCGGTTCCCCTGGACCGGCACGGCCGGGCCTCCACCCGTCCCCGACGAGGCTGGAGCCCGGCCGTTGTTGTCTCCGTATCCTGTCCGGATGTCGTCGCAGTCACAGTCGTCGCTGTCGTCGCAGTCGCTGTCGTCGCAGGCACAGGGCGCATTCCGGGTCGAACCATCCGCGACGGCGGCCGGGCTCGGGGCGCCGGGCCGCGCCGGCGGGCCCGCGCTCGCCGTCGACATCGGCGGCACCAAGATCGCGGCCGCGATCGTCGACGCGGACGGCACGATCGTCGCGACCGCCCGCCGACCCGTGCCCGTGCCCGTTCACCGGCCGGCCGAGGATCACCCGGGCGGGTGTACGCCCGGCCGCGGCGCGGGCGGGTCCGCCGAGGAGGTCTTCGGTGCGCTGCGGGACTGCATCGGCGCGGTGCTGGCGGCCGCAGAGGTCACGGCGGACGCGGTCGCCGGGGTCGGCTGCGGGTGCGCGGGCCCGATGCAATGGCCGGCGGGTGAGGTGTCGCCGCTGAACATCCCGTCCTGGCAGGCGTTCCCGCTGCGCACCCGACTGCGCGAGCTGTTCCCCGGGCGGCCCGTGCTGGTCCACAACGACGGCGTCGCGCTCGTCGCCGGCGAGCACTGGGCCGGGGCGGGGCGGGGCGTGCGCAACCTGCTCGCGGTGACCGTCTCGACCGGCGTCGGCGGTGGGTTGGTGCTGGGTGACCGGCTGTTCCACGGCACCTCCGGCAACGCGGGCCATATCGGTCACGTCCCGGTGGACGTGGACGGACCGGACTGCCCGTGCGGCGGTCGCGGCTGCGTCGAGGCCCTCGCGTCCGGTCCGCGCACGGTGCACCGGGCGCGGGCGGCCGGGTGGACTCCCGCCGACGGCCAGCCGGCCGACGGCCATACCCTCGCCGCCGCGGCCGCGGCCGGTGACGAGATCGCCCGCCGGGAGCTCGCCCGGGCCGGGACCGCCGTCGGCGCGGGGCTCGCCGCCAGTGCCAGCCTGCTCGACCTCGAGGCGGCCGTCGTGGCCGGCGGATTCGCGCAGTCCGGCCCGATCTTCTGGGATGCCCTGCTCGCCGGCTTCGAGCGCCATGCCGGTCTGGCCTTCGTCCGGCGGATGCGCATCGGGCGCAGCGACGATCCGGCCCGTGTCGCGCTGCGGGGAGCCGCCGCCTTCGTCCTGGCGCCGGAACGCTACGGCTGGCCCGACTGACAGCCGTCTCGCCGCACCCCCGTCGCGCCGCTGCCCCGTCACGCTGTGCCCTCGTTGCGCTGTGTCCCCGTCATGGGGTGCCCCCGTCAGGCGGGGTGCCGGGCTGGGCGCTCAGCCGGTGAACCCGCCGTCCGCGGCCAGCACGGAACCGGTCATCCCGCTCGCCGCGGGTGAGCACAGGAAGGCCACCGCGGCGGCGACCTCCTCGGGTTGCAGCAGTCGGCGCAGGTAGGCATGGCTGGCGAACTCTCCCGGGTCGGGCAGGTCGTAGATCTTCGCCGACTCGGCCAGCATCGTGGTGTCCATCGAGCCGGGGCAGACGACGTTCGCCGTCACCGCCGTCCCGGCGAGGTCCGCGGCAAGGCTGCGCACGAGCCCGACGACGCCGTGTTTGCCGGCGGAGTAGGCGGCCAGGCGGGCCAGCGGCCGCGTTCCCGCCGCGGAGGCGATCGCGACGAACCGGCCGGCGGGCGCCTCGAGCAACGCCGGGACCGCCGCCCGGATGACGTGGAACACACCCGTGAGGTTCACGGCGAGCAGCGTCTGCCAGGAGTCGTCGTCGGTCTGCCAGATCGGGGGCCCGCCGGCGATGATGCCGGCGGCGGCGACGGCGGTGTCGAGCCGGCCGTAGCGCTCCCGGGCGACGGCGACGGCCGCGTCGACGTCGGCCTGCCGGCGGACGTCCACCCGGACCGCCACCGCGTCGCGGCAGCGGGCGGCGACGGCGTCGAGTTCTCGCCCGGTCGCGTAAGGGTAGCCCGCCGTCGGCGGCTCCGGCACCGCCAGATCGGCAAGGACGAGGCGGTATCCGGCCGCGTCGAGCGTTTCGGCGACCGCAGCCCCGAGACCGCGCGCCGCCCCGGTGATCAGCGCGACGGGGGCCGGCGACGAGGCCGGGCCGCCGCTGCCGCGCGTCACGCGGACCGATCCACGGTTCGCGCCGCGGGGGGTGTGAGGCCCTGGCGCCGCGTCCAGCCCAGCAGCCGTTCGACGGCGTCGTCGACGTAGGCGTCGAGCAGGCGGGCGCCCTCGGCCGCCGACGCGCCCCCCGGGTCGCCCAGCACCCCGGAGGGGCTGAGCGCGGCGACGCCGTGGGCGAGGAGGTCGTCGAGCGACGGGCTGGGCCCGGCCACGGCCAGGTCCAGCCGGACCAGGTCGGGGGCCAGATGTAACAGCAGCGAGGTCTCCGAGCGACCGGCGTGCAGGTCGCGGTTCGCCGCCGGCACGCCGACGGCCGCGGCCAGGGCCGCCGTCGGGGCCCACAGGTGCACCTGGCGACCCTCGTCGGCCAGGATCCGCCGGGCCGAGCAGAGGGCTGCGGTGTTCCCACCATGACCGTTGACCAGTACGACGGCGCGAGCCGTGTCGTCGACCGAGCGGACGAGCTCGACGACCACCCGCTCGAGCACCTGCGTGCCCAGCGAGACCGTGCCGGGGAACCCGGCGTGCTCGCCACTGGCTCCGTACGGCAACGCCGCCCCGACGAGCAGGGGCTCCAACCGCTGCGCGAGACCGTGGGCGACGGCGGACGCGACCCGGGTGTCGGTGTCGAGCGGGAGGTGCGGTCCATGCTGCTCGGTGCTGCCCAGTGGCAGCACCAGCAGCGGGCGGTCGTCTCCGAGCTCCCGCCAGGTGGCTCGGCCGAGCATCGACACCTCGTCACTCCTCTCTCCCGGACAACCGTGCTGGTCTCTTCGGACAACCGTGCTGGTCTCCCGGCCGCCCGTGCGGTGCCGGGCCGGCGCAGGCGCCCGGCAGGGGTTCCGTTGCGCGCGACGACCACGCTTCCGCCTCTCTGCGCGGACTGGCGCCGGCGGCATCCGGTCGGGACGCGGCCCTGCGCCGTCCCGCCGCGCTCCGGGCCGGGACTCGGCTGGACGCGCCGGCTGTCGCGGGGAGAATCCGGCCTGGCGGCCGTAGTGCCCGGCCTGCGACGCCGACGAGTGCGGCTCGGCCGGGCCTGGCCGACGCCGGAATCCGGGGCGATCGCGGCATGGCACCCGCGTCGGATCCATCCCAGCATGTCGGGGGACCCACGGTCGACCGGTGCGCCCGAGGTCGGCCTCGGGGTGCGACCGATCCACCGTCCGAGAGCCCGTCGTCCTCGTCCGGCGCTCGGTCGACCCGTCGGAGGCGAGGCCTGCGGCCTTATGGAACAGCCGCGGGTCGGCAGACCCGTACGCCGGCGGCTTCCCCGTTCACCCCCGGACGGGGTGCCGATCAGCCTCGGTCCGCGAAGGAAGGTTTGGGTGGCGTGGGTACCGGGCATCAACCCGGCAGAGCGCACCGAGGGCTTGGGCGGGCGGGCCGGGAACCGGGTCGAGGAGTCGGACGTTGACCTGGGCAGACGGCAACGGACTGTGGTTCGACGCCAGTCGGTGGGTGTCTAGCAGGGTCGGAACCACCCGAACGTCCCGGCCGTCGGACCGGGACGAGGGCTAACGCACCGTCCGTCGGCGGTGCCAGAAAGTTATGCCCTCGGGGTCGCCCACGGCGCCCCTCCTCGTGTATAGTTCTCCTTCGTCGCCCACCGAGCTCCGCAAAGAGCTCGATGTCGCGCAGGACCACATCTCCTCCGAGGGGGCACAGACCCCCCGAGGAAACGGGCCGCGGACGGTGCGATACGGTGTGAAAGTGGCAATCGCCGGCAGGTCGGTGCGAAAACATCGAAAGCCGGAGCGATTTGACACAATCCAGCCAAAGCTCGTAACCTAGAAACATCGCAGGAGCCAATCACCGTAGGGCGGATTGTCTCAGGCGCGCATGAAAGCAAAACCTGTTCGAAACGGTTCATCTCGCACAAAACGAAGCGATTTGACACCGAACGAAGAGGCCGAGTAAGTTAAAGAAGCACCAACGCGAACCCCGCAAGGGTAAGTGAGAAAAAGCAAGACCTGTTCGAAAAAGGTTCATCTCGCACAAAACAGAGCGATTTGACACCGAACGAAGAGGCGAGTAACTTAAAGAAGCACCAGAACGAAGCCCGCAAGGGCGAAGAGCTGGTAGCGCCTGCTCCTTGAGAACTCAACAGCGTGCCGATTGTCAGTGCCAATTGTTTTACCCCGTTCATGGCCTGGCTGGTTGTTCTTCGCGCATCGTT
>NZ_LJPA01000041.1:0-58681 GCF_001414035.1 Frankia sp. ACN1ag | reverse complement strand
GTGTCGAGCAGCCCCAGCCCACACGCGGCCTTCCACCGCAGATCGCACCGCAACGCCTGCACCGTCTCGAAATCCGACAACCCGTGCAGGCTCTGCAGCACCACGGTGGCCGCCAGCACCTGCGGTGGCATGCTCGGCCGTCCGTTGGACGACGGGTACATGTCGGTGAACATCTCCGCCGGGAACAGCGCCTCCCGATGCTCGGCCAGGAACGCGAACACACTCCCCGCCGGGATCAACTCCCGGCAGGTCTCCCACACGTCCGGCCCGATCAGCTCGCCCACCCACTCACCCTGCATGATCACAACACTGGCGTCGACCACCACACCAGAACCCGGACCCGCAAGATTTTCAGTGGTCTCCTAGAGCACCTTGGACAGGAAGGCGCGGGTGCGCTCGTGCGTCGGTGCGGTGAGCAGGGTGGCCGGCGGCCCGACTTCGACGACCCTGCCGGCGTCCATGAAGACGACGGTGTCGGCCGCCTGGCGGGCGAACCCGAGCTCGTGCGTGACCACGATCATCGTCATCCCCTCGGTGGCGAGCTGGCGCATGATCTCCAGTACCTCGCCGACCAGCTCGGGGTCGAGCGCGGAGGTCGGCTCGTCGAACAGCATCAGCTTGGGGCGCATCGCGAGCGCCCGGGCGATCGCGACCCGCTGCTGCTGCCCGCCGGAGAGCTCGGCGGGGTAGGCGCCCGCCCGATCGGCGAGGCCCACTCGGGCCAGCAGCGCCCGGCCCCGTTCGACGGCCTCGGACCGCCGCTCGGCGCGCACCCGGACCGGGGCCTCGATGATGTTCTCCAGGGCGGTCAGGTGTGGGAAGAGGTTGAACCGTTGGAACACCATCCCGATCTCCCGGCGCTTGCGCGCGATGTCGCGGGGCCGCAGCTCCCGGATCCGCCCGCGGTGCTCGCGGTAACCGACGAGCTCCCCGTCGACCTCCAGCCGGCCACCACTGATCTGCTCCAGGTGGTTGATGCAGCGCAGGAATGTGGTCTTCCCGGAGCCGGATGGCCCGATCAGGCAGGTCACCTCGCCGGGGACCACGGTCAGGGAGACCTCCCGAAGGGCGACGTGCTGGCCGAACGACTTGCGCACCCGCTCGGCGCGGACCATCGGCACCGCGGTGCCGCTCACCGGCGCTCCCCGACGCGGGCCAGGGTTCCGCGGGCGAAGCGGCGCTCGAGCTGGTGCTGCCCGACCGTGAGCACCGAGGTCAGTGCGAGGTACCACAGCGCCGCCACGATCAACAGCGGGATTGTCTGGAAGTTGCGGGCGTAGATGAGTCGAGTGGCGTTGAGCAGCTCGTTGTAGGAGATCACGCTCACCAGGGAGGTCGTCTTGAGCATCGAGATGGTCTCGTTGCCGGTGGGTGGAATGATCGTCCGCATGGCCTGCGGCAGCACGATGCGCCGCAGCGTCAGCGCCCGGGACATGCCGAGCGCGGACGCCGCCTCGGTCTGGCCCGCATCGACGCCGTTGATGCCGGCGCGCACGATCTCGGCCATGTAGGCGGCCTCGTTGAGGCCGAGCCCGAGCACCGCCGCGGCGAACAGCGGCACGATGTGGTTGGCGTCGCCGGAGACGAAGCTCGGCCCGAACGGTATTCCGAGCGAAAGCCGGGGGTACAGCGCGCCGATGAAGCTCCAGAACAGGATCTGCACCAGCAGCGGTGTGCCCCGGAAGAACCAGATGTACAGCCAGGCGGCGCCGGCCACGACCGGGTTCGGCGACATCCGCAGGATGGCCAGCACGATTCCGCCGACGATCCCGATCGCCATCGCGATGACCGTCAGGTAGACGGTGGCCCACAGGCCGCGGAGCACCGGCTCGGCGAACAGGTAGTCGCCGACGGTGCCCCACTGGAAATTCCGGTTGGTGACGAGGGAGTGCACCCCCATCGCGGCGAGGACGCCGATGGCCACGCCGGCCGCCCACCGGCCGGGATGGCGTAGCGGCACGGCGTCGACGTCCACCCCGACCCCCGTCCCGGGCGCGGCGCCGGCCGCCGGCGCCGGCGCGGGATCGGTGGCGAGGGCGGGATCGGCGGCAGGGGTGGGGTCGGTGGCGGGGGTGGTGGCGCCGCGCGGGGGCGGCGAGGCGTCCGCGGTCGTCATCCGGTCGCGCCGTTGATCCGCGGGGCACTGATGGCCCCGTCCCGGACCCCCCACCGGTCGAGGATCTTCGCGTAGGCGCCGTCGTCGATCAGCTTTGCCATGGCGGCGCGCAGCGCAGCGGCCAGGCCCGAGTTCTTCGGCACGGCGATGCCGTAGGGCGCGGTCCCGTAGGGCTTCCCCACAATCCTGATCTTTCCGCCGGACAGCTTCGCCTGGTAGTCGGCGACCGGCGAGTCCGCCATCGACACCTCGGCGCGGCCCGCGGTGAGGGCCAGGTTGGCGCCGTTCTGGTCGTCATAGTTCTGCACGGTGACCTTGGGCCTGCCCGCCGCCGTGCACCGGCCGCTCTGGTCGCCGGCGTCGGTCTGCTGGGTGGTGCCGGTCTCCACCGCCACCGTGCGCCCGCACAGGTCGGCCAGCGTGGCGATCTCCACCCCACCCTGGCCGCGGGTCATGAAGGAGGTGCCCGCGGAGTAGTAGGTCACGAAGTCGACCTGCTTCTGGCGCTCTTTGGTGTCGGTGAAGGACGACATACCGACGTCATATCGGCCGGAGGCGAGACCGGGCAGGATCGAGTCGAAGACCACCTGCGTGGGCTGGACCTTGAGACCCAGGACACCGCCGAGCGCGCGGGCCAGGTCGATATCCATTCCGATGATGGTTTTTCCGTCCGTGTCGAAGAACTCGTTCGGTGCGTAGGACGGGTCGGTGGCGACCGTGAGCGTCCCCTTGTCGCGGCTGCTTTGGGGTAGTTGACCTGCGATGACGTGGTCGGTGGCGGTTGTCGTCGCCGACGTGGCCGTGGTGTTGGAGTTGTCATCGCCACAGCCCGCCACGATCGTCAGCAGCGCGAGGCTCATGACCAGGGCAGATATCCTCGCACCATGACGAAAAACGCCGCTGTGCACTGATGACCTCCAGGATTCGGGTGGAGCGTTATGTGATGTGGGCGGTGTCCGAGTGCACCAAACCCTGATCATGTGACGTCTCCGCTACGCTCGCGCACCCGCTCCGTGTCGACATGTTTCGTTTGCGTTGCGATGGGGTTCGTCCGAGGTTCACCGTGGGCGAACCTTCGGCGAGAGCCCGACCGGGTCGGCGTGCGATATTGGAAGTAACCCCGGGCAACCCCCGGGCGCTCGTCCCGCTTCACGATCACCAAACATCGTGGAGTGGGGCCGCTCAGGCCCGCCCTCCCGCGGACACGGCACGCACGGAGGGCGGGCGTCTTGTAGCGCCGCCCAGGTGGTACCACGATCGCCCACGGGGCCACCGGCGGCATGTCCGAGGAGCAATCTCCGTGACCGCAACCACTGACCACTCGACCCTCGACTCCACCGCCGCGTCGGAACTGGCCGGGGTCAGCCCGCGCCCGTCCGACGACGATCCCGCCTTCGCCCTGCACCGCGGCGGTAAGATCGGCATCGCGCTCACCGTCCCCCTGGAGAACCGCGAGGACCTCTCGCTGGCCTACACTCCCGGGGTCGCGCGGGTGTGCACGGCGATCGCCGAGACGCCGGCACTCGCCGACGACTACACCTGGCGGTCCAACACCGTCGCAGTCGTCACCGACGGAACCGCCGTGCTCGGCCTCGGTGACATCGGCCCCCTGGGTTCCCTGCCGGTCATGGAGGGCAAGGCGGCCCTGTTCAAGCACTTCGGCGGCGTCGACGCCGTCCCGCTCGCGCTCGCCTGCACCGACGTCGAGGAGATCGTCGAGACCGTCGTCCGGCTCGCGCCGAGCTTCGGCGGGATCAACCTCGAGGACATCTCGGCGCCGCGGTGCTTCGCGATCGAGCGCCTCCTGCAGGACCGCGTCGACATCCCGGTCTTCCACGACGACCAGCACGGCACCGCGATCGTCGCCCTGGCCGCGCTGGAGAACGCCGCCAAGCTGACCGGGCGCACCCTCGGCGACCTGCGTGCCGTGGTGTCCGGCGCGGGTGCGGCCGGAGTGGCGGTGACCCGCATCCTGCTGGCCGCCGGCATCGGCGACATCGCGGTCGGTGACAGCCGTGGCATCATCTACCCCGGCCGCGACGCCCTCACCCCGGTGAAGGCCGCGCTCGCCGCCGAGACCAACTCCGCAGGCCTGACCGGTTCGATCACCGACGCGCTGCGCGGCGCCGACGTGTTCCTCGGCCTGTCCTCCGGGCAGGTGCCGGAGGAGGCGGTCGCCACCATGGCGCCCGAGGCGATCATCTTCGCGATGGCGAACCCGGACCCCGAGGTGGAGCCCGCGATCGCCCACAAGTACGCCCGCATCGTCGCCACCGGGCGCAGCGACTACCCCAATCAGATCAACAACGTGCTGGCGTTCCCCGGCGTGTTCCGCGGTGCGCTCGACGTGCGGGCCAGCCGGGTGACGGAGGGCATGAAGCTCGCCGCCGCCACGGCGCTCGCCGACGTGATCGCCGACGAGCTGGCCGAGGACCTCATCATCCCGAGCGTGTTCGACCCCCGGGTGGCCCCGGCCGTCTCGGCGGCTGTCGCCGCGGCCGCCCGGGCCGACGGGGTCGCCCGGCGCTGAGGAAGGTCCACGACGGTCGGGAACCCCGCAGGTAGCCGCCTGCGGGGTTCCCGGGCCCGCAGGCGGGCGGCCTCAGACTCGACCGCACCCCTGGCACGGCCGGTGCTCGACGGCGTCGTCGAGCGGGCGCAGCGTCCCGCAGCCCTTGTAGGAGCAGCAGACGAAGTCCGCCGACATGACGGTGATGACCGGCGTGCCGTCGACCATGACCGTGGCGGGTGCCTCCGGGATCGGGATGATGCTCCGGCGGCGAAAGCTCAGCCGCCGGTGCGCCCCGCGCCGAGGGGGCGTCTCTGACGGGTCGTCCCGGGTCACCACGGTTTGTTCACCGCACCGTCCACGCTTGTCGTACCCACGGCGATGAGTTCAGCACAACGGACCGTGGGACGCGCGGCCCGGGGCGGATGATCCCTGTTCGTCGGAAATGGCCTCGGCATCCCCCTTGCGGCCGCCTTGAGTTGCTCGCGCCCGCGGCCGGGCGGCCGTAGGTTCGTGGGGTGCTCGCAGCCGCCGCGATCTCCCTGCATCCCGATGCCCCTCTCGATGGTCTGTCCATCGGCGAGCAGCCTGAGCCCGCGCCGCCGGAGGAGTGGGCCACCGTCACGGTGCGGGCCGCCTCGCTGAACCATCACGACCTCTTCAGTCTGCGTGGAGTGGGTCTGCCGGCCGACCGTCTCCCGATGATCCTCGGCTGTGACGCCGCCGGGGTGACCGCCGAGGGGGAGGAGGTCGTCGTGCATGCGGTGATCGGTGATCCGGCTGCGGGGGCCGGCGACGAGACGCTGGACCCGCGGCGAACCCTACTGTCCGAGCTGCATCCGGGCACCCTCGCCGAGCGGGTCGCGGTGCCCCGGCGCAACCTCGTGCCGAAGCCCGCCGGGCTGACGTGGGAGGAAGCGGCGTGCCTGCCGACGGCCTGGCTCACCGCCTACCGGATGGTGGTGTCCCGGGCCGGCCTGCCCGCGGGCGGCGGCGGGACGCTGCTCGTCCAGGGAGCCGGCGGCGGGGTGGCGACCGCCGCCCTGCTGATCGGCAAGGCCGCGGGGCACACCGTCTTCGTGACCTCCCGGGACACCGGCAAGCGGGCGCGGGCCACTGCCCTCGGTGCCGACGGGGTGTTCGAGTCCGGCGCCCGGCTGCCGAAGCGG
Source organism: Frankia sp. ACN1ag (assembly GCF_001414035.1). Lineage (NCBI taxonomy): Bacteria > Bacillati > Actinomycetota > Actinomycetes > Frankiales > Frankiaceae > Frankia > Frankia sp. ACN1ag. Next base: position 52,887 of record NZ_LJPA01000041.1, on the reverse strand, counting down.
GTCGACGCCGTCATCGAGACCGTCGGTGCGGCCACCTGGAGCCATTCGGTCAGGTCCCTGCGGCCCGGCGGGCGCATCGTCGTCTCCGGCGCGACCAGCGGCCCGAATCCGCCGGCCGAGCTCACCCGGATCTTCTTCCTGCAGTTGTCCGTGGTGGGCTCCACGATGGGCAGCCGGGAGGAGCTCGTCGATCTGCTCGCCTTCCTGGAGCGCACCGGCATCCGCCCGCCGGTGCAGGAGGTACGCCCGCTGTCCGCGGCGCGCGCGGCGTTCGAGCAGCTCGCCGACGGGGATGTCTTCGGCAAGCTGGTGCTCACGCCCTGAGCGCCCGGCCGGCTCAGAGGTCGGCGTCGTCGTCGGGGCGGGCCAGCCAGGTGGCAAGGCGTTCGACGGCTTCTTCGAACTCCGGGTGGACGTCGACGAACGCCCGCAGCGAGTCGGCGAGTCCCTCGTAGGTCACCGTCTCCGCGCCGCGGCGGTCGGCGAGCTCCTCGATGCCTCGGTCGGTGAAGTACATCCCCGCTCCCGTCGTTCCCGGCGGCGTCTCGGGTCCCGCCGTCCGGCCGGATCAGCGGACAGGACGGCCCCGGCAGAGCCGGGACCGTCCGTCATCCTCGTCGATCTGTCGGTGCGTGCCCGGTCGCTCAGTCCTCGAACGCGGCCTCGACGAGGGCCTGCTGCTCGCGCTCGTGCACCCGCGACGAACCCGACGCCGGGGCCGCCGCCGCCCGCCGGGAGATCCGGCGCAGGCGGATCCCGCCGGGCAGGAACTCGCCGAGGTTGAGCGCCATGTGCGGGTAGGCGCCCTGGTTCGCCGGCTCCTCCTGCACCCAGACGACGTCGGTGAGGTTCGGGTAGCGCTCGAGTGCCTTCGCCAGCTCCGGCCCGGGAGTCGGGTAGAGCTGCTCGACCCGCAGCAGCGCGAACCGCTCGGCGTCGTCGTGCCTGCCCCGGGCGGCGGCCAGGTCGTAGTAGACCTTGCCGGCCGAGAGCAGCACCCGGCGGACCGTCGACGGGTCGGTGACGAAGTCGTCGGGGATCACCGGCTGCCAGCCACCCTCGGTCAGTTCCGCCACCGTCGAGGTGGCGGCCTTGAGCCGGAGCATCGACTTGGGCGTGAAGACGACCAGCGGGCGCCGCACCGGCGAGAGGGTCTGCCGGCGCAGGAGGTGGAAGTAACTGGCGGGGGAGGACGGCGCCGAGACCGTCATGTTGTTGTCCGCGCACAGCGACAGGAACCGCTCGATGCGGGCGGAGGAGTGGTCCGGCCCCTGGCCCTCGTAGCCGTGCGGGAGCAGCAGCGCCAGCGCCGAGCGCTGGCCCCACTTCGCCTCGCCCGCGCTGATGAACTCGTCGATGATCGACTGGGCGCCGTTGGCGAAGTCGCCGAACTGGGCCTCCCAGAGCACCAGCATGTCCGGCCGGGCGACCGCGTAGCCGTACTCGAATCCCATCGCCGCGAACTCGCTGAGCAGCGAGTCGTAGACGTAGAAGGTGCCGACGCCCTCGTTGTTCTCGGTCCCGTCGACGCCGTACCGCAGCGTCCGCAGCGGGGTGTGGTCCTCGGCGCTGTGCCGGTCGACCAGCACGGCGTGCCGCTGGCCGAAGGTGCCACGGCGGCTGTCCTGCCCGGTCAGGCGGACCGACCGGCCGTCGAGGATGAGCGTGCCGAACGCCAGGGTCTCGGCGAGCGCCCAGTCGATCGCGTCGGTCTCGACCATCTGGGTGCGCCGCTCGATCTGGGGGCGCAGCCGGGGGTGGACGGTGAAGCCGTCGGGCAGGTTGACCTGCGTCTCGACGACCTTCTTGACGGCCTCGGCGGAGACCGCGGTGCTGACCGCGGCGGCCGCGGCCGCCTCCTCCGGGGTGGTGACGATCCGCGGCTGCGGCGCGGTGCCCGACGGGGTGGTGTCCCGGGTCTGCGCGAACGCCTTCTCCAGCTCGGCGCGGTAGGACTTCATCGCCTGCTCGGCCTCGTCGCGGGTGATGTCCCCGCGGCCGATCAGCGCCTCGGTGTAGAGCTTGCGCACCGAGCGCTTGCTGGCGATGGTGTCGTACATCAACGGCTGGGTGAACGACGGCTCGTCCATCTCGTTGTGGCCGCGCCGGCGGTAGCAGAGCAGGTCGATGACGACGTCCTTGTTGAACGCCTGGCGGTACTGGAAGGCCAGCGCCGCCACCCGCACGCACGCCTCGGGGTCGTCCCCGTTGACGTGGAAGATCGGGGCCTGCACCATCCGAGCGACGTCGGTGGCGTACACCGAGGACCGGCTCGACTCCGGCGAGGTGGTGAACCCGACCTGGTTGTTGATGACCAGGTGGATGGTGCCGCCGGTGCGGTAGCCGCGCAGCTGGGAGAGGTTCAGCGTCTCGGCGACGACCCCCTGCCCGGCGAACGCGGCGTCACCGTGGACGAGGATCGGCAGGACGGTGAAGCCGGCCGTGCCCTTGTCCAGGATGTCCTGCTTTGCCCGGACGACGCCCTCGGTGACCGGGTCGACGGCCTCCAGGTGCGACGGGTTCGCCACGACCGAGACGGGCACCTTGCGCCCCTCGCGGCCGGTGTACACGCCCTCCGCGCCCAGGTGGTACTTCACGTCGCCGGAGCCGTGCGCCGTCTGCGGGTCGAGGTGACCCTCGAACTCGGCGAAGATCTGCCGGTAGGACTTGCCGACGATGTTGGCGAGCACGTTCAGCCGGCCGCGGTGGGCCATGCCGATGACGACCTCGTCGATGCCGGCGTCGGCGGAGCGCTCCAGCACCTCGTCGAGCGTCGGGATCGTCGACTCGGCGCCCTCCAGCGAGAAGCGGCGCTGGCCGACGTACTTCGTCTGCAGGAAGGACTCGAACGCCTCCGCGGCGCCGAGGCGCTCCAGCACGTGCAACTGCTCGGCCGGGTCCGGACGCTCCGCGGACCGCTCGACCCGGGCCTGGATCCAGGCCCGCTCGTCGGGCTCCTGGATGTGCATGTACTCGATGCCGACCCGGCGGCAGTACGAGTCGCGCAGGACGCCGAGCACGTCGCGCAGCGACATCGTCCGCTGGCTCGCGAACCCNCCGACGGCGAACTCCCGGTCGAGGTCCCACAGCGTCAGCCCGTGGCTGATGATGTCCAGGTCGGGGTGGCTGCGGATGGCGAACTCGAGCGGGTTGGTGTCGGCCATCAGGTGACCGCGCACCCGGTAGGCGTGGATCAGCTCCAGCACCCGGGCGTTGTGGTCGAGGTCGCCCTCGTGCACCACGGGCATGTCCGCGACCCAGCGGATGGGTTCGTACGGCACCCGCAGCGACTGGAAGATCTCGTCGTAGAAGCCGTCCTCGCCCAGCAGGAGCTGGTGCATCCGGCGCAGGTACTCGCCGGACTGGGCGCCCTGGATGATGCGGTGGTCGTACGTGCTGGTCAGCGTGATCGTCTTGGAGATCGCGAGCCGGGCCAGCGTGTTGGCCGCGGCGCCGGAGAACTCGGCCGGGTACTCCATCGCGCCGACGCCGATGATCGTGCCCTGGCCCTCCATCAGCCGGGGCACCGAGTGCACCGTGCCGATGCCGCCGGGGTTGGTCAGGCTGATGGTGACGCCGGTGAAGTCGTCGGTGGTCAGCTTGTTGGACCGAGCGCGGCGGACCAGGTCCTCGTAGGCGACCCAGAACTGGCTGAAGTCCAGCGTGTCGGCCTTCTTCACCGCGGCGACGACGAGCTGGCGGCCCTTCGGGGTCACCAGGTCGATGGCCAGCCCGAGGTTGACGTGCTCCGGCTGGACGAGCGCCGGCTTGCCGCCGACCTCGGCGTAGGAGGCGTTCATGGCCGGGTTGCTGGCCAGCGCCTTGACCATCGCGTAGCCGATGATGTGCGTGAACGACACCTTGCCGCCGCTGGAGCGGGCCAGGTGCCGGTTGATGACGATGCGGTTGTCCGCGAGCAGCTTCGCCGGGAACGCCCGCACCGACGTGGCGGTCGGGACGTGCAGCGACGTCTCCATGTTGCTGACCACGCGGGCGGCCGCGCCGCGCAGCGGCGTGGTGGCCGAGCCCTCCGCGCCGGCGGGGGCGGGTGCCGGCTGCTTGGCGGCCGCGACGGGCTTGGCGGCTGCCGGCTTCGCAGGCGCGGAGGGTGCGGGCGTGGCGGGCTTCGCGGGCGCCGCCGCGACGGGCTTCGCGGGCGGGGCCGGAGTAGGCACGGACGCCGGAGCCGCGGGCGGGGTAGGCTTCGCCGCAGACGGCGCCGTGTGGGAGACCTCACCGTCGGGTGAGATCCCGCTTGGTGCCACCTCCGCGGCGGGTGCATCCGCGCCGGGGCCGGCCGGCGGCGCGGTCGGCCGGTAGTCGGAGAGGAACTCCTGCCACTCCGGCGACACGCTTTGTGGATCTTCGAGAAACTGCTGGTAGATCTCGAAGACCAGCCATTCATTGGGTCCGAAGTCAGGTCCTGACGCAGGAACCGTCGGTGCTGTCACGGGGCCATTCGCCTCTATCCACGGTCTCACTTCACGGCCTCCGAAAGGCCCTTCTGCCACCGTCTGCTCAGGCTACCCGCTCTGGACACCCAGGGCAGGGGCGGGCCTGCCCGGTCGGGTCATAGGCACGGTGCGTGCCGGTTCGATGCCGCCCTGCCGCCCACGTGGCCGGTATGTGCGTGGGCGGTCGGCAGCGGAGGGTGACTCGCCCGGCCTTGGTGGCCCCTACCCGATGCGGGCCGTTCGTCCGGTTTCCCGCGCGGGGAACACCCGGGGCGGTCCATCCGTTAAGCTAAGTGTCGCCGGCCCGCATCATGGCCCCCGGACCCAATAAAAGTCGCTTCGAGCGACCTACGCCCGTGAGGCGACCTGGCGGGCCGGCGTCTACGTGGTTCGGATAATGCAGCTCGCCCCGGCGGATCGCCGGGGCGATATCTGCTGTTCGGACCTGCTCACCTGCACCGAGGTGGCCTCCTGCCCGCCCGGCGAGACCGTCCGCCAAGATGCGGTGGCCGGCCGGGCGGTTACGCCGCCGAGCCCTCGGTCACCTGAAGTGATTCCATCCTCCTCGGCCGGCGGTCGGCTGCCCGGCCAGGGTCACGCCCGTTCCGGGCAGCACCAGCCCGATCCGTTCACAGCCCCCGGGGATGGCCGCGGACGGAGGCAGGCAGGCGACGAGCGCGTGGTCCTCGCCGCCGGTGAGCACCCAGTCCAGCGGGTCCGCCCCCAGCTCGGCGGCGGCCGAGCGCAGCGGAGCACCGCCGGCCAGGGCGGTCAGGCCGGCCAGGTCGAGATCGATTCGCATCCCCGAGGCGGCGGCGATGTGGCCGAGGTCCTGGACCAGGCCGTCCGAGACGTCGCACATCGCGTGCGCGCCCGCCGCGGCGAGCGCCGGGCCGAGCGGGTAGGGCGGCCGGGGCCGCCGGTGCGCCGTGACCAGCCCCGCCCAGCCGGCGTCCGCGCCCTGGCCCAGGCCCGCGGTGAGCAGGGCCAGGCCCGCCTCGGCCCGCCCGAGGGAGCCGGCGAGCACGACCACGTCGCCCGGTCGGGCCCCCGAGCGCAGCACCGGCGCCCGGCCCTCGAGATCACCGAGAGCGGTCACCCCCAGCATGATGGAGTCGGCGGAGCTGATGTCGCCGCCGGCGACGGTGGCCCCGGCCCGGGCGCACTCGGCGGCGAGCCCGTCGGCCAGCGCCAGGGCCCAGTCGACGGTGAGATCACCGGGCGCGGCGAAGCCGACGAACAGCCCGGTCGGTCGGGCGCCCATCGCCGCCACGTCCGCGAGGTTCTGCGCCGCGGCCTTGTGCCCGACGTCCAGGCCCGACGACCAGTCCCGCCGGAAGTGGCGGCCCTCCAGCAGCAGGTCGGTGGTGACGACCACCCGGGCGTCCGGCGCGGCCAGCACCGCGGCGTCGTCGCCCGGGCCGACGAGGACGTCCCGGCCGCGGGCGAAACGGGCGGTGATCGCGCGGATCAGCTCGAACTCGCCGAGATCCCGCAGCGTCGCGGTCACGGCGCGCCGGCGCCGCGCAACGACCGGGCGCCGCGGAGGGTGGCACCGAAGCGCCGGTGCCGCCTGCCCGACCGCCTCCGCACGCCCCTGGACCTCCCACTCACCGGCCCAGCACCCCCTCCCGACGGAATGACCGTGATCGCAACATCCACGTCACCTTTTCGTCATGTGCCACTGAAAATCTGACGCGCGTGCATGACCAGCCCTGTCCTTCTGCATGTCGCGTCCGGCCCACCGGGACTCCGGGGGCCGGTCGCCCGCGCGTCCAGGCTCGTCACGGCGGGAGCCCGCCCGGCCGGCATCGGGCCTGGTAGGCCCGCCTGTGGCGCTGCAGCCAGGCCGGGGCAAGATCGAGGGAAAGCACTATCTGCCCTCCACCCCCGAGACCGTCACATGGGGCGAGCTGCCCAACGCACTGACCAGGCCCGTGCTCAGCGTCGACTCCGGCGCCGCGGTCACCTTCGACACGGTCAGCCCGGAGGGGATCCTCGGCGACCAGGGCCGTGACCCCGACGCCTTCCTCGCCGACCTCGGCGTGCCGGCATCGGAGGTCCTCGCCGACGCCCGGGCCATCGCCGCCTCCGGCCTGCCGCACCGGTTCGGCGTGGACGCCCCGCACATCGTGACCGGGCCGGTGCTCATCCGTGGTGCCCAGCCCGGTGACGTGCTGCGCGTCGACGTCCTGTCGCTGCACCCGCGGGCCCGGTACGGGATCATCTCCTCCCGCCATGGCGCCGGCCTGCTCGCCGGGGAGTTTCCGGAGGGCAGCCCGCCCGAGCCGGACGCCGACGCGCGGCACTGGCAGCGCTTTCGCACCGTCACCACCTTCTGCGCCGTCGAACGCCGCCGCGGTCGCCTCTTCGGCTCGCTGACGAGCACGAGCGGCGGACGAGCCCGCTTCCCGCTGGCTCCGTTCCTGGGCGTCATGGCGGTCGCGGTGGACAGTACCACCGAGGTCATTCCCTCCACCTCGGTCGGCCTGCACGGCGGCGCTCTGGACTGCCGCGATCTCGGCACCGGCGCCCGGCTCTACCTGCCCGTCCAGGTCGCCGGCGCGCTGTTCGCCGTCGGCGACCCGCATTACGCCGTCGGGGACGGGAAGATCGGCGCGACGGCCCTGGAGGGCCCGCTGCGCGCGACGCTGCGCCTGACGGCGCTGCGGGAGGCGGCCGCCCGCGCCGCCCTGGGCGCGCTGCGTGAGCCGTTCGTCGAGACCGACACCGTGTGGGTCACCGTGGGTCTCGACGCCGACCTGACCGAGGCGATCCGCCGCGCGACCCGTTCGGCGGTGCTGTTCCTGCAGAGCCGGGTCGGGCTCGAACGCGCGGAGGCACTGGCCTACCTGTCGGCGGCGGCGGACATCGGGGTGTGCCGGATCGGGCCCGGGGCCCAGACCGCGTTCTGCCGCATCCACCGGGCGGACTTCACGGAGCCGACGGCGGCGAAGCCCCGGTTGCACCGGCCGCCGTTCGCCCGCATCGTCGGCGCCGCCGGCGTGGAGGAGGCTGCCGGCGTGCAGGACGTTGCCGGCGAGGGGGACGTGGGCGGCGTGCAGGACGTTGCCGGCGAGGGGGACGTTGCCGGCGAGGGGGACGTGGGCGGCGTGGCGGACGTGGGCGGCGAGGGGGACGTGGGCGGCGAGGGGGACGTGGGCGGCGACGGCTCCGAGCGCGCCCCCGAGCCGGTCGGCGTGGCGGACGGGTCTGCGCAACCGGTAGGCGGCGAGCGGCCTGCCGGCGAGCCCGGCGGGGTCGAGCCGCAGCAGGCAGGTGCGCCCCGATCCCCCCGGGCCGGGACGACGCGCCCGGGGCCGGCCGACCGGCGGGGCCGACCGCCGGGCCGATGAGTCAGTCGGTCGAGGCGCCGGTACCCGGAGAGCGCCGGGCACCCGCCGGATCGCGCCGCTCGGTCGGCGCCGGCGCGTCGTCGAGGCCCTCCAGCTCCGAGAGCGCGATCGGGCGCCAACGGTGCAGCAGTTCGTCCGCGCCGGCGCGGACCGGTCCGCGGGCGGCGGCCGGGCCGCCCGGCGTTCCTTCATCGTCGCGGCCGGCCCGCTCGACCGGGGCCGGGGCGATCCCGGCGGCGGCCAGCCGCGGCCACAGCGAGGCCAGCGCCGCCTCGGGGTCGAGCTCGAAGTCGGACTGGCGGACCCGCCAGAACCGCCACCCCGCCCGGCGCAGCTCCCGTTCACGGTCGAACTCGCGGGCGATCTCCGCCGGCCCGGGGCCGACGTCGCCGTCGCACTCGACCGCGAGCCGGGCCCGCCCGCCCGCCACGACCAGGTCGACCCGCCGGCCGTTGACCTCCACCTGGGGCGTGACGAGGTAGCCGCGGCCGGCGAGGTGGCGGAACACCCGCTGCTCGAACAGCGAACCGAAGGCCGGATGGGGACGGTCCGTGGCAACCTCGGCGAGCGGCGGCGCCAGGCCGGGCAGCGGCGCGACCGGGCGCGCCGCCGACAGCACGTAGCTGAGGTAGCTGTGGCGCAGATCCTGGTGGTCGAGGTCGGCCGGCGACACCGAGTGGAACAGCCAGACCTGGTCGCGTGCCCGGGAGGCCGCGACGTTGAACCGTCGCTGGTACTCCAGGCGGGTCAGCGGGACCGGCTGGTCGCCCGGCGCGACGACCAGCGACAGGAACACGACGTCGCGTTCGTCGCCCTGGAAGTCGGCCGGCGTGCCCACCCGCAACCGGCGGCGCAGGTGCTCGGCGGCCGACATCCGCTCGGCGAGCTGGTCGCGGATCAGCGTGGCCTGCGCGGTGCCCTGGGTGACCACGACCCCGAAGCTGAGCCCGGTGTAACGCGGGTCCTCGGCGCAGGCCAGGACCTGCGCGACGAGCGCCTCGGCCTCGGCCGGGTTGCGCGGTCCCGCCGGGGTGGCAGTGGTGAACCCGTGCGGGACGAACCGCGCGACCAGCGGCGTCAGCCGGTCCGCGCCGAACTGGCGCAGCGGCAGCAGCGGCGCGTCCCGGTAGAACATCGCCGACGACCACTCGATGATCTCGGGCATGCAGCGGAAGTGCTCCCGTAGCCGGATCACCTCGCCGAAGCGGGTCCGCAGCAGGCTGAACAGGCTGGACCGCGGGGTGAAACCGACGCGCAGCCAGGCCGGCACGTCCGGCAGCAGGGCGTCGAGCCGGTCGAGGACCGGGTCGAGCTCCTGCGCCGGGTCGACCGGCGGGGTGCACTGGCGGTCGTCGCCGACGACGATCACGCGGGGCGCCAGCCACAGCAGGAACAGGCTGTCGAGCCCGGCCTGGCTGCCCTCGTCGACGATGACGACGTCGAAGCTGTCGCGGACCGCGGGGATGGTCGACAGCACCTCCCGGATCGGCATCACCCAGGCCGGCACCGCCGTCTGGGCGATCTCCATCGCCTCCCGGGCGGCCTGCCGGTAGCGCTCGGCGTGCCGACCGGCCAGCGTGCCGCCGGCGGCGACGGTGTCGGCGTAGGCGCGCAGCGCGGCTGACTGCTCGGCGCCCATCCGTTCCAGGCAGTGCTTCCAGGCCTTCGCCCCGGCCAGTTCCGCGGTGGCCGCGGCGAGGACATCCTCGGCCGCGTCGAGCTGGGCGTCCAGGTCGACGGGCGACGCCGTGGTCGCACCGTCGGGAACGCCGTCGCCGCGGGGCTCGCCGCCGGGAGCGCCTACGGAACCCGGGGAGCCGGCAGGGACGTCGGGACGGGCGGCTCGGGCCAGCCAGCTTGCCGCGACGGCCCAGGCCCAGGCGGCCGAGAACGACGCCAGCCGGGCCGGCCACGGATCATCACCGCCGTCCTCGCGCCCTCGCGCGCCGCCCGGGCCGCCGTCGGGTCGGGCGGATCCGTCGATCGTGGCGGCGGTCAGGAGATCCGCCAACGCGGGATGGGCCGCCCGCAGCCGGCGGAGCAGCGCGGCGCGCCGGGCGGCGGCCTGCCCCCGGGTCACCGCGGCGTCGAGCTCGGCGCGGGCGGTGGCGTAGGCGTCGGCGTCGCGGGTCCGGGTGGCGGCGGCCACGGCGCCGAGCTCGGCGGCCAGCGTGGTGGGGGCGTCCGGGGCGGCGGCGAGCCGGTCGTACTCGTCGGCGAGGTCGGCCAGCGCCCGGTCGGCCTCGGCCGCGGCCGCCATCGTTGCGAGCGCGGCCATCGCCGCGGCCAGATCCCGCGCGTCCGCGGCGGAGTCGATCGTGACCGGCTGCCCGGGCGCCGCCGTGGCGGCGAGGGCCACGACCCGGTCCCGCGCGGCCACGACGGCGTCGATTCCCTCGATGGCCTGCTGTCCCTCGACCAGCCGGGACAGTCGGACCTCGAGCGGATCACCGGGCCGCGGCGGGCGGCCCACCAGGGTCCAGCCGCGACCGGCCGCCTCGACGGCGAGCTCCGCCCGCAGGCGGGTCAGCACGACGTCGAGCAGTTCCGGGGTTGTCGGCGCGACCCCGTCGACGGTCACCTGGCGCAGCAGCGCGTCGGCCTCCCGCTGGACCTTCGGCTTGAAGCGACGCCGGAGCTCGGCGCCGCCGTTCAGATGGGCCCGCAGCGCCTCGGCGCGAGGGAGCAGGGCGGCGGGATCGAGCTCGGCGCTGCCCCGCTCGGCGCTGCCCCGCTCGGCGCTGCCGGGTTCGCCGCTGCTGGGCTCGCCGTCGCCGTCGCCGTCGCCGTCGCCGTCGCCGTCGTCCGCGGCGCGGGCCGGATCCGTGGGGGCGGCGTCGGTGAAGGGCAGCACCACGGCGTGCAGGCCGAGGTCGTCGACGTGGCGGGCCGCCTGCGCGATGAGCGGCGCGGCGGCGCTCACCTTGGCCCAGAGCAGGCGGTCTCGCCCGGCGAGGGCATCGTCGAGGGCGGCGGGGATCCAGTCCCGGTCCGGTCCGCGGGCGCCGTGCGCGGCCAGGTCGTCGAGAGCGCGGACAAGCGCGGTCACTGCGGCCCGCAGTGGGTCGGTCGGCGACGGTCCGGGGCCGGCCGTGGCGATCTCGTCCAGGAGGGCGCGGGCGGTGGCGGTGACCCCGGCCCGGGCCGCCTCGGCCGCCTGCCGGGCCGCGCGGTCCGCGGTCACCAGTGCGGCGAAGCGCGCCGCGGCCAGGACCGGCGGTACCGCACCGATCGGGACGTCCGAGGCCGGGTCGTCGTCGGCGGCGCGCAGCAGGGCGTACAGCTCCACCGCCTCGGCGTCCGTCAGCGGCGCGGGCTGCTCGTCGCCGGTCCGCGCGGGCGGCACGGGCAGCGGCAACCAGCCGTAAGTCCCGCCACCGTCGCGAACCCGGGCGGCGATGCTGGCCCGGGTTCCCCCCCATCCCGCGGCGCCGACCTCGCTGTCCGGATGCACGGCGAGCTCGGCGGCCCGCGCGCCGCGGGCCCGCTCGGCGAGCTCGGCCCGGGCACGCAGCGCCTCGGCCCGCCGCCGCGCGGCCTGCTCGATCCGGCGGTCGAGCGCCTCGGGATGGTAGACCGCCTTCTCCGCGGCCAACGCGCTGACGCTCGCGGCGAGTTCGGGCGAGCCCACCCCGTCCATCGCGCCGACGTCCATCGCGCCGACGTCCACCGCGGAGACGCCAGCGGGGCCGGACGCCTCCTCGACGTCGGTGAGCGACACGCACAGCCGCTGCAGCTCGGGCGGAAGCTTCTCCCGCAGCACCCGCAGGGCCTGCGCCTTCTGACTGGTGACGAGGACCCGTTGACCCTCGGCGAGCAGAGCGGAGATCAGGTTCGCGATCGTGTGGGTCTTGCCGGTGCCTGGCGGACCCTCGACGACGACGCCGTTGTCGTGGCGCAGCCGTTCGAGCACCCGGGCCTGCTCGGGGCTGGCCGGCAGCGGCAGCAGCGGGTCGGCGCCGAGTTCGGCGCCGCTCGTCGCGCCCTCGGCGTCGAGCCAGGCGAGCCGGTCGTCGGCGTCCAGGGTCGCGACGAGCTGGACCAGGCCCAGCGGCGGCGGCCCGTCGCCGCGCAACGCCGCCAGCATCCGCTCGTAGTAGGTCAGCAGCGAGGCCTGGTCACGCACGCGCAGCACGAGCGCGGGGGCGAAGGTCACGCGGGGGCGGGTCGTGCCGTCCGGTGGTGGTGGCGGCGCGTCCTGCGGCTCGAAGCCGTCCACCGGCACGTCCAGGGCCAGGGTCAACCAGTCCCGCAGCAGCCGCGGGTCGTCCGCGCCGAGCGGGACCGGCGGCCGGTTGTGCAGGCGTTCGTGCAGGTGGTTGGTCCGTTCCCGGCGGAAACCGGGAAGGCCGTCGAGCAGCGGGCCATCGCCCAGTCGGGTGGCGCCACCCGCCGGCACCCGCACCCGGATGTCCGAGCTGACCGGGTCGATCTCGCAGCTCACCCGGGTGGACAGCAGGTGCTCGCGGATGAGCGGGCCGCCGGGTGGCGTCCAGGTAAGCAGGCCGGTGGCCAGCACCAGCTCCAGCGCGTCGCCCTCCTGGGCCACCCGGGCGGCGACGGCGTGCAGCGTGTTGTGCAGGGCGCGGCGCTCGGCGTCGGCGCGCGCGCGCGTCGCCCAGATCCGCCAGCCGGGCAGCCAGTCGCGGTAGGCGGCCTCCAGCCGGTCGTCCTCCGGGCCCGCCGGGTCGGAACCGGCCGCAGCGTCGGCGTTTGCGCCCGCGCTCGGCCACACCGGGGGGCGGTCGGGGTCGGCCAGGGCCGCGTCGGGCAGGCGGATCCGACCGGCGAGGAGCGGCGGGAGCGGTGGGGGCGGGGGCAGCGCGGCGGCGGCGGGGGCGGTCAGCAGGACCTCGCCGGCGCCGGCGTGTTCCGACAGGGCGACGCCGGCCGGGATGTCGGCGAGCCAGACGGTGAGCGGGTGCTCCTCGACGGTCCGCACCCGCGTGGAGCGGGCCAGCGCGACCTCGTGCAGGAAGCGCACCAGCCGATGGCAGCGGTCGGCCAGCGCCGCCCGCTGCTCGGCGTCGGTGTAGCGCGCCGTCACCGGATCACCCGCCGCGCTTGCCCCGCGCCGGCGGCGGGCAGGAGGCGCCGCCCATAGGGTGCCATCCGCCGTCCCTCCCGTTCCCGTACCCCTCCGCGCCGCCGCGATCAGGGCTCCGCCACGACGAATAATGACGGTTGTCCCCGGCGGGCGGCGGGCCGGGTGGCACGTCCACGCCGGCCACCCCGCGACCTGCCGGCGGCTGGCGGCCATGGATCGGCCGTGGCCTCGGCGTATGCCTGCCGTTGGCCGGTCGACGCTCGGGGCCGCACCTTCGGCGTGCCGCCGCCGGTCGCCGCGCGCGGATGCGACAACATACGCATCCGTGAGGTCACGGTTCTATGCTGATTTGCACATCCACTCCCGCTACTCCCGGGCCTGCAGCCGCGACTGCGACCTGGAGCACCTGGCCTGGTGGGCGGCGCGCAAGGGCATCGCCGTCGTCGGCACCGGAGACTTCACCCACCCCGCGTGGTCGCAGGAGCTCGCCGAGAAACTCGTGCCGGCCGAGCCCGGCCTGTTCCGGCTGCGGCCGGATCTGGAACGGGAGGTGCTGCGCACGCTGCCGGCCTCCTGTCGGACAGTGACCCGTTTCATGATCTCCAGCGAGATCTCCACGATCTACAAGCGGGGCGATCGGACCCGCAAGGTCCATCACCTGCTCTACGCGCCGACCCGGGAAGCCGCCGGAGCCATCACCGCGGCGCTCGCCCGCATCGGCAACCTGGCCGCGGACGGGCGGCCCATCCTCGGCCTGGACTCCCGCGACCTGCTGGAGATCACCCTGGCCGGCGGGCCGGGCTGCTACCTCGTGCCAGCGCACGTGTGGACGCCGTGGTTCGCCGTCCTGGGTTCCAAGTCCGGCTTCGACGCCGTCGAGGACTGCTACGTCGACCTCGCCGACGAGATCTTCGCCCTGGAGACGGGGCTGTCCGCCGACCCGGAGATGTTCTGGCGGATCTCCGGCCTCGACCGCTACCGCCTGGTGAGCAACTCCGACGCCCACTCGCCGCCCATGCTCGGCCGCGAGGCGACGGCCTTCACCTGCGAGCTGGACTACTTCGCCATCGAGGCGGCGCTGCGCGGCGGGGACGGGTTCGCCGGGACGGTCGAGTTCTTTCCCGAGGAGGGCAAGTACCACCTCGACGGGCACCGCAAGTGCGGGGTCTGCCTGACCCCGGAGCAGACCCGCGAGGTCGGCGGGCGCTGCCCGACCTGCGGCGGACTGCTGACCGTGGGCGTGCTCAACCGGGTGGAGGCGCTGTCCGATCGCGGGGCCGGCGTGCGTCCCGCGACAGCCGCCGCGGTCACCTCGCTGGTGCCGCTGCCGGAGGTCGTCGGGGAGATCCTTGGGGTGGGGCCGAAGAGCAAGGCGGTCGCGGGCCAGGTCACCTCGCTGGTGTCCCGGCTCGGCCCGGAGCTCGGCATCCTCGGCGACGTCCCGGTGTCGGCGATCGCCGAGGTGGGCTCGGCCGAACTGGTCGAGGCGATCTCCCGGCTGCGGCGCGGCGAGGTGATCCGCCAGGCCGGCTTCGACGGCGAGTACGGCGTCATCCGGCTGTTCGAGTCGCGGGAGCTCGCCGGCGACGGCGGCACCCTGTTCGACTTCGCCCCGAGCGCCCCCGCCGAGCCGGACGCGGCCGGGCGCGGCGGCCGGATCTCGCGGCAGGCGGGACGCGGCCAGCGGGGCCGGCACAGCGCACTTGCCGTCGAGGCGGCTGCGGCGGGCGGCACGGATGTCGCCGACGGCGGCCCGACGCTCGACGAGGCGCTCGCCGCGGTGGGGGAGGGATCGCCGGCTGACCGTGCCGTCGCCGCGGGGGCGCCTGCGGTCACGTCGGTCGGTTCCGCGGAACCGGCGGGTCCGGTCGAGCCGGTGGGTGTGGCCGAGTCGGCGGAATGGGGAGCGGGTGCGGAACCGTCCGTGCTCGACGGGCTGGACCCGGACCAGCGGCGGGCGGCGGCGCATCCGGCCGGCCCCTTGCTCGTCCTCGCCGGCCCCGGAACCGGCAAGACCCGCACGCTGGTGCACGCGATCGCCCACCGGGTCGCCGAGCGCGACGTGCCCGCCGAGCAGTGCCTGGCGGTGACGTTCACCCGGCGGGCGGCGGGGGAGCTCGCCGAGCGGCTCGACGCCATGCTGGGCGAACGGGCCCGCCGGGTGCTCGCGACGACGTTCCACGGCCTGGGGCTGACGATCGTCCGCGAGCAGCACGAGCGGCTGGCGCGCGGGGCGCAGGTCCAGGTCGCCGACGACGCCGTGCGGGCGGAGCTGCTCGACGCCGCGCTGCACGGCGAGGGCGACTCCCGCGTCCGGCGCCGGGTGTCGGCCGGGATCGCCGAGCTCAAGCGGCTGCGGGCGCTCGGCCAGGCCCAGCGCGACCATGACCTGGTCGGCGTCCTTGCCCGCTACGACGCCGAACTGCGGGAACGGGACATGGTCGACCTCGNCGACCTGATCGCGCTGCCGCTGACCCTGTTGCGCTTGGCACCGGAGCTGGTCGAGCACTACCGCGACCGCTGGCGCCATGTCTGGGTCGACGAGTACCAGGACACCGACGAGCTCCAGTACCGACTGCTGGGACTGCTGTGCCCGCCGGCGGCGAACCTGTGCGTGATCGGCGACCCGGACCAGGCGATCTACAGCTTCCGCGGCGCCGATGTCGGCTTCTTCCTGCGGTTCGAGCAGGACTACCCGGGCGCGGGCACGGTCGCGCTCACCCGCGGCTACCGGTCGACGCGCACGATCGTGCGGGCGGCCCTCGACGTGATCGCCCCGGCGAGCCTGGTACCGGGCCGGGCGCTGACCGCGGTGCGGGGCGCCGAGGGGGACGGCCCGGTGCTGCTGCGGCGCTACCGCAGCGAGGCCGAGGAGGCCATCGCGGTCGTCGACACCATCGACGCCGCACTCGGCGGGACCTCCTTCCACGCACTCGACTCCGGGGTGGACGGGTCGGTGGAGGCGGCCCTGTCGTTCGCGGACATCGCGGTGCTCTACCGGACCGCCCGCCAGGCGGAACCGATCATGGAGGCGCTGGCGAAGCGGGGATTCCCCTTCCAACGCCGTTCGCATCTGCCGCTGGCCGACGCCCCGGCCGTCGCCGCCCTGCTGGCCCTGTTGCGCCCGGCCGGTGCGACCGGAGCAGCCGGTGCGGTGGGTGCGGCGAGGGCGGCCGGTGCGGCGAGGGCGGCCGGTGCGGCGAGGGTGACCGGTGCGGCGAGGGTGACCGGTGCGGCGAGGGCGGCCGGTGCGGTGGGTGTGCGGGCGGTGTCGGGGCTGCTGCGTGACGCGGCGGCGCAGGCGGTCGACCTGGCGGCCGCGCTCGGCACCGAACTGGGCGCGTCGCTGCCGGCGGGGTTCGTGGGCTTCCCCGGCGGACGGGTGCCCACCGAGGCCGAGCTGCGGCTGGCCGTGGAGCTGCTCTCGCCCGCCGCGGCCGCCGCCGGGACCGACCTGGACGGCTTCCTCACGTCGGTCACGATGGCCAGCGAGGTCGACGGGCTCGACCCGCGGGCGGACCGCGTCAGCCTGCTCACCCTGCATGCGAGCAAGGGCCTGGAGTTCGGTCTGGTCTTCATCGTCGGCTGTGAGGACGGGCTGCTGCCGATGCGCTTCGGCCCCGCCGGCCGCGCCTGCGCGGCCACCGGCGAGGCGACGCCGGGCGGGGAGGTCGACCCGGGCGGGGAGGTCGACCCGGCCGCGGCGGCGCTGCTTGCCGAGGCCGAGGAGCGGCGGCTGTTCTTCGTCGGCGTCACCCGGGCGCGCCACCAGCTGATCCTGACCTCCGCGGCGCGCCGCCGCGCCGGCACGGACGCGGAGACCCGGCCCTCGCCGTTCCTCGCCGACATCGGCCCGGCCCTGCTGTCGACGGGCGAGGCCGCGGGCGCGCGTCGGCGGGCCCGCCGGCCGTCGGCGGGCCAGCAGCTCAGGCTCGTCTGACCGCACGTCCCCGAGGGGATGCGTGGGCGAACGCCTTCATGGTTCTTCCACCGGGCTTGGCGTCCGATTTATCCCTGTGGAGGAGACAGGTGGCGCCGCTGCCCGGCACACCGCCTCGTCTCGGGGGCGGGGTCGCCGCCACCGCGAGCGGGGCCAGGGGACCGCTGCGCTGGGGCCGCTCGCGACGGTCTCAGCGCTTGCGTAGCACCATCGCGAGGTTCCAGGTGACGATCTCGCGGGCCCCGGGCACCTTCAGGATCACCTTCGCCCAGTCCGGCAGGTAACGCGGCATCGCGTCGAGGATCTCGACGTCGGCGCGGCGGCGTGCCCAGGACAGCGTGTCGGCGACCGACACCGGGAACAGTGTCCGGCCGTAGATGTTCTTCGGCGCCTGCCCCTTGCGGCGCTCGAAGCGGGCCGCTGCCCGGTCACCACCGAGGTNGTGCCATGGCGCCGTCTCATGGCCGCCCCAGGGCGACAGCCAGTTGGTGTAGCTGAGGAAGATCAGCCCGCCGGGGCGGGTGACCCGGACCAGTTCCGAGCACATCCGCCACGGGTCGGGGACGTGCTCCAGGACGTTGGACGTGTAGCACAGGTCGACGCTGCCGGACAGGAACGGCAGGTCCAGCGCGCTGCCCCGGACTCGGCCGGGGACCTCGATGCCCCCGGCCTCCATCTCCGAGACGTCCGGCTCGACCCAGACGTAGCGGGCGCCGGCGTCGAGGAACGCCGAACGGAAGTAGCCCGGACCGCCGCCGACGTCCAGCACGAGCTGGCCGGTCAGCGAGGTGTACCGCATGAGCTGGCGGACGGAGTCCGCGGCGATCAGCGAGTAGAACCCCGCCGGGTCGACGGGCTCCTTGCG
Source organism: Frankia sp. ACN1ag (assembly GCF_001414035.1). Taxonomy (NCBI): domain Bacteria; kingdom Bacillati; phylum Actinomycetota; class Actinomycetes; order Frankiales; family Frankiaceae; genus Frankia; species Frankia sp. ACN1ag. The sequence goes on along the minus strand of NZ_LJPA01000041.1, from coordinate 35,225 downwards.
GTGGGCGAGGAAGAGGGTCTTCGACCGGCTAAGGCCCCAGCCGGAGTACGGCAGCGTGCGCACGAGGGGCGCCTCGCCGTCCGGGTCGGAGGGCCCCGCTGTCGCCGTCGTGGGCTCGGCGGAAGTCGCCGCGGATGCCGCCGTGTCAGACATGGCGGGGACGATAACACTCCGGCCGCGGGGGGCAGCCGGCCCCGGGCGAGGGTCGGTCGATGCCTCGCGGGTCGGGGTCCGGCGGGCCTGTGCAGGGGCGGGAGGGCATCCCCGGTGGGGCCTGACGGGGAGTGGGAGGGCATCTCCGGTGGGGTCGGCGGGAGCGGGCGCAAGCCCTCCTGCGGGGTTGGCTCGGTCGGGCGAGGCGGGATGCGCCGTCCCCGGTGTATCGCCGCGCGGGCGTCGGGTGCGGTGGACGGAGGATCTCGCTATGCGTTTGCCCAGCTCGCGCGCGATGTGTGGAATCGACGGGTCGGGAGGTTTATCGTTTACCTGCCCCACGTTCCTTTTTTCCGTTGGTTTCTCCTCGTTCCCTGACCCGGCGACGTGCGTTCCCGGTGAACCCAAGGATGGGTGATGGTAGTGGCGCGCCCGACCACCAAGTCGGATCCGATGAATTTCCGAAAACTCGGATCCCCGCGACATTCTGTGCTATCCGCGATCATCAGGCCAGGTCGCGTGATCCCCCCGAGCCCTCGACCGGCCAGGTAGCGGGCCGGATGTCCCAGACCTTTGAAACCCTGGGCCGACCCCTGCCACCTGCGCCGAGTGCATTCTCGCCGGCCTGGCGGCACGTCCTCGACCGGCCGCTGGGTATCCGCACGGAACTCGACCGCATGCGCCGGCAGGCTCCCTTTTACGACGCGACGGTCGACGAGATCGACGGCCGCCGGATACGGATCGGTGACCACTGGCTCACCGATTTCGCCTCCTGTAACTATCTGGGGCTAGATCTCGATCGGGAGATCATCGAGGCGGTTCCGGCGTACCTGGACCTGTGGGGTACGCATCCGAGCTGGTCACGGTTGATTGCCAGCCCGCGCCCCTACGACGACATCGAGCGCATGCTCGCGGAGCTGCTCGGCGCCGAGGACGCGCTGCTGCTGCCGACCATCACCCATATCCAACATTCGGTGCTGCCGGCGCTGGTCGGCCGGGGCGCGCTGTTCGTCGAGCTCCACGCCCACCAGACCGCCCACGACGGGGCCGCGATGGTCGCCAGCCGCGGCGGGACCGTCGCGCGGTTCCGGGAGGACCGGCTCGACCGGCTGGACCGGCTGTTGCGCGCGGCCCCCCATCCCCGGGTGATCTGCGTCGACGGGGTGCACAGCATGACGGGCAACGGGCCGCCGCTTGACGAGCTCCTCCCGCTCGCGCGTGCCCACGACGCGCTGCTCTACGTCGACGACGCGCACGGTTTCGGCGTTGTCGGGGAGCGCGGCCCCGACGAGTCGAGCCCGTACGGCAGCCGCGGCAACGGCATCGTGCGCCATCTCGGCGCCGGCTACGACAACCTGGTGCTCGTCGGCGGGTTCTCCAAGGCGTACTCGTCGCTGCTCGCGTTCGTCGCCTGCCCGACGGAGGTGAAGGAGTACCTGAAGTCCGCGGCCGGGCCGTACATCTTCTCCGGCCCGTCGCCGGTCGCGTCGCTGGCGACGGGCCTGGTCGGCCTGCGGGTCAACGAGCGGCGCGGGGAGGCGCTGCGGGCCCGGTTGCACCGGCTGACCAGCCGGTTCCTCGACGGGCTGCGCGGGCTGGGCCTGGGCACGCTCAACACCAGCGGATTCCCGATCGTCGAGATCCCGCTGCTGGATGCGGACAACGCCGACCCGCTGGGCCGCTTCCTGTACGAGCGGGGGGTCTTCGCGTCGGTGGTGCCCTTCCCCGTCGTCCCCCGCGACCAGGTCGGGGTGCGGATCCAGATCACTGCCGCGAACACCGACGACGAGATCGACCACCTGCTCGCCGTCCTCGGCGAGGCCGGTGACCGCTTCCCGCTGGTGGCGGCGAGCGGCCCGCCCGATCCCGGCTGAGCCGCCGGTACCCGACGACTGGCGGCCGGTCAGCCCGCGGGCGGCGCGAGGCGGGCGACCGGCCGCCGGTCGCGGTCGAGCCGGATGTCGGCGTCGCGCACCCGCGCCAGCACCGCGAGGTAGTCGGCCCGAGGGATCTCCAGCGCGCCGAGGTCGACGAGGTGGTCCGTCGTCATCTGGACGTCCATCAGCACGCCTCCGGCGGCGGCGAAACGCGCGTCGAAGTCGGCGAGGGCGACCTTCGAGGCGTCGGTGCGGGCGTGGAACATCGACTCGCCGGCGAACACGCCGCCGATCCCGACCCCGTAGACGCCGCCGACGAGGTCGTCGCCGTCCCAGACCTCCAGGCTGTGAGCCCATCCCAGGGCGTGCAGCCGGGCGTAGCCGTCGATCAGCTCATCGGTGATCCAGCCCGACGTGCCGTCGCGCTGGCAGCCCCGGACCACCTCGACGAAGGCCTCGTCGACGGTCGTCGTCCACCCGCAGTTGCGCAGCCGCTTGCGCAGCGAGCGGTTCACCCGCACCCCGCCGGTGGGGATCACCGCCCGCGGGTCGGGGCTCCACCAGGGCAGGTCGTAACCGCCGGGACGGTCGGGGGACAGATGCCGCACCCGGCGGGCCGCGACGGCGGCCCGCAACAGGTCACGCAGACCACCCGCGCCGGCCGGCGCCGGCTCGTCGGCCTCGGCGCCCTCCGGTTCGTCCCCGGTGGGCCACGGGAACGCCCCCGCCCGGTAGGCGCCGACCAGTGTCGCCGGGTCCAGCGTGCCCCCGACCGCGACCGGTGCCCGGCCGGGGCTGCGCAGGAGCGAGAAGCCGTCCCACACGGTGGGACCCACCGCGCGGGGCGCCGCGGTCACCGCCACGGGCTGCCCGCCGGCGTCGATCCGGGGGCCACCGGAGTGTTGCGCACGCCACCCTCCCTCGTCGGGGCGCGGCCGCCGGTGCGGCGAGCCCCGCGGTCGGCCACGGGGTCGCGAGCCGCCTCCCGGGCGCCCGCCTCGCGGGGCGTCGCAAGCCCGACCGCCTCCCGCGTCGTCGTCTCCTGCGTCGTCGTCTCCTGNGTCGTCGTCTCCTGCGCCGTCGTCTCCTGCGCCGTCGTCTCCCGCGTCGCCATCTCCCGCGTCGCCGTCTCCAGGTCGATCGTGCCAGCCAGCGCCGCCTGTCGCCGGAGTTGTTCGGTAACCAGCTCGGACGGGCCGGGTTCGCCGAGGAAGTAGCCCTGCGCGAGGTCGCAACCGACCTCGCGCAGCATCCGCACCGCCGCCGCGGTCTCCACCCCCTCGACGACGATCCGCAGGTCGAGGGCGTGCGCCAGGCCCACGGTGGATCGCACGATCGCCTCGGCCCGGCTGTCGTCCGCCACCCGCTGGATGAACGACTTGTCGAGCTTGAGTACGTTCACGGGCAGTTCGAGCAGCCGCGCCAGCGACGAGTAGCCGGTGCCGTAGTCGTCGACGGCGATGCCGATGCCCAGCGCCCGCAGCTCCCCGAGCACGGTGGCCGACCGCACCCGGTCGAGCATGAGCGTCGTCTCGGTGATCTCCAGCTCCAGCACTGCGGGGCTCAGGCCGAAGCCGGCGAGCATCCCGCTGACCTGCGCGGGGAAGCCCCGGTCGAGCAGGTCGGAGGCGGACAGGTTGACGGCCACGGCGACCTCGAGGCCGGCGGCGTGCCAGCGCCGGCACTGGTCGAGGGCGGTGTGCAGCACCTCGATCGTGAGCATCCGCATGAACCCGGCCTGCTCGGCCAGCGGGACGAACTCCTCCGGGCCGAGCAGGCCCCTGGTCGGGTGCCGCCAGCGGACGAGGGCCTCGACGGACTCCGTCCGCCCGGAGCCGAGATCGACCTTGACCTGGTAGTGCACCTCCAACTGGCCGGTGCCGAGGGCGGNCCGCAGCGACTCGATCATGTCCAGTCGGACGAGGCTGTTCACGTCGGCGCCCGGCCGGTAGGACTCCACGCCGGTGCGGCCCGACTTCGCCGCGTACATCGCCACGTCGGCGCGCTGCAGCAGGGTGTGCGCGTCCTGCGCATGGTCCGGGTAGACGGCCGCCCCGATGCTCGCGCCCACGTGCAGCGTCACGCCCCCGACGTCGAAGGGATCGGCGAGCACGGTCAGCACCCGGTCGGCGACCCGGCGGGCGGCGTCGGCGTCGGCGTGTTCGAGCAGCACCGCGAACTCGTCACCGCCGAGGCGGGCGTGCAGGTCACCCGGGCGCAGGGCGTCGGAGATGCGGGTGCCGACCTGGGTCAGCAGCGCGTCCCCGACCTGGTGGCCGAGCGAGTCGTTGATCTCCTTGAACCGGTCGAGGTCGAGCAGCAGCAGGGCGAAGGTGTCCGGTCCGGTGGTGCGTTGCTCGGCCCGGGTCAGCCGCTCGATGAAGCCACGGCGGTTGGCCAGGCCGGTGAGGTCGTCGGTGCGGGCCAGCACCCTGCTTTCCGCGAGCTGCTGGACCTCGATGAAGGTGAAGGCCGCGCGGGCCAGGGCGGACAGCACCGTCGCCGCCGCGAGCGCCACGGTGACCGCCGGCAGGTCGATCGCGGCGCCGAGCACCAGCAGGCCCAGCGCGACCGTCGCGAGGACCAGCGGCACGGCGATCACGCCCCACCCGGACATCTTCGCCGGCGGCTGCCAGCGCGGGCGCAGCCAGGACGCCAGCGCCGGCATGAGCACCGAAAGCAGCCACAGGCTGGACAGCACCCCGTTCGACGGCGTGTGCCCGGCGGTGACGATCACGAGCAGCAGCGAGTCGGCCAGGGCGAAGCTCACCAGGCCGGCGCCCAGCAGCCACCACACCCGCCCCGGGCGCCAGCCCAGCAGCCCGAACACGGTGACGACGAGCAGGATCAGCAGCAGGTCCGCCAGCGGGTAGATGACGTTGACGGTCATCGTCCACGCGCTGTGCTCGGGGTTGGCCCGCGCCATCGCCACCCCGATGCCGCTGGTCAGCGCGGCCACGCCGAGCAGCCCGACGAACGCGTCCAGCCAGACACTGCGGTGCAGCCGGACCAGCCGCCGGCGCAGCAGCAGGATCACGGCGACGTAGCAGGCCGGGTAGAACAGCAGCCAGGCGAGATCCGCCAGCGAGGGCTGGATGTCGTCGCCCCGCCCGTCCACGGCGACGTTGTGGTAGATCGTCCCGCAGCCGTAGCTGATGAGCCCGGCGCCGAGCAGTGCCCAGGGGGTGCGCTCGCCGCGGACGAGGACGGCCCGGGACACGCAGATCAGGCCGGAGCCGATGGCGACGCCATAGCTCAGCGACCGGGCCTCGTGGCCGAAGCGTGGCATGTCCACGAACGAGGCGACGGACAGGGCGAGCGTGGCGAGGATGAGCAGTAGCTGGGCGAACCGGATCAGGCGGAACCTGCGTGGGGGAGGTGGCGATGTGGTCAACCGGTCATCCCCCCGCCGGATGCTGCGTGCGGGCCCGCGAGCCGGGCCCCCGGTTGCGGCCCGGCGCGGTCGGCGTGCGTGAGCCGGTCGACCGTCCGCCGCGGCGAGCCGTCCGGCGAGCCGACCGCCGGGCGCGGACCGGGCCGCGTGGCCGCCCCCGCCGCCCCGGGCTGCGCCCCGGACTCCGATCGATGGTCACGGTATGTGACCATCTGTGGGGTGGGCGGAGGGATGCCACCACCTTCGCGCAAAAGGGTACGGACACCCCGGAGGCCCCGCCACCCGGGCACCAGACGGCCGTCCTGGCGGCTACCGGACGGAACATGCCTGGATTGTCGTACATCCGGGTTTCCTGGCATTACGGGTGGAAGTCCGTCGCGAGATGCCTGTTGTGATGTTGGGTCTGGTGGGCGTGTACGGCGGGGATACCGTTCTACGAGCGACTCTCCGTGTACGGATGGGAGGTCTATCGTCACCGACGACTTCACCTCGCCACAGGGCCGGGGTCCTCGTCAAGATCGTCAACACGCTCGACGCCCTCTCCGGCGGTCGGGCCTGGCTCGGCATCGGGGCGGCCTGGTCCGAGGCGGAGACAGCGGGCCGCGGCCCGCGGCCCGCCGTTCCCGCCACTGGCCGAACGCTTCGAACGCCTCGCGGAGACCCTCGAGATCTGCCTGCGGAGGTGGAGCGACGACGAAAGCCCCTATTCCGGCCGGCACCATCGGTCGGTACTATCGGCTGGCCCGGCCGCTCAACTCGCCGCAGGTGCTGACCCGGCCGCATCCGCCCATCCTGATCGGCGGCGGCGGCGAACGGAAGACGCTGCGGCTGGTGGCCCGTTACGCCCAGGCTGGCAATCTCTTTCCCGGCCCGGAGCTGCCGCGAAAGCTCGACATCCTGCGGACGCACTGCGAGGCCGAGGGTCGGGATTACCGCGAAATCCGGAAGACCACGACCTGTTCCTTCGACGTCGGACCGAACGGGGAGCGGGTCGAAAGGATTCTCGACGACCTGGGCCGGCCGGCCGAACTCGGCGTGCAGGCGGTCACCGGCGGTGTGCGGGACGGGTGCCGGCGGCGAGCGGCCGGCTCCGGGTGGGCCGGCGTGGCCCGTGGACGCCCACCCGGAACCGGCCTGGGTGCCGGTCTTCGAGGGGGCAACTCGTTGCCGACCGGCACCCGGAGTGCGGCCCCACGGCCGGGGACCTCCCGTCCATCCGGCCGCGGCCGCGTGACCACGAGTTCACCGCACCCCGGGCGGCCTGACCAGAGCATCGGGGAGGCAATCGACCGGACAGGCCCACGACCGGACAGGCCCACGACCGGACAGGCCCACGACCGGACAGGAAAGGGACATCGAGGATGCACCGGTTCCTGTTCCGGTAATTCTGCCCGTTCGTCTCATCCCACTGACTATCCTGATCTCGGGGTGCGGCGGTGGCGAGAGAACGGAGTCGATGTGTCGGTCGATAGGCATCCGGGATGGATGCCGAACATTCTCCGACGCTTTCGTGAGGCGCACGGCCTGACCCAGGACGGTCTCGCCGGGCGGCTGCGCGGGCTGCCGGAAAAAAGCGGATTCNCCCCGCCGGCGGCGACCGCGGAAATGATTCGCCGCCACGAACTCGGCAAGGTTTTTCCCGGGGTCGCCTATCGGCGCTCCTACTGCCAGTTGTTCGGCGTCACGGAGCCCGAGCTGGGGTTCCGGCTACCGCTGCCGGGGGAGTCCGTCGCCGGTGGGCACACCGGCGGGTCCGGGCCGCGGGCGGTGGCCGCGGACGCGGAGATGGACGCGGAGATGGACGCGGCCTGGTCGGGGCTCGTGGGCCTGGCGGGCCGCCGCTCGCAGCCGCCCGGGTCGGCTCGGCCCGGGTCAGGTCCTGGGTCAGGTCCCGGTCCAGGTCCCGGATCAGGCCGGGCGGCATCGGCTGGTTCGGTACCGCCGGGATCGACTGGCGGCGGGCCGTCAGGGTCGGCGGGTCTCCCCGGGGCGTGGACGCGGCGCAGCAGTGAGCTGCTGGCCGCCTACCTGGCCGCCGCAGTGCAGGGTGCGGGGTCCGCGCGACCGTGGCCCGCGGCCTCGGGCGCCGCGGCGGGCACACCGTCGCCGGCGGCGGGAGGTCGGGTCACGGTGCCCGGCGCGCCGATCGTGGTGCCGGCGGCCCGCAGCGCCGGGCCGGCGCGAGCACGCCCGGTCCCCGCGCCCGCCGCCGCCGCAGCGACCCAGCCGGCGCAGGCCGACGAGTGGGACTCCGTTCGCCTCGCCCACGAGTGGCTGCTGCTGGAACCGCCCCAGGTCGTGGAGCTCGCCGCCGGGCGGCATGTCGGCGCGGCCCTGGCGGAGAAGGTGGAGGGACGGGTCGGGCAGTTCCGCCGGCTGGACGATTACGTCGGTGGGCGCGACCTCGTCGGTCTGGTCGAACGGGAACTCCTCGGCACCGTGACGATGCTGCGCGAGGCGATCTACGACGCTGCGGTCGGTCGCCGGCTGCTGTCGTCGGTGGCCCAGCTCTGCCAGCTCGCCGGGTGGATCGCCGCCGACGCCGGGCGGCACGGGGCGGCGGGGCGCTTCCTCACCGGCGGGATCCGGGCCGCGCACGCCGGCGGGGACACCGCGCTGGCCGCGAACCTGATCTCCACCCAGGCCTACCAGACGGTCAACCACGCCGATCCCCGGCAGGGGGTGCTGCTCGCGCAGACCGCCTGTGCCGGGGTCGGGCGCTCGGCATCGGCGACCACCCGGGCGTTGCTCGCCGACAGGCTTGCCTGGGCGCACGCCCGGGCCGGGGAACGGCGGGCCTGCGAGCAGACGCTCGCCGTCGTGGAGCGGCTCTACGACCGCACCGATCCGGCCGCGGACCCCGAATGGGTCTACTGGCTGGACGCCCGCGAGATCGACGTGATGGCCGGCAGGTGCTGGACCGAGCTGCGCCGCCCCGATCGGGCCGAGGATCGGCTGCGGCACGGCCTGACCGGCTACGACCCGTTGCGCGCCCGCGAGATCTCGCTGTACGAGACGTGGTTCGCCGAGGTCCACCTGCAACAGGGCGACGTCGAGCGGGCCTGCGAGCGGGCCCTGCGCGCCGCCCGGCTCGACGCCCGGGTGAACTCCGCGCGCACCGCCGAGCGGTTGCGCATGCTGGCCCGCCGGCTCGGCGGGTACCGCTCCGTGCGGGCGGTCCGTGAGTTCGGCGAGGTCTACCGGACGCTGCGGGAGACGGTGCCCGGCGGTGGCGGTGGCGGTGGCGGTGGTGGTCGGCCGCGCCCGGAACCGGGGGCGGCCAACCGACCCGTGCCGCCCGCCACGGCCCGCGCTGATGCCCGGCGACCGGCTTACGGCGGCTAGCGGAGCAACGCGAGGTAGTCCGTGCCGGCGTGTACCGCCGAGCCGATCATGATGGCCGCGAGCGCGCTGGTCGCCAGCAGGACCGTCGCGGGCACCCGGGTGGCGCCGGATGATCCGTCGAGCAGCGCCGTCATCCGTTCGGCGACGCCGCTGTGGTCGAAGCCGCAGGTGGTGGGCGTCGACCGGGGTTCTCCCGCGGCGCCCGGTCCGTGGCGCTGGGCCTCGCGCAGCGTCGCCAGCGAGACCTTCCCGAGCGCCCGGGCGAGGACGCGACGCTGCCCCGTCGCGCGGGCCGCGTGCTCGTCGGCCCACCGCTCGCAGGCATTCNCGACGAGACCGGGCAGGCGTCTGAGCAGCGGATCCACCGCCGCGCAACAGGCGACGATCATCCGTAGCCAGTGATGTCCCCCGGCGAGATGGGCATGCTCGTGGGCCAGGACGGCGTCCTGCTCGGCGCTGTCCAGGCAGTCGATCATGCCTGCGGTGATGACGACCCGCCCCCCGGTGACGCCACCGATCGCGCAGGCGTCGGGCTGGCCTAGCGGGACGACGTGGACCCGCCCGGGCGGTAGCCGGCGGACCAGCCGCTCCGCCCTGATCAGATCCCGGCCGATGCGCGTGGCCGCGGCCAGCAACATGCCGGCAGTGGCTCCGACGGCCAGAACGGCCGCCGCGCCCGCCGAGGACGGCGGGAGCTCGGCTGGCGGTGCGCCGACGGTCGCACCGAGCCGATGCGCGAGCGCCGGCATCCGATCGACGAAGCTCACCGCCAGCAACGTCAGGGACCACACCCAGCCGGCCGCCGCGATCACCGCACCGGCGGTCAGCGCCGCCGGCTTCACCCGGTAGGGCAGCCGGCGGGCGAGCGCCGGTGCGCACATCGCGACCACGATGTTGACGACCAGGGGAACCCAGACCATGTACCTCACCGGTACCACCGGTCGCCCAGCGGCCCGTCCTGTCGCGCGGACGGCCGGCTGGCACGCGCCGACCCGCAGGAGGCCGGGCTCATGGCCGTGAGCCCGGTAGCTCGCCCGCGACGGGTACCGAGCCGCCGCCCGTCGAAGGCTCGTCGTCCTCGGCGGCGGCAAGCAACGCGAGGAGGGTGGCCTCGTCGTCGGCCGTGAGCCCGGCGACGAAGTGGCTGAGGACCTCGGCCCGGCCCCGGCCGTCCCCGAGCAGCCCGCGCATGCGGTCAGCGAGCTGCCGGGCCGCGGCCGCCGTGGGGGTGTAGGCGTGACCACGGCCGGCGACTGTCCGTTCCAGCATGCCCTTGCCGTGCAGCCGGGCGAGCGTCGTCGCGATGCTCGTGTAGGCGAGCTCGTGACCGTCCCGGATCAGGGCCTCCTGGGTCTGGCTCGGGGTGAGTGGCCCGTCGGCCTCCCACAGCACGGCGAGGACGGCGGACTCCAGCTCCCCGGCCACCCGCCGCCCAGGCCCCTTGCCACGCATGGCTGAAGTCTAACCGCGTCTTACGACACCGGTAGTATTACTATCCCTGTAGTACTACAGAGATAGATGATGATGCGTCGCCCCCGCGCGGCGCCGCCCCGGATGGGAGTCACGGTGGGACCAACGCAGATCAATGGCCTGCCAGCGCATGCGCTGCTCGTACACGTCGTCGTCGTGCTCGTGCCGCTCGCCGCGCTGCTGGTCGTGCTGTCGGCCGTCTGGCCCGCCGCCCGGCGCCGGCTCGGCGTGCTCACGCCGTCGGTCGCCCTGGTCGCGTTGGTGAGCGTGCCGCTGACGACCCACGCCGGGGAATGGCTCGAGGCGCGGGTCCCATCGGACCCGTTGGTCCGCCGGCACACCGAGCTCGGCGACGGACTGCTGCCCTGGGCGATCGGGCTGTTCGTCCTGGCGGCGGCGGTCTGGTGGTGGGGCCGGCGGGCCGAGGTCGGTGGGTCCACCGACGGCGGGTCCGGCGGCGGCGGGACGCACGCCGCCGCGCGCCCCAGCGGGCTGGTGGTGGTGATCGCGCTCGCGGTTCTGAGCGTGGTGGTCGCCGTCGGCTCGGTGGTGCAGATCTACCGGATCGGTGACAGCGGGGCGAAGGCCGTCTGGCACGACAGCTTCAATCCGAACCCTGGACCGGGCGAACACGGCTGAACGTCCTGGGCGGAGGCGCCGAGGCCGGCGGGTGCCTCGGTGCCCGCCAGGGNGCGCACGACCCCGCCGCGGGGCCGCGTCGAGTAGGTCAGCAGCGCTACCCTCGCCGGATCTCCCTGCCGGCGTGGTTGATGCTGTCGTGGTCGGTACCGGCGTGGTCGGTGCTGTCGCGGCGGGTGCTGTCGTGGTGGGTGCCGTCGGGGTGGGTGCTGTCGCGGCCGGGGGCCGGGTGGGCTTCGGCGCGGGCGGCCTGTTCGACCTCGAGCAGGGACTCGGCGTGCCGCTCCGCCTCGAAGGCCTTCACCCCGCCGCGGACCCCGAACAGCCGCTTGCTGGCGACCAGATAGGCCACCGCACCGAGGTTGAGGACGAGGGCGCCGATCCGCAGCACCGTGATGCGCTCGGTGAGCTCGTAGATCTCCAGCGGCAGGAACGCCGAGGTCGCCACGACCGCGAAGTACTCGCCCCAGCGCTTGAGCAGCCACAGCCCGACCGCCTCGACGATCTGTACCGCCGCGTAGCCGAACAGCAGCACCGCCACCAGCAGCAGCGTCTTCGGCCGGGTGTAGAGCAGGTGGTGCAGGTGCTCGATCGTCGGGGAGTGGTTCAGGTCGAGATGCAGGACGTCGGCGAGCGGCCGCGCCGCGGGCACCGCCCGGTCGAACAGCCGCTGCACGGCCTCCTCGGACTGGCGAAAGCGCAGGATGGCGTAGCCGACGAGAACCATCAGCAGCGCCCGCACCAGGCGCTCCGCGGCCAGCAGTCGCAGCACCGTGGCGTCCCGCAGGGCCCGCCCGCGCAGCAGCACCGGCGCGTCCTGCGCCGGCCCGCCGAGCACCGGCTCACCGACGACGAAGTCCCCGCAGCGCAGGCATCGCCAGCTCACCCCGACGGCGGTCCGGGCGGTCAGCCGCGCGGCCAGCTCGGGTTCGTCAGGCCGAAAGGTGACGTGGCCCTTGCGCGCGCAGGCCCGCAGCTCCCAGTCCACCCGCATCCCTGCCCGCTCCTTCATCACCGCGTTCACCCACGCGAACCGGCGCCCGCCTGTCCGCGCCTGCCGGACGTGGGCCGGTCAGCACGTCGCCGCAGTCTCGCATCGGACTCGCGCCGTGGACCCGGCACTGACACAATTCCGACATCCGGCCGCAGACCCGGCTTCGGTGACTCGCGGCGGAGTCCGTCACCCGAAGAGGCGTCTCAGCTCGATGGTCAACTCCTTCTCCAGCTCCATGATCGAGCCGTAGAAGAGGCAACGATGACCCTGGACGTCGAACTCGATTGGGGTACTGCGATTGCAGAGCAGTATGCACGGAACATCCCGCCCCCAGGCGTAGCCGACTTCTAGGTAGACGTTCGGGTTTGCGTCACTGAGGTCTGCGACCACGAGTCTGGCCGTGCGTATTTTCTCCTTCATGTACTCCAGGACGTCGCCGGTGAACGAAAGTCCGTCCATCCGCTCGCAGAGCAGGCCAACCGAGCGTATGGAAGGCGCGATTCCATAGTTGAGTATGTCGCCGAAGGGCTCGGTGTAGGGCATGGCGACGAAGGCGTGCGACCGTTTCGCCGAGTCGTAGCCGACGCGATCGACTCTTCTCGGCGTCTGCGACCTCTCCTCGAGGAGGGTGCCGCTGATGAGGGACTTCAGGCACCGTCGCATTCTCCGTGCTCAACCCTCGTCTCTCTCGATGAAGGTGATCGCGCGGAGATCGGACGGGTGACGCCCCGTGTCGATTGCCTCGATGACTCCGGCGACCTCGGACTCGAAGGCTTCGACCTCGTCGAGGCCGAAGCCGACACCGTGCAGAGTCAGGCAGATCTCTCGCACCGCAGGAGTCAGCTTGGCCGCAGCAGTGAGTACGGACTGCGAGAAGCGGCGGATCTCTTCGTAGCCAAGCCTCGGCGAGGACTGGGCGCCGACGAACAGAAGGTTCTTGGCGCCGACCCCGATCGGGCGTCGAACCACCAGTTCCTCGCCGATCTGTGGAAGGGCGAGGGAATCTATGCGCGCGGCCGTGGCCACGGCCAGGTCGACACCGTACAACTTCTGTGCGTGCTTCAGAGCAAGCAGATCGGAGTGGTATTCCAGTGCGTCGCCGTGGAGCACACTCAGCTCGACCTGTGCGTATCTTATCCCAACCGCCCCATAGCCTGTAGGTACCCGCGATCACAGGAGCTGTCCGGTGGGGTCGGGGCGAGGTGTGCATGCGCCGGTAAACCGGATATCTCCGGTTACCGTGGGCACTATCCGGTGGTGCTGCTGATCGGGGGATCATGGTGGACGGGCCGTGGGTGGGGTTGGCGGACGCGATCGGCGCGGTGCGGGCGGAGTTGATCGCGGCGATGGTCGCGGGAGCGGATGCTCCCATCCGGTTCTCGGTGGAACCGGTGGAGCTGGAACTGGGCATCGAGGTCCGGACCGGCGGCAAGGCGGACGGGGGTGTGCGGATCGGGGTGGTGTCGATCGGCGCATCCGGGGAGAAGTCCTCGACCTCCACGCATCGGCTCACCGTCCGCCTGCAGCCGGTGGATCCGGCGACGGGCCGGTCTCCGCTGATCGCCGACGACGAATAACCCGACCATCCGCATGGGAACGGGCGCTGGCACGGCGGGTCCGGTGCCACCGGGGCAGGTCGTGGAGATCCGCACGGTGCGGGCCGACGGGCGCACGCGGGTGGGGTCGTCTGGCCTGACCGCTGGGACGGAGCCGACGGCACCAGACCCGACGCGGCACTGATCCGCATCGACGATCCGGCCTGGGCACCCCCGCGGGTGGACCGGCTGCGCTGGGGCGCGCTCACCGGCCGTGCCGGTGGCATCGCCGGTGAGGCGGTCGGCTTCCCCCGGGTGCTGCGCGGCGACGACGGAGCCCGGGAGACCAACCACCTCGCCGGGCAGGTGAACCCCCTGGGCGGGCTGGTCACCGACCGCCACGACATCAACATCGAGGATCATCCGCCGTTGGCCCCGGCCGGGGATGCGGAGCCGTTGCCCTGGTCGGGGATGTCCGGGGCGGTGCTGTTCGCCTGCGCCGACCCCACCGGCCCCGGGCCGGTGTGGCTGGCCACCGCCGTGATCGTGGTCGACACCCCCGGGTTCGGGGAGGGCCGGCTGACCGCGGTGCCGGTGCGGCGGCTGTTGGACGATCCCACCTTCCGGAATCTGATCGCGGACGACGGCGGGCCGGTGGGCTGGGAGTCCGTCGAACTCGCCGGCCTCCTCACCCCACCCACGGTCACGGTGCCCCGCACGCCGGCGCAGTTGCTCCGCGCGGACGCGGAGATCGTCGACCTGCACGGCCGGGAATCCCTGCTCGCCGAGTTCACCGACTGGTGCGCGGGCGAGGCGGACAGCGCGGTGCGGCTCCTCGTCGGCCCGGGTGGGCAGGGCAAGACCCGTTTCGCCCGCGCCCTGACCGCCCGTCTGCGCGAGGCGGGCTGGCTCGCGGGTCTCGTCGACCCGGAGGGGGCACACCTTGCTGGACGGCTCGCCGGGTCAACACGGCCGGTGCTGCTGGTCGTGGACTACGCCGAAACCCACGCCAGCCTCACCAACACCCTCCTCAAGACCCTGGGTACCCGCACCAGCCGCACCCCGGTACGGCTGCTGCTGGTCGCCCGCGGCGGCGGGGACTGGTGGGACGACCTCACCCGCCAGCACGACCTCGCCGAGAACGGCCAGACCATCTCCCTGCCACCGGTGGAAGCCACCGGCGCCACCGGTGGAAGCCACCGGCCCCGACCGGACCACCCTGTTCACCGACGCGGCCGGGAGGTTCGCCCGCCGGCTCGGCGACCTCGATCCCGCAGTCGACTGGGCCGGCCGGGCACACCACGTCCAAGCAGGCAGACCGGACAGTTCTGGGCCGGGATCAGCCCGGACCGGCTCGCCGAACACTTCCTCGCCCGCCACCTCACCGGCCCCACCGGCAACCCCGACCTCGCCGAACAGGCCCTGACCGGCGCATCGGCAGGCCAGACCTACCAGGCGTTGACCGTGCTGAACCGGGCCGCACCCGCACACCCCGACCTCGATCCGCATGCCGAAGCACAGACCATCGAAAACGAACGAGCCGCCCTCTAACCCCAGGCGATAACCGAACAGACACCAGGTCCCCACACGCCACCAAGATCAACCCAGCCCAGATGGAACACCACGCAGATTGTCATGTGATGAGAGACACTCGACGGGCCTCACCGTCCCCGCCAATCACCGCGGACCCACCCGAAGTCGCCCGAAGGGCGACGAGCAAAAACGGCCGCATTGTGGGGGGGTTCGGGGGGGCTCGGCCCCCCGGCAAACATCACGGGCAAAGCCAAAGGCGCCCCAAGGGCGACAAGCATAGAAGGCCGCGCGTGCCCCCGGGGAGGGTCGGACAGCATCCACGCAGGCGTCGGCCAAGTCCAACCTGGTCGTGTCGGCCCGTCTACCTGCACTTATCACCCCGAGTAGCGGTTCTCATCCGGCGGGCATGCGGNCGCTGACGATGGGGAACGCGTGATGGCCGCCGACGGCGCCATCGTGGCTGACTGGCCGTCTGCCGTGGGACGGCCGCAGCAGGGGCCGGACGCGACGGTCACGCTCGTGACAGTGATCATGGTTGTGGTGGTCGGCCTGACGTTCGCCTTCGGGTTCGGCAATGTGCTCCAGCTCGGGCTGCGCCTCGGGATTCCGATCTGGGTCGCGCCGCTGGTGGCGCCGGCGGTCGACCTGTCCGTGGTGGGGCTGTTGCTGGGGACGCGGAAGTTGGCGCTGCAGGGCGCACCGGCCGAGTTGCTGCGTCCGGCCCGTCGCCTGCTGGTGTTCTCCAGCGTGGTGACGCTTGCGTTGAACATCGCCGAGCCGGTGATCGCGGGTGACTACGGGAAGGCCGCGTTCGACGCGGTCGGCCCCGCTCTGCTGATCGGCTGGTCGGAGGTGGGCCCAGGGCTGCTGCGCGCGTTGCGCCACCCCGCTGCCGTCCACCCGGGAGCGCCGGACGCTGCCCTTCCTCCGTCCGCGCCCCAGCCAGCACAGGCCGGCGGGGCAGCGGTGCCCGCGGCCGTGGCTGCGCCTCCCGATGATGAGAGCTCCCGGGCCGAGTCAGGGGTGGTTCCTGCGCAACGCACGCCCGACCGGCCGAAGGCCGCGGTCCTCGACGGCTCGCTGTTGGACCGGGCGCGGCGCGAGGACGCCCGCTACTGGGAGGAACACCGCCGCCCAATCTCCTCCGACGAGCTGCGCAAGCGGCTGAAGGTCGGCTCGAAGCGGGCGCGGGCGTTGGTCGCGCAGCTGCGCGCTGAGGCGCACCGGGTGTTGGAGGAACACGCCCCCACCGTCGACCCGCCGGAGGTCGGCCCGGCCGCGACCGCGTCGGATGCCGATGACCGGCCAGCGGACGAGCCGTCGACAACGGTCGGCCCGGACAACGTCGACATGGTTGATCTCGGTCCGGCTGAGCCGGCCGGGACGGGTGTGCTGGCCGCGGTCGGATGACCGATCCCGCCCCGACGGGCGGATCCAGCGTGCATCCCCAGTGCTGGCGGGTGCCCTGTCCGGGGGTGGGCGCGGCAGCTCGCTCGCCTCCGGACAGGCGCGCCGTTCTGCCCGTTTGCCCGTCCCTCGGCTACCGCTGCCCGCTCGACGACCCCTTGGGAGACGTCTCCGTATGATCACAAATCCTCCGCAGCAGACCTATCTCGGCCGCCGCACCTACGCCCGGCCCTCCACCCGTGTCGTGTCCAGCGGTGAGCACCAGCTGTGGCTGGCCCGCCACCTCACCCCTCGCGACCGGTGGATCGTCCGGGTGATCCACGAGCACCGGGTGTTGACGACCCACCAGATCGTCGAACTCGGCTGGACCACGCGCCGGTCGGCGAACATCCGCCTGCTGGAGCTCTACCGCTGGCGGGTCCTCGACCGCTTCCAGCCCCTGGCCGTCAGCGGCCTGTCGCCCATGCACTACGTCCTCGACGTCGCCGGCGCTGCCGTCCTCGCGCACGAGGACGGCCTGGACCCGAAGAAGATCGGCTACCAGCATGACCGGGCCATGGGCATCGCCCACTCCCTGCACCTGGCGCACCGGGTTGCGGTCAACGGCATGTTCACCCGGCTCGTTTACCACGCCCGCCAGCCCGAGACCCGCGGCCGGCTGACCGTCTGGAGGTCGGAGGAGTGGTGCGCGGCCTCGTTCGGGGACGTCGTGCGCCCGGACGCATACGGCCGGTGGGAGCAGCGCGGGGAAGAGGTCGAGTGGTTCCTTGAGCTGGACTTCGGGACCGAACAGCTACGCCGTCTCACCTTCAAGCTCGATGCCTACCAACGGCTCGCGCGAGAAACGAACATCCTGACGCCGGTCCTGATCTGGACCACGACCCTCCGACGTGAAGCCCGAATCCGCGAGGTCCTCGCCGGAGCGTTCCGGAACATCGACCCCCGGCTGGTGCCGCTCGCGACCACGGCCGCGGACCTCGCCGAACCCGACCAGCACCTCGACGCCACCCTTCCCCGCTGGCTCCCCATGAACCAGCCCGGCACCGGCCGGTACACGCTCGGCCAGCTGGTCGCCCTCTGGCCCTACCAAGGCCCCGGCGGCCCCATGCCCGTGAACGATCCACTGCCCGAGAAGCCCAACCGCCTCCACCCATCCCAAGCGATGCCGCCCACCAGCCTCGACGGCCGACAGCTCGCAGCCTGACCCCCGCTCACCTCCCGCCGGCCGCCGTGCCAGCTGGGCGTGTCCCCCGGCTGGCACGTGCGGCAGCGGTGAGGGAACGGAGGTCGGCGGTGGCTGCGAGCCCACCGATCCTGCTGGGCGGTCGTAGGAGCGCGCCGGTGCCTGCGGCAGACTGGCACGGTGGCGGTCACGATTCATGAGTGCGTAGCCGGGCTTCGCGCGACATCGTCCGACGATCGGGACAAGGTCGACAAGTTCGATCGGCCGATTGGTTACGTGATCCTCCCGCCCACTATGCAACGCGTCCAGCATGATCGGAGCACGGCCATCACGACGAAGGATCCCATCCGCCTGTGATCACACAGACCGACCTTGAGTCGCGGCTGTGGGCTGCCGCTAACGCACTCCGCGGCCCCGTCGACGCGGCCGACTACAAGACGTACGTGTTCCCGATGCTGTTCTGGAAGTGGATCAGCGACACCTGGGACTACGAACACAGGCAGGCGGTCGACGAGTATGGCGAGGAGCTGACCAACGAGGTCGAAGCCGACTTCCACCGCTTCAAGCTCCCGAGGAACACCCGGTGGTCGGTGGTCACCAAGACCCAGGTCAACCTCGGCGACGCGGTCGCGAGGGCGTTCCAGCGCATCGAGCAGGCCAACCCCAGGGCCCTCGCCCGGATCTTCGGCGACGCTTCCTGGGGCAACGAGGAGCGGCTGCCGCCCTCGGCTCTTCGTGGGCTGGTGAAGGCGTTCGACGACATCCCGCTCGACCCGTCCACGGTCAGCCACGACCTGCTCGGCGCCGGCTATGAGTACCTGCTCAAGAAGTTCGCCGACGTCTCCGGCCAGAAGGCCGGCGAGTTCTTCACCCCGCGCGAGGTGGTCAACCTCCTCGTCGCCATCCTGCGGCCCGAGCCCGGCGAGTCGATTTACGACCCCGCCTGCGGCTCCGGCGGCATGCTGGTGGCCACCATCAACCAGGTGCGCGAGTCCGGCCAGGACCACCGCACCCTGCGCCTGTACGGGCAGGAGGTCAACCTGACCACATCGGCGATCGCGAAGATGAACCTCTTCCTCCACGAGATCGAGGACTTCGAGATCAAGCGCGGGGACACCCTGCGCAAGCCGCTGTTCAAGCAGCCCTCGGGCGCGCTGACCCAGTTCGACGTGGTCATCGCCAATCCGCCGTTCTCCCTGGAGAGCTGGGGCGCTGACCAGTGGGCCTCTGACCCGCGCGCCGTCGGCGGCGTACCGCCGGCGAAGAACGGCGACTTCGCCTTCGTCCAGCACATGGTCGCCTCGATGAAGCCCGGGACCGGCCGCGTCGGCGTCGTCATGCCCCACGGCGTCCTCTTCCGCAGCGGCGCCGAGGCCAGGATCCGCCAGTCCCTGGTCGAGCGCGACCTCCTCGAAGCCGTCATCGGCCTCCCGCCGAACCTCTTCTACTCCACGACAATCCCGGCCTGCCTCCTGGTCTTCCGCCACCAGAAGCCCGCCGGCCGCAAGGACAAGGTCGTCTTCATCGACGGCTCCGAACGGTTCACCAAGGCCAAGAACCAGAACACCCTGTCGTACGACGGCATCAAGGCCCTCACAGAGGCGTACCGCGCCGGCCTCGCCCTCGATGGCCCCGACCTCAGCGCGTACGTCCACGTCGCCGACTTCGACGAGATCAAGACCAACAGATTCGACCTCAACATCGGCCGCTACATCGCCAAGCCCGCCGACGAGGCCGTCGACCTCGGCACTGCGCTGGTCGCGTATGCCGACGCCCGCGAGCAGCGCATCGTTGCCGAGGAAGCCATGTTGGAGCGGCTTGCCGCCGCCGGGATCGACCTGACCGCCTTCGGGGTGGCGGGTGGTTGACTGGGAGCGGGTTCCCGCAGGCTCGGTCGCGACTCAGCGTAAGGATCGAGTGACCCTGCAGCCCGGCATCGAGTACCGGACCATGGGCGTCCGCTGGTACGGCAAGGGTGCCTACGACCGCGGGGCCGTCACGACCGAGACCGTGAAGGCCAAGTCGCTCTTCCAGGCGCACGTGGGTGACTTCGTGTTCAACCGGATCGACACGCAGAACGGCGCGTTCGATGTTGTGTCCTCCGATCTCGACGGGGCTCTCGCCACGAACGAGTTCCCGCTCTACATCACTGATCCGTCGCGCCTGCTCGCTCCCTTCCTTCTGCTTTACTTCCAGCAGGAATCCGTGAGAGCGGCGATCAACCGCACGCGGGCAGGGTCGGAGGGACGTGCGCGCTGGAAGGAAGCCGACTTTGAGGCGTGGCAGATCCCGCTGCCGCCGCTTGCCGAGCAGCGGCGGATCGTCGACCTGCTCGCTTCGGTGGATACACAACTGGCACACCTCGAAGACGAGGCGAGCAGTCTCCGAGGCCTGCTGACTGCCCGCCGCGCCGAGCGCTTTGAGCGTTCAGACGTTCGAAGCGTGCCGGTGCGTGACGCGTTCTCGGTGTTGATGGGTCGCCAGCGGGCGCCTCAGCATGCAACCGGCCCGTACATGACGAACTATCTGCGCTCAGCGAATGTGGGCGAGGGGTCGCTCGACCTGGCCGATATCAAGCAGATGAACTTTACTCCCGCTGAGCAGGAGAAGTTTGCACTTCGGCGTGGTGACGTGCTGGTGTCCGAGGGAAGCGCGAGCCCGAAGGCCGTCGGCTTCACCGCCGTCTGGAACGAGGAACTGTCGGGCGTCGTCTGCTTCCAGAAGACCCTCCTCCGTTTCCGTAGCATCGAAGGTGTGTCCACGAGTGGGTACACGCATCACTGGTGCCAGTGGGCGTTCGAGTCCGGGACGTTCCTCGGCATCTCGAGCGGGACCAACATCAAGCACATCACCGCCGTGCGCGTCCTGGACGTTCCGGTAGCTCTTCCCGCCATCGAAGACCAGACGAGGATCGCAGCGGAACTGGACGCCATCGCTGCTGGACTTTCCTCCGTTCNTGCGGAAATCTTGCAGATGAGAGCGTTCCGCGCTGCGCTCTTGTCAGCGCTCATCGCCCAGGAGATCGAGATCCCGGTGACATATGACTCGCTCGTGGAAGAGGTCGCATAGGGCATGGGCTGGAGCGAGGCTTCGACGATCCAGGCCGCTCTGCTGTCCTGGGCCGAGGATGCCGGGTGGGAACACGTGCCCGGCGCCGATCTGCCGCGTGATGAGCACGAAGTAATAGTCGAGTCGTGGGTGCGCGAGGCGCTGCTCCGGCACAACCCGGATCTGGTCGACGAGGAGGAGTCGATCGACATCGTGATCGTCGAGGTCAACCGGGCGATGCTGGACGCCGCCAACGGCCTCGTGGCCGCCAACGAGGCGGTGACGGTGATCTTGAGGGGGCAGCAGCCGTTCGTAACCGTGGCTGGGAAGTATGTGCCGCGGAGGTTCATCGACTTCGATGATCCGGAGACCAATCGGCTGGTTGTGGCCGATGAGGTGACGATCAAGGGTGGGCGCGAGGCGCGTCGGTTCGACGTCGTCTACTACGTCAACGGGTTCCCGCTCGTGGTGGTGGAGACCAAGACGCCGGTGAAGCAGACGGTGTCGTGGTTCAACGCGGCGAAGGACCTCTATGACGTCTACGAGGTGGAGTATCCGCAGTTCTTCGCGCCGAACGTGTTCAATGTGGCGACCGAGGGACTTGAGTTACGGATGGCGCCGGTGCGCGCCGAGCCGGATCCTGAGAGCGAGTTCTGGGCGCCGTGGGGCGAGACCGGTGGTGACCCGAATCTATCCGGGCCTGCGCGGGTTGAGCGGGACGCCCGTACGCTGCTGACGCCGGGGATGGTGCTGGCGATCCTGCGGGACTTCGCGATGTACCGGCATGCCCGGGATGCCTCGGAGCAGGATGTGAAGTTCCTGCCTCGCTATCCGCAGGTCGAGGCCGCGGTCGCGATTCATGACAAGGTGCTCGCCGGTTCCAGGAACGAGCAGGGTGGCGGCGGGCTGGTGTGGCATCACCAGGGATCGGGCAAGACCGAACTGATGGCGTTCACCGCCTCACGGCTGCTGCGCGATGAGCGGGCCGGGGCGCCGACGGTGATCGTGATCGCGGACCGTAAGGACCTGGTGCGGCAGACCGCGGAGATGTTCCGTACCGCCGGGATGCCGACCCTGGAGGTGCCGAAGACCAAGCAGTCGCTGTGGACCGTGCTGAAGAAGCGCGGGCCGCGGGTAGTGGTGACCACGCCGCACAAGTTCGCCGAGGCCGGTTTCCTCACCGACCGATCCAACATCATCGTACTGGTCGACGAGGCCCACCGGTCCCAGGAAGGCAAGCTCGGCGACGCGTGGCGGGAGGCGGTGCCGAACGCGACGTTCTTCGGGATGACCGGCACCGCAGTCAAAGCCGGTGAGCGGGACACGTTCAAGCTCTTCGGCAACCCCGAGGACCCCGACCTGGTGCTGTCGCGGTACACGATGGAGCACTCGATCGCCGACGGGTTCACCAAGCCCGTCATCGTCGAAGGCCGGGCGGTGAAGTTCGAGCTGAGCAAGGAGCAACTCGACGAAGCGTTCGACGAGCTCGCCGACGACGAAGGGCTCGACGACGACGCCAAGGAGTTCCTCTCCGGCAAGGCCAGCCACATCGCCACCATCCTGAAGAACCCCGAGCGGGTCGCTTCGGTCTGCGCCGACATCGTCGACCACTATCTCACCTACGTCGCTCCGCTCGGGCAGAAGGCGCAGGTCGTGGCCTACAACCAGGAGCTGGTCGTGGCGTACGCGACCGCGATCCAGGCCGAACTGGAACACCGCGCCGCAGCGATGACGCTACCGGACGGCTCGAGTGCCGTGCGTGAGGTCGGCGTGGTGATGCACGTGGACAACTCCAAGAGCACCCCGTCGAGGTACAAGAAGTATCTGCTCTCCGACGAGGCCGAGGAGAGGCTCAAGCGGCGCTTCACGAAGGTCGACGACCCTCTGTCATTCGTGGTCGTCACCGCGAAGTGGATGACCGGCTTCAACGCGCCGATCGAGGGCGTGCTCTACCTCGACAAGCCGCTCAAGGCGGCCAACCTGTTCCAGACCATCACCCGGCCCAACCGGCCATGGAAGAACCCGCTGACCGGGCAACGCAAGGAGTACGGCCGGGTCGTCGACTACATCGGCCTGGCCAAGGCCATAGGCGACGCGCTACTCGGTCCCAAGGCGAAGGACGGGACCGAGCCCGAGAAGCCGACCGTGCACGATGTGGCCAGCCTGGTCGGGCGGTTCATGATCGACATGACCGTACTGACCGCGCTCTTCGACGGGATCGACACCAGCGATGCGTCGTTCGTCTCGCTCGCCGAGGCACACGAGCGGATCCCGGCCGACTCCGAGGCACGAACGACGTTCGTGGAGACGTTCACCGCGGTGCAGCGGATCTGGGAGTTCNTCGACCCCAACCCGATGTTGGCGCCGTTCCGGGCCACGTATCTGTGGCTGGCGAAGCTGTACACGTCGATCCAGCCCAAGGGACTCGATAAGGGGCTGCTGTGGGCCAAGCTCGGCGCGAAGACCGAGGCGCTGATCCACGCATACATGGACGACATCTTGGTCAAGCCGCTGGCTTCTCGGAACGTCACCCTGGACGCGGCCGGAATCGCCCTGATCAAGAAGATTGCCGAGTCGCTCCAGGTACCACCGCCCCTGCCCGGCCCAAAGGCTCCCGGACAGATCGTGGACGAGATCCTCGACTCCATCGAAGCCCGACTCAAGCGCCGTCTCGGCCAGGACACCGACTCAACCGCGTACAAGAGCCTCGCCGAGCGGATCGAGAAGCTGCGACAGCGCGCCATCTCCTCGGTCGAGGAGTCCCTGCAGTTCCTCGAGGACGCGCTGCAGATCGCCCACGACGTCGTCGCCGCCGACCGCGCAGCCGAGGAAGGAACGCTCACCAAAGACGAGCGTCTCTATAACCCGAAGATCGGGGCGCTCACACAGATCGTCGAGCAGAACACCCCCGCCGGGCTGCACAAGATCGTCCCCAACCTCGTCTTCCGGATCGACCAGATCGTCCTTGAGGTCTCCTACACCGGCTGGACCAGCTCCGACCGCGGCGACCGGGAGGTGCGCAGAGCCATCCGCTCCACACTCAAGGACTTCAGCCTACCGGTCACCGGAGTGCTCTTCGACAAGACCTACGACTACGTCAAGAAGAACTACTGACGGGCTGGCGAGTCGGATATTTGATATCGATCAAGGTTAGTCAACGGTCACCTGACAGCGGCTGAGCCTCTCGACTTCTCGTCCAACTTGCCTGCTTTTCAGGTCAGGCGGCGCCGGCGGCCTTGGCGCCGAAATTGCCGGCGTCGAGGCCGCCTGACGACCCGATCTTCACTGCGGCTGCCTTCACCAGGGAAGATCTTAGGCATCGGCGGGGCTTGTGGGCTCCTTCCCGTCCGTCTGGACGGTTCGGCGATACTGCGGGTGGTCGAGGTCCATCTGCTTCGCGGCGTGTAGTGGTACGGGGTGGCGGATACGGTCGGACCAGGAGATCGTCTGGTGACAGAGTTTCGCGGTCGCGATTGCGAGGGCGTCCGCGGGGACGGTGTCCTTGTAGGTCAGCGGGTAGATCTCTGTTGCGGTCATGGAGTACCAGTTCTGGGACATCTCTCCTTTGCGTCGTTCTGCCTTGTTGTCTGACCAGACGGAGCGGCGAGCGTCCCAGCGGGTGTATTTGGCGCCGAGGCGGCCGGCGCCCGCGCCGTCGTAGCTACGGGGCACGTTGCAGAGAATCCAGACCGGTGTACCGAAGTCGGTGGTGACCTGGTAGAGGGTGGTGGCGGTTTCGCCATCGGTCGGCTGGCTGTCGAGGTCCTTGGAGACACGGGTGGTGCTGACCGGGGACGGCACCTCGTCGTCCTTGATGTTCACGCGGATGACCGCTTGGGGCCGGTCATCTCGGTGCAGGGTGCTCCCGGGTAGCCAGTAGCGGCTCGTGCGGGTCTCGGCGGAGGCACCTTGGTGGATGTTCTGGAGGCCGTGCCACATGCGCCGGGAGGCCATTTCGTCGACCGTGACGGCGTAGGGGATCCCGTCGAGTTCGTTGGCGAGGTCTTGCAGCGCGCGCTCGACGATGTCCGCGGCCTCGTCCCACCGCTGCCGGTAGGTCCTGGTGTCTGTTCCTTCCGGGTAGGAGGTGGCGTGGAACGCGGTTTGGGCGGCACGGTAGGGCTGCCATTCAGGCCGGGTGGAGCTCCAGCCGATGAGAGTCCAGGTGCCGACCGGGTCGGCGGGCGGGACGAGGGCCGACGCGGTGATGACGACCTTCGGTCGGCCTCGCTCGCCCTTGCGGCGGTTCTGCTGGCGGACGTGGATACCGACGTGAGCGACGCGGTCGACCGGGTAGCCGGTCGAGGGTGGCTTCAGCGCGTTCGCGATGCGGTCGTCGATGATGCCGAGGGAGCGGTAGAGGTCGAGCAGCGCCCACTCGGCGGGATGGTCTTTGCCTTCCTTGGGGTGGATCACCCCGTTGTCGTCCGAGCCAAGTAGGTACTGGGTGGGTACGCCGAGGGCGGCGAGGATGCTTCTGGTCTGGTGCTTCGCGTCCAGATCGCCGGCGTCGGTGTCCGTGGCGTCTTCCGCGGTCGGCATTTCGGTCTCGCACCAGGCACCGATGAGAACGCCGTCCCGAGACTCCAGTGCGAACCGGTCTTTGCGTAGTGCTTCTTCGCGGCCGGCGGCGCGGCCAGGTCGGAGGAACTCGCCTGCCTGCTGGAAGACGGCGCTGATCGTGCCCGGGTGGAGCTCGAGTTCCTGGTCGTCTTGGGGGTCGAGGGCCACGTGGTCGAGCGCGAAGACTCTGCGAAGGGTGTCGAGCATCCGTAGACGGGTTTCGTCGCGGTACCAGAGGCAGGCGATGCGCAGTGTGTCGAAGCCGGCTGCCTTGACGGAGGCGACGATGGCCTCCGGGGATGGGAAGGCGTTTCCTGGCTCGGCCAGAGGGCCGCTGCGACCGTTGCTCGCGCGTTCCTCCTTCCGGCGGGCCCGCTCCCGTGCGGAGATCCGCTCCGGGTCTGTCGGCCGGTGGGGGAACTGCATGCGCACCTCAAGCAGTTCCAGCGGTTCGGCAGCGTCGGCGAAAACCAGAGACGCGTGATCGCGCAGGCGGCGCAGATGGTGCATTCCGGTGCCGACACCTATGGGGAACGAAGCGCTCTTTGCGCGGACGGGCCACACCTGCCCGGGACTGTCTCGGGGGAACCGCGCGGGTCTGTTTTCGGCTCTGGCCTGAGCGAGGAGTTGCTGTTCGCGGGTGGAACGTTCGGCCATGGTGCGCAGGATGGAGTAGTCCATGTCCAGACGGCCAAGCGCGTCGAGGGCGAGCCGGTTGACGGTGCGGGCCCCGCCGCGGCCGTCGAGGTCCAGTTCCAGCACGGGGCGCCCGATCCCTGGCTGCTTCGCGAGCGCGGTCTTGGAGAAGATCAGCGAGTCGGCGATGTGGGTGACTCGTGACGTGAGCAGGAGGAGGGGGCTGGTGATGTTCGGAAGGGTCTTGAGGGCCAGCCTCGTGCGAGAAAGCGCGAATCTACCGCCTTGGTCATTTACCCAGGGGTCATCAAGGGCGATGAGTCCGCCGGTGGTGTCGGGCTGAAGCGTGATCTCCTTGCTGTCGGAGATCGCCCACGGTTTGGCGGCGAGCCGTCGCGCGAGGTCCCAGGTGACCGTCCGGTACACCCAGCCGGGGGAGTTGGGTTGGCGGCCGGGCGTGGGCGTGAGGTGGTCGGCGAGCAGGTAGTGCTCCTCGCGTAGGTCGGCGATTCGTTTCGCGAGCTCCGGCGGGGTGGTGAGATCGATGGCGTCGATCTTGTCGCCGAGAGCGAGTCCGTGGGTGAGGGTGAAGACCCTGCGCAGGATCCGGCTGTCGAGGGGCTCTCGTGACGCGAGGAAGGGCGCCCGCCTGTCCGGGGCGAAGTGGACGTAGCCGCCGCTGAGGATGCCGAGTACGAGGGTAGCGATGGAGTAGGGGGCCTGGGCGGAGTCGTTGCGGTATCGCTGCTTGCACTGGCGGTCGAGGTCGTCCCAGAGTTTCCAGGTCTCCTCGTCGAGGTGCCGGATGTAGACGGCGGCGTCCGCGACGAGGGCGGGGGTGCAGCGGAACGCGAGCGTGTTGAGGTATTTGCCGGGTGCGGGCGGGGTCACGGTTCCTCTTCTCTGGGGTGTCACGGCGTGTTGGGGTGGATGCCGGCGTAGTCGAGGAAGGCGTTGAGCGCTTCGCCGTAGAGGTCGTTCATCCGTGTCCGCACCTCGGGGGTCCACTGGGAGTGGATGCGGCGCAGGATGGTCTCCAGGTCGGAACTCCAGGTGTCCTCGTGGAAGGCGTAGTCGACGAAGTGCAGGACGGCGTCGCCGCCGCCGCGCCGGGCGCGGCCGGCGAGCTGGATGAGGTCGACGATGACGCCCGCGACGATTTCTTCCTGGAGCGGCTTGTGCATCGCGGTGAATTGGGGTGCGGTCCGTAGCAGCAGGGAAAGCCGTTCCCAGGCGGCTGTGCGGGCCTCCGCGAGCGCTTGGGCGGGGTCGGCGCTCCCTCCTGGGGGCAGCGCCCGTAGGCCGGCGGCGTTGATGCTGCCGTACATTTCGGCGGGCTCGCCGAGTAGCGCGAGCGGGCGGACGCACAGGTAGACCGAGCGGACCGCGGAGCGGGTGCCGACCACGATGTTCAACCCGCGGGCGACGATCTGCAGAGGTACGACGAGGACGTTGCCGTACTGCGGGAAGTCCTCGAACTGCTCCGCTGTCAGCCGGGTCGCGATGTTCTCCCGGGGCAGGTCGGCGTGGGCGCTGTGCCGGTCTTCCTCCCGGACCGCGACGCACAGCCCGCGGCTGTATTTGCCGGCCTGGGAGATCCCCCGGGCGAGCCAGGCGCACTGTTCGTAAGAGTTGGCGACGACCAGCACATGGGCCCGGTCGGGGTCCTTGCGAGCGGTGCGCTCGAGCTCGGGGTGGATGTGCTGGTCGTAGAGGCTGGTACCCAGCTCGATGACGGCGTCCTTCTTCCGGCTGGGATGCGTTCCGGAGATCTTGATGGCTTCGCCGTACAGCGGGTGGCCCTCGCTGTACTCGATGCGGTGCCGCTTGGCCCGGATGGAGTTGGCCTGTGCGTCGGTCATCCACCAGCGAACCGGGGCATGGAGGTGCTCACGAACGGCCTGGGGGAAGTAGGCGGTCGCCGACAGGCCCATCACCGGGCGTTCCATGCCCGCCAGGACGAGGGAGACGATGCCGCCGAGCTCCGCCGCGTAGCAGTGTGGGTCGCCGGCGAGGGTCTGGGCCGACAGGGCGGCGTTCTTCTCTTTGTCGTCGAGGCCGGTCACTCGGTAGCCGGTGATCGCTCGTCCCAGCATGCCGCGGGGAAACGCTGCGGAGACGGCGCTGCTGTGCAGGTTGTCGAGGATCTTCTGGGCCGAGCGCAGGCCGGCCGATCGGAAGTTCTGAGCCTTGTCCTGCAGGAGCGACAGCGCCTCGTCCAACTCGGCCATCGCGGTGCGGATGACCAGGAGGTTGATCGCCTGGGTGCGCTGGTGCGTGTCCTTCACGGCGTCCTCGAGGAGGGTGTGAAGTTCGAGCTTCACCTCGTCGAGGAGGTCCTCGCCGCGGGGCGAGATCAGCGCGCTGAGCGCCGACCGGATCTCATGCCAGTCGGGGCCCTTCGGGACCAGCTGTCCGCGCAGCGGGTCAGAGCGTTGGAACCGGGTGGGCATGAGTGCGTTGAGGTGCGCGAACAGCTCCGGCGGGACGTCTGCGCCCGGGGTGACGTCCACGTCCGGCCACAGCAAGCCGATCAGTGTGCGGTCGCGGCTGCGGGCCAGATGCCAGCGTGTGCTCGTCTGGTCGGGGATCCGCTGCTGGGCGCGGGCGTCCTCGCTGGCGTGCAGGCTGAGCGCGTTCCGGCAGATCGACAGCAGCAGGAACTCGGCCATCAGCCGGACATGGCTGACGGGGGACAGCAGGTCGTGCTCGTCGTCGATGCGCAGCCGCTTCGCATCGGTGTCGATCTCCTGCGGGGTCGCTGACCAGTGGCGACGGGAGTGCAGGACGACCTCGCTGGCGGACGCTTCGAGGGCGCGGGACTGGAACTGGTCGACCTCGTCGACCAGCACCGCGTGGCAGGTACGCAACGCGAACTCGGCCGCGGTCAGGCGGCGTACCGGCCGACCGTCGAGGTTCACGCCGATGTGCAGGTTCCCGGACGTGAACACGAAGTGGTTCATGACGACGACACTCGCGGCGCACGCCTCGTACACCGGCGCGAACTTCCCGCACGTGGGGATCCACGGGCAGGCAGCCGAGCCGACACCCTGGCGGTGCAGCGACAGGCACGGCTCCCGGCCCGGCGGGTAGTCCCCGGTCGCCTCCAGGAATGTCCGCTGCGCGCAGCCGTAGGCCAGCGGGTCCACGTCGCGTTCGGCGCGCTCGCCCCAATCGCCGGGGGCGTCGGGATCCTCGGTGAGAAGGGAGGCGTGCTTGAGCGCGCGGTCGTGCATCCCGCGCGGTGACATCAGGTGCGCGCAGGTCGCTGGCTCGTCGAGGACGCCGATGGCGTGCAGATGGGCTAGGTCGCCGCGCACGTTCCAGGTCATGGCCAGGCAGGCCTTGATGTCCGGCAGGACGACGGCGAGGCGCAGACCGTGGACGGCGAACCAGGAGGCCATGACGCGAACCAGGACGCTTTTGCCTGTCCCGGTCGGCGCGTTGAAGATCTCCAGGCCGCCGGCGGTGAGCCTCAACGCCTCGGCCGGCGACACGGTGTCACTGCTTTGCAGCGCGTCGAACAGCTGCGAGAGCGTGCGATGCAGGAACCGTCGGTCCTCGTCCGACCGGTCGTCGATCCGCTCGGCCAGCTCAAGCAGCTCTGCCGTGGGGATCCGTAGGTCGGCGAGATACGGGGCGGTCGTGGCGTGCGGGAGCTGATCGTGGCCGAGCGGTTCGGTGAACTGGGGATAGGTCGGGATCGTGAGTCGACCGTGGACCTGGCCGAAGTCCTTGACGAAGATCTCCCCGGTCGACCAGACTCCGGGGCCGGCGAACTCGGGAGGCTTGGGGCGGGCGGTCGGCCGGTGGTAACGGGCGATCTGCCGGTCGACGTAGCCGAACAGGTCCCCACCGACGCGGGGGAACGCGGCGTCGGCGGTGAACGGGTTCTCTCCGACGAGCTCGAACGGCAGCAACGGCGCCGCGCTCTCAGCATCTGCGGAGTCGGTCGAGGTGAGAAGGGAGCGGGCCGCGACGGTGAAGGCACGCGGATCAGCGAGCTCAGCCGGAGCGATCGAGAGGACGCGGGTGATCCGCTGCTTCTCCTCATGAGGCAGGCACTTCCACCGGTCCCATGCAGGGTATTTCCCTGACAGCAGGAACGCTGCTTGGGCGAACGGCGCGGCNCCGCGGGTGTCGCCCTCGATCGTCTTCGGGAAGTACCGGGCGGCCAGTGCCAACGCCGCGAAGATCGCTGTCTGCTTCACCGGAGTCTCGCTCATGCCCAGCTCACCCCGGACTTCTCACAGACCAGCTCCCCGAACTCGGACGCGGTCGCTACCTGCATGCCGTACTTCGCGCACACTCCGGACAGCAGCGGCACCTGGCCGGCCCGGTGGTCCGGGACGACCAGCCAGCCCGCGCCGCCTCGGTCGCCTTCCTGCGCGTGGATGAGCTCTGCGAGCGTCGTCGCTGAGGTGTAGTCCTTGACGTCGACCTTGAGCTGCTCCTTCCGGCCACGCTTGGGGCCGGCTTCGACCAGCAGGTCGTAGGCGTCCAGCGCCGGCCACAGCTCCACGGTCAGCCCGCGCTCTGCCAGCCGGTCGTGCAGCGCGAGTTCAGGAATCCCGGGAACGGTGGTGTACCGCCAGATTCCTCGGACAAGCGCCTTGTGACCTGCGGCTGGGACGGCCTGCGGGACGCCCGTGAGGTCCGGGTAGAGGACGGCCTCCCGCGGGCCGGGACGTGGAGGGGACGGTTCGGGCAACAGCTCGGGCGGGCTTGCGTCCACCGGCAGTCGGAACAGGTAGGACGCGCCCATGTCGGCGTGGGCGCCGTGCCAGCAGCGGGCCGCACCTACGGAGCCGCCGGCTTTCTTCCGGACGGTCAGTCGCATCGGCCAGGCACAGACCGGACAGGGGAACCACCAGCCGCGAAAGACGGAACCGAAGGGGATGTCCTGATAGAAGTCGACGATCAACGGTGGGAGCCGAAGCTCGCACAGGTCGTCGACCGGGCCGGCGGGATGTCGGATCAAGTCTGACCGGCCGGCGACATATACACCCTGGTCGCCCTGACGGCGCAGCAACATGTAGGCCGTCTCCTGGTCAATCTCCTCGCGAAGCTGCCGGTCCGTGACCACGCCTGCCGCGCGGTCAAGCTTGCGGACGGTGTCCAGCAGCATCCGCTGCTCGAGGTCGAGGTCGAAGGCGTCCTCGGTGACTTGGCCGTCGTCGTCGACGACCAGCATTCCGGCAAGGTCCAGTGGGTTGACCCCGGGCGGGACGAGACCGGCCAGGTCTCCCCTGAGCGCACCGCGGAACTCCGCGAATGGGAGCGGGCTGACCGGGCCGCGGGCGGCCAGCATCATGCCGTGGCATTCCATCAAGGTCGCCAGGCGCTGCCGGGGCTCCAGCCCCGGCGTGGTCATCGCCTTCGCTGCACGTAGAGCTGCCCTCAGGACAAGGGATCGTACCCTAACGTCATCGAACGTCCGGACGGTGTCGTCCGTGGTGATCGTCACAGATCCAGAGGATAGACGGCACCTCCGACAAGAATGCCGGCGTTCGACGGCACGAACCTTTAAGGCCGGTTGCCGGCAAGCCAGTCGAGACCCGAGACAGGCACGTGCGGGTACATCTGCTGGTAGATGTCGAGGTACTCCTGCACGTGCCGTCGTCCCAGCTCGGTCAGCCGCCAGCGGTACTCGGCGACGTGCGTACCGCCGGGCGCCATCACAGGAACCGAGTCCACGAAGCCGCGGCTCGGCCGACCCCCGGTCCTGCCCTGGTAGCCCACCCCGATGAAGAACAGCGACCTGCCCGCCAGCGCGTCATCGTCCAGGCCGGCCGGCCCAGCGGCGGCCACCCGAGCCAAAACCCCCCACAGCCATTCCGACAGCAGATGCGCCGCAGGGTCGGGCTCGCGCGGCTCGCCGAGACCCGCGCGCGCCGCCGCGCGGCCTCGTCGAGTGATTTCGACGAGTACCCGGTCGACCTCGCCGGCAGTCGGATGCTCGATCCGATCTTCTGTGACGACCAGGAGCCCGCGTCGCTGGAGTGCATGCACGGTCGGACCCGCTCCGGGGTCGTGCACATCCCGCATGCGAAGACGTTCTTGCAGGCGGGTGTAGCCGACCACCGCCGGCGCGGCCTTCAACGCCAACGGCAGCTTGCGCCACTCGGCGGGGCGCGGCACAGGCAGCCGCTGGACCCGCCGCATCCACATCTCGGCCTCCGTCATGCGGTCGTCCCGCATGATCTCCCCCAGATAGATCTGCTGGCGCTCGTTCAGCGACTCCCACGCGGCCAGCGCCGCCTGCGACGGAGCCCGATCCCGGCCAGTGCCCAGCAGGGGCGCAGGCTCGTCAACCCGCGTTCGCATCCATGCGTCCAACGCCATCCGCACAGGCACTCCATACGCCTTGGCCAACGGCCCAAGGAGCTGACCCGTTGCATCGGGGTCCCGCCAGCGACGCCCCCGCACCGGGCGACCGGTCTCCAGCGCTGAGAGCTTGGCAGCGGACACGCACAGCTCGCGGCCGGCCGGAGCAGCACAGAGGAGCTCAGCCAGGCGCTCCAAGGTCAGCCCGGCTGCGTACCGCAGATCCACCAACGTCTCCCGCCCCCGCTCCGAGCCCGTCAGCGCATCCACACCGCACCCCAGTGCCGATGCCAACCGCTCGATGCGCGCCGGTGTCGGGCTATGCCGGCCCTCCTCATAGAAAAAAATCATCCGGGCTGACACCCCGACCCGGTCCGCTAACGCGGCACGGGTCAGCCCCAGCTCGACTCGCCGGGCAGCCAGACGTGACGGCTCGATCTTGCGTAGCGGAGGCGGCATGATCCCATGAAAGTTGAATGAAGACTTCATCGCAAGATCGTCACGCCAGAAAACACCCGGCATGGGTCGCCATGCCGGGGTCTTTGCTGTGCCCGCCTTACTGGCCGTCGCGGGCCAACTTGAACAGGCCGGCGATCCCCGGGATCCGGTCCGACGGAGGCCGTCGGACCGGACGGCGTCGCCATTGTCGATCTCGGCCCGGCGGAGTCGGCCGGGGCCGACGTGCTGGCCGCGGTCGGATGACGGCTACCGCCCCTGCGGGCGGCGATGCTCGAGCAGCGGCGTCCGGACCGTCGACGGGCGCACCCGGACGAGTTCCGCCCAACCGGCGCGCCCGGCGGTGGACAGTCCGGACGTCGTAGCCGCCGAATCAGGGACGAAGGCGAGAGAAACATCTGCTGCCTCGTCTGGCTCGGCTACCACAGCCGGAGTCGCAAGAGTTCCTGCGCAGCCACGGACGCCGGGCCGGCCTACCTGACGCATGAGAGGTAGCGGGCGGACAGCAGCCATGGCAGCGTCCCGCTCGACCTCGGCACGGGGTGCATGTCGCGTTTCTGCGCCCTGCCATCCGATGGTGCGAGTCCGGCCCGCGCTCTGGGCGGTAGCCGGACGCTTCGCCTGCCGCAGGCGCCGTATCAGGGCGAAGGCAAAGAACCGGCACCGCATCACCTCCGCCGTCCCAGGGCCGGGGTGGTCGCTGCGTCGGCGGCGGACGGTCGGGCCGGCGCCCTCGCCGTACCAGAAGTGAAAGGCCAACTCCGGCCACGCTGGCCAGCCATCGGGCTCGCCGAGGAAACCTGGAAGGAAGGGCTGGACTATGAACAGCGAAACCGCGGACCTGGTCGAGGGCATCACCTCCCGCGTGCAGCGGGCCATCCTCGCGGGTGACTATCCGGCCATCGTGGGCCTGCACGGCGAGCGGACGCTGATCCTTAGCGACTACGACTATCTGATCAGCTGGGCGACGAGCCTGGAGTTCGAGATCCGCGCCGCCGCCCAAGCCCAGGCCAACGCCACCCACCGATGGGTCTTCGCGGTCGCCCAGGTCTGGTACGACGACGGGGACACCATCCAGGCCCGGCCCCTGCATACCGCCCCCTTGCAGCTGGGGGAAACTGAGACAATCAGCTGGATGAGTTACGACGCCGAGGACGGCATCGACTACGGCCGCGTCCAGTTCGCCCGCCGCCCGGGCGGGGAACCTGTCTTCGACGACGCCGAATACTTCGCCGAGCCCATGCAGCCACTCAACCGTCTTCCCGGCTCGGCGATGCACCGCCTGCTCGTCGCCGGCATCCCTGATCTCGCCGCGGCTCTCCCACAGCGACGCTGAGCCCACCATGATCAAAGTCCCCTGACCGTTCGACGCCGGGTCCACAGGAGCGGGATACCACCGTGGCGAGATCACGGTGCGAGCTCTCGCCGGGCCGCTTCGAGGGCTAACTATCGAAGAAGGGCGGACGCTCACTCACGCTCTAGCCCAGCAGTAAATAGTCCTTATGAAGAAGGTATCTAATTCTTAATGACTAGAAATGTCCTGGTAGGAGCGAGTCAAATCGCACTGGACGGCCGTTCCGACTGTGAAGTTGGTACGGGTCTGGGCCGATCTGGTGGGGCAGGCTGGAGGTACGGCCCGCAGTGGGATCGTGACGGACGAGCGCTGAGTGGTGCGAGGTGAAGCGGTGGCTCCTCGGTGCAGACCAGCCGGTAGCGGGCGGCCCGGAGGGCTGGCCAGCGGACTGCTGCTTGTAGCGGTCGCCTTGGCACTCGTCTCTTGCAGCTCGGATGAGGGTTCGATGCCCGGTCCGGCTGCCACCAGCGGCGCTGTCCGTTCGCCCACGCAGANGGCGAGCACGCCGTCACCAACGTCGCCTGCGGATCTTGCTCGCGGCGAGGCGGTGGATGCGTACCTGGGGATGTGGCGTGCGACCGCTGCCGCCAGCCACACCTCGGACTGGCAAGCTCCTGAGCTGCCCCGCTATGCCTCGGGCTCGGCGCTCCGAGTGATCACGGGCACGCTGTATGCCGATCATTTCAACAAGGTCGTCTCCCGGGNCCAGTCGGTGAATCACCCGGCGGCGACCTCGGCTGATCCTCCTGCCGCTCCGACGACTGTGCTGCTCACGGACTGTGGGGACGACTCGAACTGGCTGAAGTACCACTCTGCTCCGGGGCAGCCGGATGACGGGCAGCTGGTCGCGGGATCGGCCGGGGGCCGCCGGCGGATCACAGCCGAGGTGAAGCTTCACCAGGACGGGGCGTGGCGGGTGACCCGTTTCGCCGCCGGGTCGGTGGGCTCATGCTAGTAGACCGTCGCTGTTTAGTTCTGGGGTGTGGCAGGCTGGTGTTGGCAGATCTTCCTCGTCCCCTCTGCCGGTCAGGACAAGTCATGCCGTCACAGAAGAAGCGGCCGGTCACCTTGACCGCGGCCGATCGTGAAGCGTTGGTTCGGGTCACCACCACGGGTGTGCATCCGGCCTCGATGATCAGGCGGGCGCAGGTGCTGCTCGCGTTGGACACCTCGACCGGCGAGGTTGATCCTGTCGAGGTGATCGCGGCACGGCTGGGTGTCTCGGGTGAGACGCTGCGGCTGGTCGCCAAGCGGTTCGCCGAGACCAGCGGCGACATCTGGGCCACGGTCGGGCGCAGGCAGCGGGAACAG
>NZ_LJPA01000040.1:0-63003 GCF_001414035.1 Frankia sp. ACN1ag | reverse complement strand
CCGGCGATGGTGCTGACGAACACGACCACGCCGACCCTGTCGGGTTCCTCGCGTGATCCTGATGGCGGGCAGGTGCGGGTCGACGTCGAGGTGTGGAATTCGGACGGCTCCACGAAGATCACCGGTGGGTCGGTGGCGAACACCCCGTCGAACTCGCCAGCGTACTGGACGGTGCCCTCGGGCCTGCTGACGAACGGCACGGCGTACGAGTGGCGGGCCCGGGCCTACGACGGCGTCGACTACTCGCAGGCCTGGTCGTCGTGGATCCCGTTCACCGTCGACACGACCGCCCCCGCGGCCCCGACCGGACTGAGCTCGGCGGCGTGGGCGTCCGGTGGCTGGGCGTCGGCGACCTCGGGCACGTTCACCTGGACATCGCCCGGCGGGGACACCCAGTCGTTCCTCTACGGCCTCGACCAGCCGTCCCCGGCGACGGAGACGACGGCCACGACGACCCCGTCGCTGACCNCGNCCGCNGGCCTGCACACCTTCTNCGTGCGGACGAAGGACAAGGCGGGCAACCTGTCGCCGGTCGTCTCCTACGGCTTCGGGGTGGGCGCGGGGGCGCTCGCGCAGCCGGCGGACGGCGCCCGCGTCCAGCGGTACGCGACGTTGGAGGGGCAGGCGCCCTCGGCGCAGACCAAGGTGACGTTCCAGTACCGGCTCGGCACGAACACCGCCACCGGCTGGACGGACGTGCCGACCGGCGCCGTGACCGTCGCCGGCACGTCGACGCATCCGTCGTGGCCGATGGCCCGCAACGGCTCGGGCCTGTTCGACAGACTGACCTGGGACCTCGCCGCCACGATGACCACCGCGGGCGCCGCGGACGGCCCGGTGCAGGTGCAGGCCTGTTTCCGGGACGCGGCGAACACGGTGACCTGCGTGCCGGCGCACACGATCCAGTACACCCGGCACGCGTTCGCCGACGCCGAGGCCACCCACGCCGTCGGGCCGGGCTCGGTGGCCCTGCTGACCGGCGACTACGCGGTGTCCGCCACCGACGCGTCGATGCCGAGCTACACCGGCGACATCACCGTCGGGCGCACCTTCACCACCCTCGGCGTGAACGCCCCCGCCGGCGCCGCCCTCACGGTCGATCCGTCGACGCCGCCGGCGGTCGGCTGGAACGGCAACGGCTGCACGTCGGCGGGTAACGCGGTGACCGCGTCGTTCACGGCGCCGGCGAACGCGCTGCTGCTCGCCCTCGCCGACACCGGTTCGACCGGATCCGGCGCCAGCACCATCCCGGCGATCTCCGACTCGGGTGGGCTGTCCTGGATCCGGGTCGCCGGGTCCGGGGCGAACGGCACCAAGGACGAGGCGGTCGCCTGGTGGGCGCGGACGTCGAGCTCCGCCGCACGCACCGTCACCCTGACCTCGTCGACGAATACCTGCTCGAAGTTCCTGCAGGTCCTCGTGGTGATGAACGCGAACCTGGCGACGCCGATCGGCGCGACGAACATCGGCCCGCCCGACGACACGACCGCAGGGGTGTTCAACCAGTCGGTGACGTCGACCGCGGCCGGGTCGATGGCCTTCGCCGCGGTCGCCGACTGGAACGCCGCGGCGGTCCCGACCCCCGGTTCCGGGGTGACGCTGCAGGGCAGCTACCACCAGTCGGACCTGACCGGTGCGGCGCTGTACAAGACGGCGGCGTCCTCCGCTCCCGGTCAGGCGCTGACCATCACCACCACCGCACCGTCCACGGCGACGAACTCGTGGTCGATGTTCGAGGTGCTGCCCGCGGGTGCGTCGAACACGATCTTCGGGCCGGGGTGGACGGCGAGCATGCCCGGCCCTGATGCCGGTGCCGCGGACGAGACGCTGGCGGACAGCACCGATTCCGGTGGCTATGTCACCTTCACCGACGACACCGGCGTCCAGGACGTCTACACCCGCGCCGGTACCGGCGGCTATCCGTACGCCTACACCGGCGTCGGCGACGACGCCGTCGACGGCAGCACCCTGACCAAGGACTCCGCGACCCAGTTCACCCACACCGACGTCGACGGCACGAAGACCGTCTTCACCGCTCAGGTCGTCGGGGGTGTGACGACCTGGCATGCCAGTCAGGTCATCGAGCCCGGCTCGAACACCACGTCGACCTACACCACCGACTCCGCGGGCCGGGTCACCCGCATCCTCGCCCCCGTCCCCGCCGGGGTGTCGTGCACGACGCTCGGCGCCGGCTGCCGCGCGCTGACCCTGACGTACGCGACGTCGACGACGGCGACCGGTACCGGCACGGACCCCGCGACCTGGGGCAGCTACACCGGCCGGGTCAGCGGGATCGCCATGGCGCTCAACGGCGCCGCGCCGGTCAACGTGGCCGCCTACGCCTACGACTCCGCCGGCCGGCTGCGCTCGGCGAAGGACCCCCGCACCAACCTGACCACCACCTACAGCTACGACACGGCCGGCCGGCTCGCCCAGATCACCCCGCCCGGCCAGGCCACCTGGACGCTGGCCTACGACAGTTCCGGGCGGATCTCGACGGTGTCCCGCCCGACCCCCGGCGGGTCGACGGCGACGCAGACGGTCGCCTACGACATCGCGGTCACCGGCGGCACCGCCCCGATCGACCTGTCGGCCGGGGCGGTCGCCGCCTGGGCGCAGCAGGACCTGCCGCTCTACGGCGCCGGCGTGTTCACCGCCGATCATGTGCCGCCGTCACCGCCGTCGCCACAGGACTGGCCGTACGCCGACCTGACCTACCTGAACAGCGACGGCCGGCAGGTCAACAGCGCCTCCTACGGCAACGGCGCCTGGCAGATCACCACCACCGAACACGACACCAAGGGCAACACCATCCGCACGCTGTCCGCGGAGAACCGCAACCAGGCACTGACCCCGACCGCGGACACCGACCCGACCGTGGCGGCACTGACCAGCTCCGCGGCCCGTTCCCAGCGGCTCGACGAGCAGACCGCGTACACCGCGGACGGGGTGTCGGTGGCCGACACGTACGGCCCGACGCATCAGATCGTGGACAACGGCGGCGCCCGCTACTCGGGTCGCGAGCACGTCCACACCGACTACGACCAGGGCGCCCCGTCGTCGCCGACCCCCTACCGGCTGGCGACGACGGTGACCACGACGATTCGCCTGGCCGACGGCAGCGACGCCGACCCGCGCAAGACCGTCAACGGCTACGAGGCGAAGAGCGGCGCGGACGCGGCAACATCCGGGTGGAACCTGCGCAAGCCGACGACGGTGACGACCTGGATGGGCGGCGGCTCCACCCCGGACATCGTCCGCACGACCTACTACAACGCGGCCGGCAACGTCGTAGAGTCCCGCCAGCCGAAGGCGAGCAGCTCCGGTGGCGACGCCTACACGACGCTGACCTCGTACTTCACCGCGACCGGGTCGGGAAGCTGCGTCAACGCCTCCTGGACCGGCCTGGCGTGCACGGAGGGTCCGGCGGCGCAGCCGTCGTCGGGGAATCCACTGCCGGTGTCGGCATACACGTACAACGACCTGAACGAGGTGCTGACCAACGTCGAGACGGTCAACTCGACGACCCGGACCACGACCTACACCTACGACAGCGCCGGCCGGAAGACCTCCGAGGCCGTGGCGGCGAGCCCGGCGGCCGATGGCGGGAGCACGATCCCGACGGCCACCTACGCCTTCGACGCGTCGACGGGTCTGCCGACGACGACCACGGCGGACAGCGTCACGCTTACCACCGGCTACGACTCGTGGGGCCAGGTGACCTCGCAGACCGACGCCGACGGCAACACCGCGGCGACCACCTACGACATCGACGGCCGGGTCGCGACGGTGAACGACGGCAAGGGCACGTACACCTACACCTACGACGGTGGTTCGGGGGAGCACCGTGGCCTGCTGACGAGTCTCGATGTCGGCGCCGGCAGCGCGCCGTCGACGTTCACCGCGGGTTACAACGCCGATGGGAAGCTGACGTCGCAGACGTATCCGAACGGCCTGGTCGCGGCGACGCGGTATGACGACAACGGTGAGCCGACCGCGCTGAACTACACCAAGGATGGCACTCCGTGGCTGGCATTCGCCCAGGCCAACTCGATTTACGGCCAGATCCGGTTGGACGCGACGCCGGCATCGACGAAGTCGTTGGGTTATGACTTGTCGGGCCGGTTGACGTCGGTGGCGGATACGGTGAG
This sequence comes from Frankia sp. ACN1ag, assembly GCF_001414035.1. Classification (NCBI taxonomy): domain Bacteria; kingdom Bacillati; phylum Actinomycetota; class Actinomycetes; order Frankiales; family Frankiaceae; genus Frankia; species Frankia sp. ACN1ag. The sequence goes on along the minus strand of NZ_LJPA01000040.1, from coordinate 58,852 downwards.
TTATGGCGGTCCGGCGTCGTGCACGACGCGGTCGTATGGGTATGACGCGGATTCGAATCGGTTGTCGTTGACGAGCTACCCCGATGGTGGGGGTAGTGATGCGGGTACCTGCTCGACGTCAACATCGCCCAGCGGTTATTCTTTCGGCTATGACCAGGCTGATCGGCTCACGAACAGCGGGTATACCTATGATCTGTTCGGTCGGACGACGACGGACCCGTACCCGCCGGCCGGGTCGTCGGCGAGTCTCGGGTACTTCGTGAACGATCTGGTGGCGAGCGAGACCGTGGGTTCGTCGACGAGGACGTATGCGTTGGATCCGGCTCGGCGGGTTCGGTCGTGGTCGGACGGGTCGACCACGTCGGTGAACCATTACACGTCGGGGTCGGGGGACAGCCCGGCGTGGATCGGGGTCGGTTCGTCCTGGTCGCGGAACGTCAGCGGTATCGGCGGCGATCTGGCCGCGGTCCAGACCGATGGTGGTGTGGTGACGTTGCAGTTGGCGAACCTGCACGGTGATGTGGTCGCGACCGTCGACGACGTGACCTCGGCCGGTTCGCCGGCGAGCTATGCGGAGTCCACCGAGTTCGGCAGCCCCTACTTCCTGAGTTCGGCGTATCCGCGGTACGGCTGGCTTGGCGCGAAGGAACGTTCCCGGGACACCCTGTCCGGCCTCACCCTGATGGGTGTCCGTCTCTACGACCCCAGTCTCGGCTGCTTCCTCCAGACCGACCCGGAGCCCGACGTTCATAAGGCCAGATAGCCGCCTTCTCGTCCGGGTGAGCACGCGATCTTCGACTATCAACCTCGAGCCCTTTGTTGCTGGGATCACACGGGCGTCTCTCCAGCCATGGGAGCACTGCGGAAAGACCAGGCCGAGGGGTTAGAGCGTGACGCGGCGGAGGGTGGGCAGCCGGGACCTGGTGAACAGCCAGCCGCACGCCACGGCCACGAGCGGCACGAGCACGACGATGCTGGTCAGGCTCAGCCAGGGTGGGATGAACTCCCAGGTCTGGTCGAACGTCCCGGAACCGTGGCGTTCCATCCAGATCAACGCGAGGCCGGGCACCCCGCCGGCCACGACCCCCAGCACCACCCCGGTGCCGGCGATCACCGCGGCCTGGCTGGCGGCCAGCCGGCGGCGTACGCCCGGGCTCGCCCCCACGGCGGCGAGCGTCGCCAGGTCGGCGCGACCATCTGCCGCGGCGAGTCCGACGGCGATGCCGGTGGCGCCGAGGGTGACAACGGCGGCCGCGACCGCCAGTGCCACCAACCCGATGTCGTAGTCGCTCTGGTAGCCACGTTCGACGACGAGGCCGCCGTCGATTCCGGCGTCCGCCAGTGCTGAGTCCGCCCGCTCGGCCTCGGCCGCCGTGGGCACCCGGGTCGTGCTGGCCATCACCGCGTCGGGAATGACCGAGTACCCCCGCGCCCGTACCAGCGCCGGGGGCACGACGATCATGTCGATCGGGGTACCGCCGGCGCGCCTGACGAGCCTGGCGGGCAGGACGAGCGTCCGTTCGCTCGTCCCGACAGCGGACTGCCCGGGATCGTACGGCGGACTGACCTTCACGACGACGGTCCCGTCCGCCCGGAGGTACTGGGGGTTCGTCACGGCGACGACGCCGGCTGCCACGACGGCCCGGGCATCGGGGTAGCCGCCGTTGCTGGCGACGTCCAGCGCGGTGCCGTCGTCCACCGCGACGCCGTTGTGGACCTGGATGAGCCCCCGTTCGCCGCACCGTTCGTCGACCGACGCGTCCCACGGGGCCAGGCTGGGGCCGTACGTCCCGTCGCAGGAGAGGTCGCTGCGAGGGTCGGGGTAGGCGTAGGACGAACTGTCTGCGGCACTGCCGATGGTGTAGATCGGCGCGACCCTGTCCACGGGCAGGTTCGCGCGCAGCAACGCCTCCACCTGCGCCGCCGGATGCGGCTGTTCCGGCCCGTTCGGCCCCCACCGCGTCAGGTCGAGCACCACGCCCCCCGGGGCGGCCGACGGCCGGTAGGTGAGGTGGTCGTGGTGGTCGAGCGCGGCGACGTAGAGCGAGATCGCCACCGATCCGGTGACCGCGGCCATCACCGCCCCGACGGCGGGGGCGGTGCGACCACGCTGGCGAGCCGCGTCCCGCAGGGCCATCCGGGCGGCGACCGGCAGCCGCCGGGCGGCCCTGGCGAGGAGCTCGACGATCGATCCCGCGGTCGCGATCAGGCCGAGTGTCACGACCGCGGTACCGGCGAGCAGCGGCAGTGGTTCGGCGGTGGCCGCGCCGAGCGCCGCCAGACCGACCCCCACCGCGACCGCGACCACGCCGAGTACCGGAACTCGCCTCGGGGTGACGAGCGGACCTCGTCGACTGGCCAACGCCGCGACGACGTCGACCCTGCTGGCCTGCCAGGCCGGCACGACGGCCGCCGCAACGGCGGTGAGCGTCCCGACGAGAACGATCAGTGACAGGTCGAGCAGCCGGACGTCGGTGTGCGCGAAGTCGCCGTGTTCGTAGTGCTCGAGGACGGGCAGCGCCGCCGCGCCGACGCCGGCGCCGAGCCCGGCGGCGGCCACCGAGGCCCCGAAACCGACCACGAGTCCGCCCGCGAGCACGATGGCGGCGATCTGCCGGCGGTTGCCGCCGCTGGCGGAGACCAGCGCGAGATTGCGGATGGTGCGCCGAGCGCCGACCGCGAACGCCGGCCCCGCCAGCAGCGCGACCTCGAGCAACACCAGGCCGACGGCCGTGGCGGCGACCGCCGCGTCGGCAGCGGCGAAGGTGCCGGAACTGTTCGGCACCGCGGGCACGTCGCTCGCGGGGGGCGGATCGGCGAACACCGCCCGGCTCACCACGACCGCACCGAGCCGATTCAGGCGCAGCACATCGTTCCAGGTGACAGGGCTCGGACCCACCGCATACAGCGTGTCGTTGCCGTAGCCCGGGGTGTCGGTGGCCGGCAGCAGGCCCGGCGTGCCGAGCACCGCCCTGGTGTTGCGGTCCTCGTGGAGGCAGGCGACTCCCACCACGTCCACCAGGCGCAGGCGCCCCTCACCGCCGGCGGGAGAGACGGCACCGGTGGGTGCGGTGGAGTCGGCGGCCGCACGGCCCGGAAGCTCCAGCTGCATGGTGTCGCCGACCCCGACGCCGAGGTGCCTGGCGAACGAGGCCGTCACGGTCACTTCGCCATCCTTTGCCGGCAGTCGGCCCGAGGTGAGGGTGACCAGGCCGGCGAGGCGGGGGTCGGTCCAGGCGGCCTCGTGCAGGTCCGCGCGAACGAAGCGGCTGCCGTCGTGGGCGCGGGGGTCCTCGATCCGCAGGCGCGCGTCGTGGGCGTCGTGCACGGTGGCGAGCCGGTCCCCGGGCGGCAACGCCGCGGCGAGGCCGGCCCGCGCCCGCTCGGCATCGGGCAGATGGGCCGGCCCGCTCGCGTCGGGGTCGACCGGACTGGCGGTCTCGGCGTCGGGGCTCTGCGCCATGGGGAGCCCGATGTTCCAGCCGGTGAACCGTGCCTGCAGCTCGGGGTGCGTGCCGAGCGTGCGCCAGACCCGCTGCGCAGGGCCGTCGTCTGCCGATCGGGCGATGACGTCGACGGCGGAGACCAGCAGGACCGGCAACCCGATCATCACGGCGATCAGCAGCGTGCGGCCCTTGGCACGCAGCGCGTCGCGTCGGGCGACCCGCAGGGCCGCCCGCCCGGCGGGGAATCCCAGCTTCGTCACCGGTCGGCTCCGTCCGTTGCGCTCCCGCTGTCCCCGTCGGGCCGTCCGGGGTCGGTCGCTCCGGGGCTGGGCCGTCCGGGGCTGGGCCGTCCGGGGCTGGGCCGTCCGGGACTGGACGGTCCGGGACTGGACGGTCCGGGATTGGATGGTCCGGGGTTGGTCCGTCTGGGGACGAACGGTGGGCGGTCGGAGGATCGGCTTCCGTGCGGGTGGGTCGACGTGCTGCCGAGCAGGGACTCGGGGGTCGACGGTTCGCCGGTGGAGTCGACCACCGTTCCGTCGCGCAGGAACACCACCCGGTCGGCCCACCCGGCGTGCCGTGCCTCGTGGGTGACGAGGAGGCCGGCGGCGCCGGCGTCGCAGCGGGCACGAAGCATCCGCATCACCTCGCCGCTGGTCGCCGAGTCGAGCGCGCCGGTCGGCTCGTCCGCCAGCACGAGCCGCCGGGGGCCCACCAGCGCGCGGGCGATCGCGACGCGCTGCTGCTGGCCGCCCGACATCTGGTCGGGAAACCGGTCGGCGAGATCGGCCACGCCCACGTCGGCCAAGGCGGCCACCGCCTCCCTGCGTGCCGTGCGCGTGGCCACGCCGTCGAGTTCCCGGGGGAGCGCGACGTTCTCGGCCGCGGTCAGCGCCGGAACGAGGTTGAGATCCTGAAAGACGTAGCCGAGGCTGCGTCGACGCAGCGCCGCGAGCGCTCTGGCGGACAGTCCTCCCAGCGCCGTCCCGTCGACGAACACGTCGCCCGACGTCGCGAGGTCGAGCCCGCCCGCCAACGTCAGCAGGGTGGACTTGCCCGAGCCGGACGGGCCCATCACGGCGACCAGCTCCCCGGGGTGGACGACGAGGTCCAGCCCGCGCAGCGCGACGACCTGGGTCACGCCACCGCCGTGGACCCGGGTCACGCCGCGCATGCGCAGTATCGGGGCCGAGGCGGGCGGGGAGGTGCCGGGGGGCGCGGGCTCCGGCATGCGAGGGGGCGCGATCGAGGTCATCGTCCGCTCTTTTCGGTCGTGGCTGCGTCTGGGTGGCCTGGCGAGGACAGGGCCGTGGTCGGTGTGGCCGGCGGGGGAGCACCGCTCGGGCTGGCGTCGGTGCGGGCGGCCCGGCGGGCCGTCCGCTCGAGCCGGGCCTCGACGTGGTCGAGCCAGCGGATCTCGGCCTCGGCGGCGAACACGAGGCTGTCGAGCACGAGCAGCCAGGCGGTGTCGTTCGCCTCGTCGGCCCGGCGACTGAGCCTGGTGTACTGCTGCACCGCGCGCATCGTCTCGGTCCGCTGGCGCTGCACGACCGCCTGCACGTCGACTCCGGGCAGCGTGACGGCGAGCGCGAGCTTGATGGCCAGCTCGTCTCGGGCCGGAGCGTGGCGGGTGACCGGCGCCGACCACCATTTTTCGGTCTCGGCGCGGCCGGTCTCGGTGAGCTGGTAGACGGCTGTCTGGTCATCGGCGTACCCGGCGGTGTCCGCCGGCTCGACGAGCCCGTCACGTTCGAGTCGCTGCAGCGTGGTGTAGACCTGCCCGATGTTGAGCGGCCAGGTCGAGCCCGTGCGTGTCTCGAATTCCGCCCTGAGCTGGTAGCCGTACATCGGGCGCTCGGCGAGCAACGCCAGCAGCCCGTGTCGGATCGACATCACGCCTCCCTGCGCCTGCGTCGGCACGTGCCTGGCGGCAGGTACCTGTCGGGCACGGCATACCTGGTATTTACATACTCGGTATGGTCCCCCCCTCTGGGGGCAACATACGCAGTATGGCATACCCGGTATCTACCTGGAGGCTGTCGGAATGAGGTCGCCCGTATCGCGTGGACGACAGACTGCCGTGACAATCCAAAAACGAGTGGCGGGTCCAGGCTGGCGACGCCACGGTGGCCCTCGTCGCACTCGCCCCTGGGGCGGGTGCGATCAGATTCGTTTCACCGCGCGCGCGGACACGGTGAGGGGAAAGTCCTGATCCACCACGTCCAGCTCTGCGGCCGTCACGTCCTCCACGGTCAGGCCCTGGAGCGCGCAGACGGCGGCCAGGACGTTGCCGTGGCCGTGCACGTCATCGCTGGGCAGGCCGGCGGTGGTGAGTTCGGTGCGCAGCCCCGCGGGAGTCCAGCGGTACAGATCCGCGTCCCGGTCATGGGGGTCGAGCCGGGCGAGGGCGGGGACGGTGAGCAGCAGGACGCCGCCCGGGGCGAGGGACTGCCAGAGGTTCGCCAGCGCTGCCTGAGGGTCGACATACTGAAGGACCTGGGTGACGATCGCGCAGTCGTAGGCCCCCGGGGGGAGGCTCCCCACCTTGTTCAGGTCCGCGTGCAGGGTGAGGTCCGGATTGTTCGCGTCGATGTCGACGATCGTCAGCTCGGTCGGCGCCCCGTACAGGTCACTGTAGTGGGGGTTCTTCACCTCCATCACCCGGTTACCGGTGTAGTCCGCGCAGTGGGCGGCCATGAAACCGTCGATGTAATGCCGGTCGACCGGTCGTCCCCGCTCGCTGCCGTACCAGGCGGAGAACGGGCTGGTCCGGCGCAGATTCCCCCACCGCACCGGGTGCGTCTGCCGGTTTCCCGCCTGCACCGTCGCCCGCGCCGCCGCCTTGCCGCGCCGGACAAATCCTGCCACGTCCACCGCATCCTCCCCGCTCTCGCCCCGGCCTCGTCACGACCGTGACCCACCGGCCACTATTGGTATCACCGGAGATGGGGCAACTGCCGGCTATCTCCGGATGTGCGGGGACGAGGGCCGTGGCGTTACGCGGGTCGCGGCATGGCGTGCCTCGCCGGGCGGCCGACAGGACTGCGCGAGTGAGCTCGGCGAAGGGAACTGCCACACCTGGCAAGCCCTTCGAGTCGTGGCCTCACCCGCGAGGATGAGGATGACAGCCGATGTCTGCCGACGGATGTGACCGTGATCGCGGCGAACGGGATCGCGACTGTTGTGGCGCTGGGTACGGACTGGTTGGTGTTCCGGTTGCCGGAGCCGCCGGTCGGGGTGGAAATGATCTCCCTGATTCCGTCGCTACAGAGCAGCCAGGGTTGGTTCAGTGTCAACGCCTGGCAGCCGGGTGTCCCCAGGCCGATGGCTCTCGCGCGGCTGCGGGCTCTCACCCGCGACACGATGCGGTACGCCGCCACGCTGCCCTGACCCGCGCCGGGCAGCCGAGGGGGACCGGCGGGAGGCCGCCCGGAGGGGNGAAAGTGAAATCGGTAGAAATCGGTCATCGGGTAGCGGAGGCGAAGGTGCAGGGGAAGTCGATGGAGCCTGTCCGCCCTTCCGCGTCTATCCTGTCGTAACGGATCCCCTGAGTAAAGCAGGCGTCATGGGTGGACGTGTCGTCAAATTCGTGAGCGATGCCGACGGTATGCGGCTGGCCGGCCGTGGTGGTGGCCGGCCGACCGTGTCGACGAACACCTTCACCCGGGTTCTGAACGGCGGTGGAATCGGTCGTTTCGCGGCCCGCTCTCGGAATCCGGAGATCCCGTCCTCGTCGATTTCTCGGAGCGATGGTGGAATGGCGGTTCCCCGCCCGCTCGCGAAGGTTTGGGCAGCAATCTTCAGTGATACTGAAAATCCCTTCTTCTCCGGGGTTCTTCGGGGCGTCGAGGCCGCTGCGGCCCGCGATGGATATTCGATTCTCCTGTGCAACGCCGATGAGGATCTGGACCGAGAGAACGCCTATCTCGATCTTGCCGTGCTCGGGGAGGTGGCGGGTGTCATCGTCGCGCCGACCTCCGAGGAGGAGACCGATCTCGGGCGGCTGCTCGACCATGGGACGCCCGTGGTGACGGTCGACCGGCGCGCCCTGCGTAACCAGGTGGACGGTGTTCTGGTGGACAATGCCGCCGGTGCGTGCAGCGGCACGGAACACCTGATCAGTGAGGGGTTCTCGCGTATCGCCCTCATCGGCGGTCCGCTGCGCACGACGACGGCACGCGAGCGCCGGGAGGGCTACGAACGTGCCTTGCGGTTGCACGGTATCGAACCGCGTGCCGAGCTGGCGGTGTTCGCCGACTACAAGCGGCAGGGCGGATACGACGCGATGAGCCGCCTGCTGCGTACACGACCGCGCCCCGAGGCGGTTCTGGTCTCCAACAACCTGATGGCGGTGGGGGCCCTCGAAGCGCTCCGGGAGGCCCGCTGCTCGGTTCCGCGAGACATGGGACTCGTGGCGTTCGACGAGTTCCCCTGGAACGGGATGCAGGATCCGCCCATCACCACGATCGAACAGCCCTTTGACGACATCGGGCGATCCGCCGCAGATCTGCTTCTCAGTCGGTTGGCGGGTTCGGCGGCCACCGGGAGGACGGTCGTGCTCAACACGGAGCTGCGCATACGGGAGAGTTCGGTGAAGAACCGAGGCGCGGACCTCGGGTGAGGGTCAGGGTGCGAGCGAGAGGAGCCAGGCCCGCGTGACTGACACGGTGTGCGTCGTCGGCAGTCTGATGATGGATCTGATCACCTACGCCACCCGCCGGCCGCTTCCCGGCGAGACGCTCGTCGGCGACGACTTCACGATGACTCCCGGGGGAAAGGGCTTCAACCAGGCGGTCGCCGCCGCTCGCGCCGGCTCGCGGACGAGCCTGGTCGGCCGGGTCGGCGCCGATCAGTTCGGCAGCATCTTCCGTCAGGCACTGGCCGAGGAGGAGATCGATACCACGCACCTGCACGGCGCCGAGCAGGACGGAACCGGCGTCGGGTTGCCGGTCGTCGAGCGGGGCGGCCAAAACTCGATCATCATCGTCCCGCGGGCGAACGCGTCGGTGACCGCGGCCGACGTGGCCGCCGCCCGGTCGGCGATCACCGCGGCGGACGTCCTGCTGCTCCAGCTCGAACTCCCGCTCGACGCCGTGTGGCAGGCTGCGCGGATCGCGAGGTCGGCCGGGGTGAAGGTGATCCTCAATCCGGCGCCCGCTGCCGCACTCCCAGCGGACCTGCTTTCTCTCGTCGACTACTTCGTGCCGAACGAGGTCGAGGTGTGCCTGTACGCGGAAGGGGAGGTGATGGCGGAGCGGCTGGACGATCTTGCCTCCCGGTTTCCCCGCATGAACGTCGTTGTCACGTGGGGAGAGCGTGGAGTGATCGGCCGGCTTGTGGGGGACGACGGTGTCGCCCTCTCGTTGCGGGAACCAGCCCCGGTGGTGAACGCGGTGGACACGGTCGGCGCGGGGGATGTCTTCTGTGGCTATCTCGCCGCCGGTCTGGCCCACGGAGTCCCCCCGGCGGCGGCCATCCGTTCCNCGGTGTCGGCCGCCTCCCTCGCCGTCACGCGGACCGGGTCGGGGCTGTCCGCTCCTTACGCCAAGGAGATCCAGGCGTAAGGGGGTCCGTGGCAGCGGGAAATCGAGATGCGAGGATACCGGCTGTCCGCCGACCGGCCCACAAGTGAAGGCGATCAGCATGTACCTGGATTCGGCAGCATCCGATGAGGTGGCCCTCGCCGCGTCGCTCGGATATGTGCGCGGAGTAACGGTGAACCCCACCCTGATGGCCAGGGCGGGTGCCGCCGACGACCCCCTGCGCCATCTCGGCGCGTTGCGTGCGCTCCTGCCGGGTGGCATGTTCTTCTATCAGCCGTGCAGCGTGAGTCCAAACGCCGCCCTCGGCGAGGCATGGGCCGCCTTCGAGCAGAATCCGGACCACACCGTGATCAAGATTCCTGCGGTCTCGGAGTACTTTTCCATGGCCGTTGAACTTGTCGGTCGAGGGGTCCGGGTCGCCATGACGGGGGTGTACGGAGGATCGCAGGCGGCGCTCGCCGGCTCGGTGGGTGCCGACTGGGTGATTCCCTACGTCGACCGGGCGGCCCGGCTGCTCGGGCACGATCGTCTGGTGACGGAACTGGCCTCGATTCTCGTGCGTCCCGTGCCGGACCGGAAGAGGTCACGCATCCTGGCGGCCAGCGTGAAATCCGTGCGGCAGGCGGAGGCCGCCCTGCTGGACGGCGCCGATGAGGTAAGCGTGCCGGTCGGGCTGCTCACCGCCCTCGCCTCCCACGAGCTGTCCCGGCAGGCGCTTGAGGAGTTCCAGCAGGCATCCCGCTACACGTTCGTGCCCGGTGTCCCCGACGACGAACAGGTCCCACGGGCGCTGCGCGGGTAACGCCGCTGCGCAGCCCGCGGTGGGCGGTCCTACCGCGCGATGGCCGGTGGCTCATCGGTCGGGTCCGGTCGGGTGCTGTCCGGGGGTGCCGCGCCGGATATCGGCCCATGGGGTGCGTGCTCGTCGGGCTGAAGTTCGTCGGGCTGTGGTTCGGCGGCCGGACGGCTTGCGCCGAGGACAGCGGGACCGACCGCCAGGCGGCTTTCCGATGCGCGGATGTCGGGGTGATCCGCGCCAAGAATGTCTCGCATCCGCTGCAGCGCCTCGGCGTGCAGGGTACGTGCCTCCTCGAGGAAGCCGAGGGCGTACAGGTCGTCGGCGAGGTTGATGGCGGAGGTGAGGGTGTCGGGATGTCCGGCGCCCAGGGTGCGGCGGCGGCGGTCGAGGGTCTCCTCATTGAGCGCTCGGGCGCCGTCGTAGTCGCCGAGGGCGTACAGGTCCACGGCCAGGTTCCCGGCCGCCCCGAGGGTGTCCGGGTGATCGGGGCCGAGCACCGGGCGCATTCTGCGCAGCGTCTCCTCGTGCAGGAGCCGGGCGCGGTCGAACTGGCCGAGGGCGTACAGGTCGACGGCGAGGTTGTTGGCGGAGGTGAGGGTGTCGGGGTGGTCGGCTCCGAGGGTGCGTCGGCGGCGTTCGAGGGTTTCCCCGTTGAGGGCTCGGGCGCGGTCGTAGTCGCCGAGGGCGTACAGATCGGCGGCGAGGTTGTTGGCGGAGGTGAGGGTGTCGGGGTGGTCGGCTCCGAGGGTGCGCCGGCGCAGCGTGTAGACGTCCTGGTCCATCGCCCGAGCGTCGTCGTAGCGGCCCAGGCCCCGCAGGGCCGCGGCGATGTTGTTCGCCGAGCTCAGGCTGTCGGGGTGGTCGGCTCCGAGGGTTGACCGGCGCAGTCGGTGAAAGGCGAGCGCGAGTCGGAGCGCGCCGGCGTAGTCGCCGCGGGCGTGGAGGTAGCGGCAGAACCTGTCCAGCAGGTCGCGCAGTGGATGGGAGTCCGTGCCCGCCGGGTGGGTGGTGAGGTGCAGCAGGTGGGGGCCGAGGACGGCCCAGGTCGGCCAGGTCGTGGGATTACTGGGATCACTCGGCTGGGCGGCCAGGAGGAGTTCGGCGGCCGTCGTGAACGACGCCTGGCGGTCCTCGACGCTCATGCTCCCCCAGATCACCGCCTGCACCAGGCGGTGGACCCGGATGAAACCCTCTTCCCGGCGCAGTAGCGAGTAGCCGGCGATCGCGGCGATGATGTCGTCCAGATCCTCCCCGGGATCCTCACCGCTGACTCGGGAACGCAGCGGTTCCGGCAGGATGGCCGAGGCCTCCTCGAACAACGTCAACGGGATCAGATCCGGGGCGAGGACCGAGACGATCTGCAACAACTGCACGGCGGCAGGTGCGGTCGCCTCCAGGCGTTCCAGGGACAGCGACCAGGCGGTGTGCAGATTCCCGCCGTAGGCCAGGTCCTCGCCTTTACGCAGCATCCGCTCCCGGCGGGACCGGAACTTGTTCAGATAGGTGGACAGCCCCATCTCCGTCCGCTCGATGTAGGCCGAGGCCTGTTCGAGGGCCAGTGGCAGGTCACCGAGTTCACGGGCCAGATCCGCGGCCGAACTCACGTCGCTGCCCGCGTTCCTGCTTCGCAGCAGGGTGATGGAGTCGGTTCGCGGCAGAACATCGACGTCGATTCTCGTCGCCATGTCCCCCCAGCTCGGGCTGCGGGAGGTGATCAGGATGTCACCGGCTCCCCCGGGCAGCCATGGGCGCAGGTCGCGGGGATTTTCGACGTTGTCGTAAACCAGCAACCAGCGGGGGCGGCGCGCCAGCATCGCGAGGACGGCCTGGGCATCCTTTGCGAGAATACCGCTCTCCGGAAGGTCGAGTCGGCTCGAGAGGGCGGCGATCTTCTCCGTGATCAGCGCCGACTGGGTGGCGTTGACCCACCAGACCAGGGTGTACTCGGATGCGTGGCGCCAGGCGTACTCGACTGCCACCTGGGTCTTGCCGACGCCGCCGAGGCCGCGCAGCACGGTGATGGCCGGGCTGCCGCCGGGGCCCGATCGGCCGACCGGCTGCCGAGACAGCACCTCGATCCGGTGCAGGACCTCGACCCGGTCGGTGAAGGTGGGGAGTCTCGGCGGGACATTCCAGATCGGCGGTATCGAACCGGGAAACGGGATCTGCCGGGCACGGTCTGCCCGCCGCTGCGCGGATCCGGTGGACGTCGCTCCGGGCCAGGGAACCCGCTCGTCCAGATGCGGCGCCCGGACCGCGAGCCGATCGAGTAGGCGGGCGGCGGCCTCTTCCTCGCTCAATCCGGTCAGATCTATGTTCGACAACCGGGCAAGGAGTGGCGGCAATGCGGTGGGTGCGACGATCACCGGCACCAGCAGGCCGTCTCGTTCGTGCGCGAGTTGCAGCGCGGCCTCGCGTTCCTCCCGGCCGAAGGAGGTCCGATCGAGGTACGCGGGAGTTATCACGGCGATGATGCGGTCGGCTCTGGCCAGGGCCATGTCCATGCGCGCGAGAAAACTGGTGCCCGCCTGCCACGTCCACTCGTCGTACTCGACCTCGTACCCGGCACGGCGCAGGTGTTGCGCAATCCACCGCGCCCACGGCCGGTCCGGGCCCGCGACACTGATGAACACTCGCTGACGCGACCCGTCCGCAAACAATGTCATTTTTCCCCCGATGCCATGCTGTCACCTTCCCAGACCGGCTGGGGTCGGATCGACAGCACCCACGCCCGCTCTCGACTGCGGGCGATGGCGTGCTTCGGGGGCATCGCGGTCATTTACCGTGGCCCGTCCTGGCTTCCGGACAGCAGGGCATCTGAAGAGGCCGGTGCCGTCACGGCCCTTTCGGCCGAGGCGACAATCGACGGAGGTGACGGCGAGGCCGGCCCCACTACCGCGNGCACGGCCTCGTTCGGCCAGCGGGACTCAGAACCAGCCGCGGCGGCGGCCGAGGTGTTCGAGCTGCTGGTGAAGCAGGCCGGCGAGCGCGTGCCGGTCGGTGTCGTGGTGGGCGAGGCGGAAGCGGCTGAGCTCGTCGCGACCGGAGGACAGCAGCCCGCCGCGGCGGTCGGCCTCGAGCACGACGTCCATCCCGGCGCCGTCGACGAGGAAGGTCACCTCCAGCTCGGAGATCCGCCGGGCGTACTCGCCGGCAGGCTTGAGCTCGATCTCCTGGTAGAAGGGCAGATCAGAGCCGTGCAGCCGGCCCTTCTCGACGTCCGCGGACCGGAAGTGGAAACCCAGGTCGCCGAGCGCCGCCAGCACCGCCTCCTGCACCGGCAGGGGATGCACGCTCACCGGGTCCAGGTCGCCCGGGTCGACCGCGCCGGAGATCGCCAGCTTCGTCCGTACGCCGATCTTCATGCCGTGCAGGTGCCAGCCGCCGACGTCGGTGATCGGCGTCTGCCACGGCACGGGCAGCTCGAACCGGCCGCTGATCTGCTGGCCCGGGTTGATGGTGAAGCCCCCGCCGACCTGCTGGGTGCCGAAGGTGACCTGCTCGTACCAGGTCGAGTCGTCCCGCTCGACCTCGACCGTCGCCTCCAACGCGACGAGGACCTTCTCGACCTCCTGGTCGACCTTGCCGCCGGTGATCGTCGTCGTGCCGGTCACGACCTGACCCGGCAGCGTCTCCGGACGGTCCAGCACGGTCTCGACCTCGGCGGCCCCCACGCCGAGCCGCGACATGAACCGCTTCATCCCCATCGTGCGTTCGTCCCCATCGTGCGTCCGTCCCCTTCGTCGATGATCCCGGCGCCGTCGTCGGGCCGTGCCTGCCCGCCGCGGCGTGCTGGCGCGACCGCCGCCGCGTGCTGGTGCGACCGCCGGACACGCTCTCACATCTCTACGACAGCCCGATCGAGGGAAACAGTCGCAGGTCGGCAAGGTGACATCGGTCAGGACGCTCGGGACAGTCCGTGACGAAGGTGGAGGACGCCGACGGGGTGGGGCATCCGCCGGCGGGGCGAACCGGTACCATTCCGCTTCGTGACCTGCATCGTCGGGGTTCAGCAGGACGGCCGGGTCGTGATCGGTGGGGACAGTGNCGGTGTAGCCGGCTGGTCCATCACCGTGCGCGCGGACACCAAGGTGTTCCGCAACGGTGAGTTCATCATGGGCTTCACCGACTCGTTCCGGATGGGCCAGCTGCTCCGCTACAGCCTCGTCCCGCCCGTGCCTCAGGACTGGGACCTTGACCGGTTCATGGCGACCGACTTCATCGCGGTCGTCCGCGACTGCCTGCGCGAGGGTGGGTTCGCGCGCAACGACTCCGGCAACGAGAGCGGCGGGCTGTTCCTCGTCGGGATCCGCGGGCACCTCTACCGCATCGACTCGGACTACCAGATCGGTCGCAGCGTCGACGACTACTACGCCGTCGGCAGCGGCGACGAGTACGCCTGCGGCTCCCTGCACAGCACCCGCGGCCTCGACGCGGAACAGCGTGTGCAGCTCGCGCTGGAGGCCGCCGCCCACCATTCGACGGGCGTCTGCCCGCCGTTCCACATCATCTCCTCCGACGACGTCTACGCCCCCGACGGCTCCGTCAACGCCGGCTAGGTCACGCCGGCTAGGTCACGCCGGCCAGGTCAACGCCGGCCAGGTCAATGCCGGCCAGGCCAACGCCGGTCAGGTCAATGCCGGCCAGGCCAACGCCGGTCAGGTCAATGCCGGCCAGGCCAACGCCGGGCGCGGTGGGTCAGGGGCGCAGGCGCTCGGCGGCCAGCGCGACGAACGCCGCCGGTCCCGTGACCGGAGTGAAGCGGTCGGCGGCGGCGCTGAGCGCGGCGTACTCGTCCGCGGCGAGGTCGAGGTCGGCGGCCGCGGCGTTGCTCTCCACCTGGGCGACGCCGGACGCCCCCGGGATCGCCACGACCTGCGGATGGCGGATCGCCCAGGCCAGCGCGATCTGGGCGGGGCTCGCCCCGTGCGCGGCGGCGACCTCGCGCAGCACGTCGAGCAGGGGCGTCGCTCGGGCGAGGTTCTCGGTTCCGAACAGCGTGTTGGCGGCCCGGACCCGGCCGCTCGGGCGGTTGGTCACGTCGTAGCGGCCCGACAGCAGCCCCTGAGCGAGCGGGCTCCAGGCGATGACGATCCGGGACTCGCGGGCGGCGAAGTCCAGCAGCGCGGCGCCGTGGCGCGGCCGGGCCAGGCTGTACTCCACCTGGTTGGACAGCACCGGCACGCCGANGGCCGCGTCGGCCTCCTGCCAGCGGGCCAGCGAGTAGTTGCTGACCCCGACGTCCCCGACGAGGCCCACGGACCGCAGTGCGGCCATGCCCCGCATCGTCCAGCGGTCCCGGATCGCCGGGTTGGGCTGGTGCACCTGGTAGAGGTCGAGGTGGCGCACGCCGAGGCGATGCGCGCTGGCGACCGCGCGCTGCTCGACGACCGGGCCCACCGGCACGACCGGTAGGAGCTTGGTCGCCACGTACGCCCGGTCGAGCGCGCCGGGGACCGCGGCCAGCGCGGCGCCGAGGATGCGCTCGCTGCGTCCCAGGCCATAGACCTCCGCCGAGTCGAACAGGGTGATCCCGAGCTCGAGCGCCCGGCGGACGATGAGCGCGGCGTCGGTGTCGGCGTAGCGGCTGCCGTAGCCCCACTGTCCGGACCCGAACTGCCAGGTGCCCAGGCCGATCTTCGAAATCCTCTTCGGACTGGTGGTGACGGAGCCCTCCACGTAGCGCATTCGCCCAGTGAACGCCCTCCTCCCCGCGGGACGCGAGAGGAGGTGTCACGCTGGTGACCTGCCACGGTGACGCGCGCGTGGTGTCCCCTGGGCGACAGCGCCCGCGCGCCCGGCGTGTTCGGCTGGGCAGGTGGGTAGCTGCTACCTTGCCCGCAGTCCGATTCGTGCGGATGCGGGCGCAGGTGGTGGGCCGGGCCGCCGGCCGCCCCGGCAGGCGCCGGGACGGCGGCAGGCGAGTGGAGGGAGCGCGTTGGTCACCCAGTTCAGCCGCGGGCAGAAGGCGCAGCTCTCGGCGGTCACCCAGAGCACCGATCTGTACGTCGGGATCCGGATCGACGCGCCGGGGGAGTGGGACGTCTCCTGCTTCGGCCTGGACGGCGACGACCGCCTCTCCGACGACCGGTACTTCGTCTTCTTCAACCAGCCCGCCTCGCCGGAGAAGTCCGTCGAGCTCCTCGGCCCGCAGTCCGGGGACAGCCAGGCGTTCCGGGTCAGCCTCGACCGGGTGCCCGCCTCGATCGGCCGGCTGTCGTTCTGCGCGGCGCTGGACGGCGCGGGCAGCGCCGCGGCGATCACGTCGGGCTACCTGCGCATCGTCGTCGGCGGCGCCGAGGTGCTGCGCTACTCCTTCACCGGCGCGGACTTCACCAGCGAACGCGCGGTGATGATCGGCGACATCTACCGCAAGGGCGTGTGGCGCGTCGCCGCGGTCGGCCAGGGCTTCCAGGGCGGCCTCGCCGAGCTCATCCGCTCCTACGGCGGCGAGGTCGCCGAGGAGGAGCCGCCCCCCGCCCCCGCCGCACCGGCGCCGCCGAGCTTCGCCGCCCCGCCGGCGGCCCCGCCCCGCCACGATCAGCGCAAGGCGCCCACCCCGCCGCCCGGCCCGCCGAGCCAGCCCGCGCCGGCCTACGGCGGCGGTCAGCCGGCTCCCGCCTACGGCGGCGGTCAGCCCGCCCCGGCCTATGGCGGTGGGCAGCCCGCCCCGGCGTACGGCGGCGGTCAGCCTCCCGCGCCAGGGTACGGCGGCCAGCCCGTGCCGGGTCAGCCGTTCCCGGCCGGCGGGCCGCCCCCCGGCGGCCCCGGGTTCGGCGGCGCGCCGGTGCCCGGCGGCATGCCCGGCGCCCAGCCGCCGGTGGGCGCCTTCGGTGGTCCCGAGCCGCTGCCGTCGCAGGTCCAGCCGACCCCGCCGGGGGCGATGAACAGCCTCGCCCCGTACCGGGAGGTGCCGACGGCCGGGCGCTGGACCCAGCAGAACGGCAAGCTGGTCAAGGTGACCCTCGGCCCGGACGCGCTGGCGCTGCGCGGGTCGATGGTCGCCTACCAGGGCAACGTCGAGTTCGACTACAAGGGCGGCGGGCTGCGCGGCCTCATCGAGGGCAAGCTGACCGGCCAGAGCCTCAAGCTCATGACCTGCAAGGGGTCAGGCGAGGTCTTCCTCGCCCAGGACGCCGCGGACCTGCACATCGTCGAGCTTGGCAGCTCGTCGCTGTGCATCAACGCGAAGAACCTGCTGGCGATGGACGCCACCGTCCGTACCGAGGTGCGCCGGATCGAAAGCGCCGGCATCCCCGGGGGCGGCCTGTTCCACTTCGAGGTCTCCGGGCCGGGCTCGGTGGTCGTCATGACCAAGGGGTCGCCGATGACCCTGCCCGTGCAGGGCCCGACGTTCGCGGACATGAACGCGCTGGTCGCGTGGACCACCGGCATGCGGGTCAGCGTTTCGACGCAGGTGCGGATCTCCCGGCAGATCTACGCGGGCAGCAGCGGGGAGGCCCTGGCCCTGCAGTTCATGGGCTTCGCCGGTCATTTCGTCGTCGTCCAGCCCTACGAGGTCTGAGCGTGGCGACGGTCGTGGGAGCGGGCCCGGCGGGTCGCCCGCCGGCGGGAGGGAGCGGGCCGTGCAGGGCAGCCTGATCGACCACTACGGGCCGACGCCCGTCTTCGAGCGGATGAGCAAGCACGGTTCCAAGATCGCCAAGGTGGTCATGAACCCCGGCCAGGACCTGTTCGCCCGGGTCGGTTCCATGATCGCTTATGAGGGGCTGATCGACTTCAACCCGCAGCCGCCGCAGCTCGGCCGGATCGCGTCGTCCTGGGCGACCGGCGAGGGCGTGCCCCTGATGACGGCGACCGGCCAGGGCCTGCTCTACCTCGCCGACTACGGCAAGGAGGTCATCGTCGCGCAGCTCGCCGGCGAGGGCCTCTCGGTCAACGGCAAGAACATCCTGGCCTTCGACGCCGCGCTGCAGTGGAACATCGAACGCGTCCGCGGCGTCACGATGCTGTCCGGGATGGGGATGTTCAACGTGGTGCTGCGCGGCCATGGCTGGGTCGCCCTGACCGCGAAGGGCAACCCGATCGTGCTCGACACCCGGGAGGCGCCGACGTTCGTCGACACCGACGCCCTCGTCGCCTACACCGACGGCCTGCGCGTCGAGCCCCGGCGCACGGCGCGTCTCGGCGGCCTGATCGGGCGCGGCTCCGGGGAGGCCTTCCAGCTCGGGTTCTCCGGGCAGGGCTTCGTCGTCGTCCAGCCGAGCGAGGACGAGCGGCCGACCATGTCGCTGCGGGGCTGACGCGACATGGGATCCGGTGACGGTATGCGGCTCCTGGACGGCGGGCGGTTCGTGGACGGGATGAACGGCGGCGGCACGCGCCGGGCGCGGCGGACGGCGGAGAGGACTGCGACATGACGCAGGGCGGGGCGTACGGCGGTCATCCGGGCGGTCCCGGCGGTGGCTATCCCGGCGGTCCGGGCGGCCCCGGCTACCCGCCTCCCGGCCCGGGCTATCCGGGTCCGGGTGGCGGCTACCCGCCGGGTCCCGGCGGTCCCGGTCAGGGCGGCTACCCGGGCGGTCCCGGCCAGGGATATCCCCCCGGTCAACCCGGCCCCGGCGGTTACCCGGGTGGTCCCGGTGCGCCCGGCGGCTATCCCGGCGGCCCCGGCGGTCAGGGCATGCCGCCTGGTGGTCCGGGTGGTCCGGGTGGTCCGGCCGGCGGGATCCGCAGCAGCCTGCTCGACAATCCCGAACGGCCCTCCGACGAGCCGTTCTCCCTGCAGAACAGCAAGATGCTGCGGGCGACGCTCGGCGCCCGCGGGATGCGTGAGTTCTACGCCCGCAAGGGCGCGATGGTCGCCTACCAGGGCGCCGCGAACTTCGACGCCCACTGGGAGGGCTGGGGAGGGCACTTCCGCAGCTTCTTCAGCGGCGGCGAGGGCCTGAACCTCATGCAGGTCTCCGGCTCCGGCTCGGTCTTCCTCGCCAACCAGGCGCAGGACATCCACATCCTCGACCTGGCCGGCGACGGGCTGACCGTCGACGGCAAGNACGTCCTCGCCTTCAACTCCGACCTGAACTGGGACCTGGTCCGGGTCGACAGCCAGGTCGGCATCGCCGGCGTCGGCTCCTACCAGGTGGAGCTGCGTGGCAACGGCAAGGTCGCGGTCTGCACGTCGGGCGCGCCGCTGGTCATGCACGTCACCCACCAGAACTACTACTTCGCCGACGCGGACGCCGTCGTCGGCTGGTCGACGAACCTGCAGGTGTCGATGCAGGCGGCGGTGACGTCCTCGGCGGTGTGGCGGCCGCGCGGCAACACCGGGGAGAGCTGGCAGATGCAGTTCAGCGGCGAGGGCTTCGTCATCGTGCAGCCCTGCGAGCTGCTGCCCCCGTACAACGCGCTGGCCGGCGCCGGCGCGGCCGGTCACTTCGGCCTCGGCCAGGGCGGCTTCGCCGGCAACCAGCTCGGCGGCCACCACGGCCAGGGCGGGGCGGGCGGGCCGGGCGGTGGCTTCGGCGGCGGCGGTTTCGGTGGTTTCGGTGGCGGCGGCATGGGCGGACTGTTCGGCAACCGCTGACCCCCGCGACCGGCCGCGTCAATGCCCGACGCCGCCAATCCTGACGGCGAGCGAATATGGCGGGAGTGAGCACGCCGAACCAGGCGTGGAAAGATGCGGGTCTGATCCAGGCGTACGTTCACGGGAAACCACTGCCGCGGAGCGGAGCATTTCGACGGCCCTTCCCGGTAAGACCCGCGGATTCGAGTTCGGTAAGGCTCCGCCGCCCTTCGTTCCGTCGTCACGTTCGGTCGGTGGCAGCGCCAGGAGCGCGCTCGGTCGGGACGGCCCGAGTCCGCTGGCCCGGGTGCGACCCGTGGCCCGGATCCGCTGCGCCAGCGGCCATGACGGTGCCCTGTCGCCCGCGGATGTGCAACACTTCCTGTGCGACTTCCTTTTCTTTCCCGGGAGCGGAACCGCGGCCCGCGGCTCCGGCCGTTCCCGGGAAGGAATCGTCAGGAGGGAACGGGGCGCCATGGCTGACGCTGCAATCGAAGGAGAGCTCGCCGACGTGCGCGGGATCGGGCTCGACCGGCTCCGCGACAGCCCGGACGGCAGGCTCCGCGCGGGCGTACAAAGGCTGCTCCACACCATCGACGTGCCCGCGGGGCGGATTGAAAACGGTAGCGGCGGCGCTAATCCGCGTCGGCGCGTCTGATGCCGTCCACTCCGGCGGCCGCGACCGTGTCGGGCATCGGCATCCACCGGCTGGCGGCGCGTGATGTCGACGCCCTCGCCCTCGGCGTGATCGACGCCGAGGTCGTCGAGAGGCTCCTCGAGACCGAGATCAGCTTCCGTCGGCTCGCGCTGCGCGCGATTCTCGACGCCCTACGGGAGCAGCCGGCAGCGACGGACCCACTGGCGCCCGTGGACCAGGCGTGGGACCTCCTCGTCGAGGTGGAACAGCGCGATCCGGCGGCGGTCCGCGCGGTGATCGACCGGCCCTTCGCGGGGGCATGGGCCACTCGGCTGCTCCGCCGGTTACGTGGGCGACTCCACCACGACGTGCCCCTGTGGGTGGAGGTCGGTTACCTGCATGCCATGGCCGCCGCCGCCGCAGTCCGAGCCGGCGAACCGGTCGAGCTCGCGGTGCCGGCCCACCGTGGCGTCGTGCACCTGCCCTCGCTTGGCCACGCCCGCCTGCCGTTCTGGGAGATCTGGGAGACCGCGGTGGTGCGGGGCACCGGCGGCGACGCCGAGGTGATCGGATCCGCCGGCCGGGTCCGAGTGGACCGCGGTGACGGCGGCGGCGCGCCGACGCGCGACGTCGCGGTCTGGCATCCCACCCGGGCGGCCCGAGCCGTCGGCGTCGTCATCGAGGACGCCGACCCCTACCGCCTGGTGGACCGGGTCGTCCCGCCGGTGCGGCTCGCCGACGCCGACGTCGCCCGCTGGGAGGGGCGCCTGGCCGGGGCGTGGCAGGTGCTGCGGGACGGGCACCCCCAGCTTGCGGCGGGAGTCGACGCGGCCGTCTCGGCCGTCGTCCCGCTGCCCGTGGCGCAGCGTTTCCGCTCGTTCAGCGCCACGTCGGGCGACGCGGTCGGCAGCGTCGAGCTCACCGAACCGCCGGACCCGGTCGACGGCGCCGCGACCCTGGCGCACGAGTTCCGGCACACCGTGCTCAGCGCGGTCCTGCACCTGTGCGACCTCATCGACCCGCAGGCCCCGCCCGTCCTGCGGTACGCGCCGTGGCGTGACGACCCGCGCCCGCCGCACGGGGTGCTCCACGGCATCTACGCGTTCTTCGGCGTCACGGAGTTCTGGCGCCGGCAGCGCCGGCTGGCGGTCGGGGCGGACGCGATGCTGGCCCACTTCGAGTTCGCGCTGTGGCGCGGTGAGGTTCTCGACACGGCGACCGAGATGCTGCGCACCGGTCCGCTGACCGCGCTGGGCCGGCGGTTCGTCACCGGGATCCGCACGACCGTGCAGGGCTGGCTGCCGGAACCGGTCCCCGTCGAGACGCGGCGCCTGGCCGAGCTGGCGACGGCGGACAGCCGCGCACTGTGGCGCATCCACCACCTTGAACCGGACTCGGCCGCCGTCGAGCGTCTCGCCGCGGCCTGGGCGGCCGGCGCCGCCGCCCCGCCGGCCGCGGTCCCCGCCCGCCTCGTGCCCGATCCGGGGGCACGCGCCCTGGATACAAGGGCGTCCCTGGCCCGGCTGTGGCTGGCGGATCGGGACGCGTTCCGCCGGACCGAGCGGGCCGGGCCGGGCCGGGAGTACCGCGGTGCGAGCGCGGCGGACTGCGCCCTCGTGGCGGGCGACCGGGCCCGTGCCCGGCAGGGCTACGCGGCGGACGTGCAACGGGACGGCGACGACCGCCGCGCCCTCGTCGGGCTCGGACTCGCGATCGGCGACGGCGAGCCGGCGGGGTGGACCCTGCTGCGGCGACCCGAGCTGGTCCGCGCCGTGGCGGCCGCGGCGGTCGACCGGGGTGGCGAGGCGCCGGACCCGTCCGCACTCGCCGCCTGGCTGCTTCCCGCGTCCGTCCAGCCGGACGAGCCGGACGCTTCGGGCCAGCCGGACGTCTCGGGCCAGCGGCTCGCGCGGGACGACGCCGCGGCGGCCGCTCGCCTCATCCGGGAGTAGCGGGCAGACCGCGGGGCCTGGCGGGCCTGCTCACAGCGGGCCTGCTACATCGGCATGGGGTCGACGTCGCAGTCCAGACGGATCCCGGCGACGACCTGGCGGGTCGCCGGATGGTCGTGGCCCAGCACCCGGTCCAACCGGGTCAGCGTCGCGGCCTGCAGCTCCAGGGCCTCCTCCTTGCGCTCCAGGGCGCGCAGGTCCATCGCGAGGTTCGCGGCCACCGCCAACGTCGTCGGGTGCGCCTCGCCGAGCACCTCGGTCGAGGTCGCGAGCGTCACCTGGTCACGCGCGTGCGCCTCCTCGAACCGTCCGACCGCATACAGGTCGCTGGCGAGGTTCGCGGCGCAGGCGAGGGTCGAGGGATGCCGGTCGCCGAGCCGCTCGACGAAGGCCGCCAACGTCCGCTCGTCCCGGTCGAGCGCGACATCCGACTGGCCGGACAGCCGGTCGATGATCGCGAGATTGATCCAGGTCGCGAGGGTGTGCGGGTGCATCTCACCGATCTTCGTCGCGTACCGCTGCTGGGTCCGGACGCAGATCTTGCGGGCCTCGTGGAGCTGGCCGGCATGGCGCAGGTCGATGGACAGGCTCAGGGCGGCGGCCAGCGACGCGGGGTGTTCGCCACCGTAGCGGTGGAAGAACCGTTCCTCGACGTCGCGGGACAGCGCGAGCGCCTTGTCGTGGTCGCCGGCCTTGCGGTGCGCCACCGCCAGGTTCCGCCCGGCGTGCAGCCGGGCCGGATGGTTCTCCGAATCCTTGAACAGGTGCCGGTAGCGCGCGTCGATGTTCTCCTGGGTGGCCCGAGCGCCGAGGTAGTCGCCGAGTTCCCGGCGGTCGAGGGTCANCCCGGTGAAGGTGTTCAGACTGCGGTCGTGGTTCTCGCCGTAGAGCTGGATCGAGCGTTGCCAGGTGTCCTCGGCCAGTTCGGCCGACTCGGCGAAGCGTCCCAGCAGCCGGAGGCTCACGGCGACGTTGTGGGCGGCGTCCAGGGTCTGCGGGTCGTCGGCGCCGAAGGCCTGGCGGGCCCGCCGGTAGGCGTCCTCGGCGACGTCGTAGGCGGCGGCGAAGTCGCCGCGCCAGCGCAGGTCGGCCGCGACATTGCCCATGAGCACGATGGTCAGCTCGCCGTCGGGCCCGTTGACCTGGGTCGACAGCTCGAAGGTTCGTCGGTTGACCTCGGCGGCCTCGGCGTAGCGGCCGATCACGACGAGGCCCCAGCCGGAGCGCAGCGCCATCTGCAGGGTGTAGGGGTCGTCCTCGCCGAAGCTCGCCTGCCACTCGGCGTGCACGCCGCGAGCGAGGTCGTTGCTCACCTGGTGGTCTCCCCAGGTCCACAGGTAGTCGACCTCGTTGAGCAGGAGCTGGCGGACGCGGGGGTCCGCGGAACGTTCGGCGAGCGAGGCGATCATGTGCGGGTACAGGTCGGCGTAGGTGGGCCACAGGCCCGGGTTGAACGGATCGTTGGGGTCGCTCGCGGCGAGCAGGACGTGGGCTCCGTGGCGCATCGTCCGCTGCTGGTCCGGGGTCATCCGGCCGATCAGGACGGCCTGGACCAGCCGGTGCATGACGATGGAGTTGTCCCGGTGGTTGATTCTGGCCAGGGCATACCGGTTGATGTCGCGGATTGCCTGGCCGAGTTTGACCGGGTCGCGCAGGGCCTCGTCGAGCGCTGGCGAGATCGTCTCGTTGTGGGCTCGGGAGAGGAGCTGGCGGGAGATCGGTTCCGGCGCGAAGAACGCGCATACCTGGAGGAGTTCGAGGGCGGCGGGATTGCTCTCCGCGAGCCGATCCAGCGACACGTTCCAGGCCGCCGTGACCGGGCGCGGGTAGTCCGCCGGCGCGGTGCTCAGCAGCTCGGTCAGTTTGTCCTCCAACAGCCGCAGGTATTCCTGAGCGGACATCCCGGTCTCCGCCCGCCAGGTCGCCGCCTGCTCGACCGCGAGCGGCAGGTCCCCGAGAGCAGATGCAACCTGGTCTGCGCCGTCGTCGTCCAGTGGACCACCTCGGCTGCGCAGCAGCGCGACGCTCTCCTCGCGCCGGAAGACAGCCACTTCGAGGGGATGGCTGACGTTCGCCCAGCCCGGATTGCGGGAGGTGACGAGAACCCGACCGGTCGGACTCGCCGGAAAGTACTCCCGCACCGCCTGCGGGTCGTCGGCATTGTCGAAAACCAGCAGCCAGCGCTCGTAGGGATGACCGATCCGCAGCGCTTCCACGACCTGGCGGACGGCGACGTTGGCCTCGGTGCCGACGTCCAGCCCGAGCCGGGCGCCCAACTCGATGAGAGCGCTGCTGATCTGGACCGTCCGTTCCGCGGGAATCCACCAGATGATGTCGAAGTCCGAAAGATGGCGATAAATGTATTCGGTCGCGAGCTGGGACTTTCCGACGCCGCCCATTCCGTGCAGCGTCTCGGGCAGGACCGAGGTCGTGCCTTCGAGGAGTCGGGCGTCCAGCATGGTGAGCAGGTCGACGCGCCCGGTGAAGTGCGGATTCCGCGGCGGCACATTTCCCCAGACACGAGGGAGCTGACCCGCGGCCAGCGCCGGTCGTAGGGCGGTGCCCACAGTCACGGTGGGTCCTCCTCGTGTGGTGTTCGCCTCGGCGCCGNCAGCTCCCATCGAGCCGTCACCCGCGCTGGACCTCGGCCGACTCGTTCCAGCGATACTACTCATCGTAAGGGAATCTTCGCTCTCAGTGTCAGGTGTCCGTGGTGGCCTTGGCTCTCCGGCCGGAGCTCCCGTGCTGCGCGGCGGCCGTGCGCTGGGGGTTCGGTCGAGGGGCGCGGCTGCGTCCCACACCGGCGCGGGCGTGTCCGCCTCGCCGGGTGGACGGACGGGCGGCTGGTCGGAGGGCGTGGCCATGGGCATGCCGAGTGGCTCCGTCCCCGCGTTGTCCGCGTCGGATCCGACCGCCCGGCGAATCCGCTCGACGTCGCTCCTGCTCACCTGCGCGCGAAGCTTCGAGCGGATTTCCGGAATGATATCGAATGTTGTCGACAACGAATCGATCACAAGTAAACCGAAGGCAAAAATCTCGGACAAATCCCGGCGGCTGGCGCCTGCGATGCCGGCGACCGTGCGCAGGCTTCGGCGGCTTAGGGGCTGGATCGCCAGGAGTCCCGCAAGCTTTCTTGATGTCGGCGTGGCAAGCGCGAAGAAATCCTCGAGTCGCTCGTCCGGCGGCGACGACTCGATCCCGTATTCAGGTGGAAAGCGGCGGTCGGACCCGGCGACGACGGCGACTGTCTCGAACCACGTCGGTTCCGCCGCAGCGACAAAGCGGGCCCAGTAGCCGATCCACTCCGCGTCCAGCTCCAGGACCGGGACGGCGCGCGCCGTCCGCGCGGATCCGGCGACGCTGCCCGCCGCAGCAGCCCTGTCGCCCTCGACGCCCTCGACGCCGTGGTCGGGATCGTCGCCGGCCTGGTCGAGCAGGCCGCCCTGGTAGGTCCAGGAGCGCACCCGTCCCGTCCCGAACCCGCTGCCGTGCAGCCGAACCCGCTCGGCGTCCAGGTCAGTGTGGTCCCAGGTGCGCGAGGCGAGGACGTCGATCACCGCGACCGGTCCAGCGTCGGCCCACTCGGCGAGCACCTGCGCCATGCGGCCGGAACGCCACGCCTCGCCCAGGCCGTCGGTGAGCAGCCAGATGACGCGCCGCCCGGTGCGCTCCGTCAGCTGGGACGGTGGCCGTGTGGTCGAGCTGGCAGGTCCGCCGCGCAGACGCAGGGCACCGTCGTGACGGTCGTCGGGAACGAGGTAAGCGACGATAACGTCACGGAACGCGAGCTGGCGCTCCAGGATCTGGATGATGCCGGGGAGGGCATCCCCCCAGGCCGCGAAGAACGTCGGATTCGCGTCGACGACGAGGGCGAGTTCCCACCGCGGCGGGGCCGATCCCTTGACCGTGACCTGCCCCATGCGGCTCTGCAGCAGGTCGCGTGCGGTCCGCTGCGTATCGAGCGGGCGGGACTGCGGAGCCGGGACCTGATCGACGAGCGGGTGCAGTGCCCGGGCGAGGGCTCGCTCGTCGCGAATCGCCGGCGCCAGGTCGATGTGGACGGGCCCGGGCAGGTAACGGACGCGGCTCGGCTTGTCGGGCTGATCGCCGGCGGTAAGTCCGTCGGTGCCGTCGTCGTCGGCGTGACCGTTGTCGGCGTGACCGTTGTCGGCGTGACCGTTGTCGGCGTGACCGTTGTCGGCGTGACGTCGGGTCACGGCAGGCCCGCCGAGGGATCGTCAGCCGCGCCGCCCCAGACGGCGTCGAGGGCGAGTCCCGTGCTGTCGTCGTCCAGGACGCCGGCCGCTGCCAGGTGGAGGGCGTCGAGGAGCTGGTCGATCGTCAGCTCGGCACCCGCGCTGCGGCGTTTGTCGAAGCGTGCGATCAGGGCGGCCACGCCGGGAACGGCCCCATACCGGGATTCCGCCACTGTCTGCAGCCTCGTGCGGGATGGCGCGGGCATCCGGAGGTGGACGCAGCGGCCGTGGAAGGTCGGCGAGAAATCCCGTTCGCCGCTGCTCGTGATCACGACGACCGGCGGTTCCGCGCACTGGATGATCCCAGCATCGAGGAGCGCGTGGGCGCCTGGATCGTCCACAGCCACGGGGAGCGGCCCGGTGGTGGGTGGCAGCCTGGCCAGCTCTGGCACGACGGCACGGCCCTCGTCGAGCACGTCGAGAACGTCGTCGGGCAGGTCGTAGCCGCTGCGGTCGAGTCGGTCGATGAGCAGCACCCGGGGGCGAGTGCGGCCAAGCAGCGCGGTGCCCAACGGGCCGAGCCTGACGTACCGGTGAACCGGGAGCGAGTCCGGCGGCCTGCGCTCGGCGTCGTGGCCGAGCAGGTCGGCGAGATGGCCCTTGACGGACCTGCGCGTGCCGGGGGGCGCGCCCGGCTCCACCACGGGCTGATCGGCCCGCAGCTGGATCGCGGCGCTCGCCAGGCCAAGCGCATCGAAGTCGTGGACGCCGTCGCGCAGCGTCGTATGACGGTTCACCGACCAGCGCAGGACCCGCCCCAGGCGCAGTTCCCGGGCGATCAGGTGGGCCAGCCC
Source organism: Frankia sp. ACN1ag (assembly GCF_001414035.1). Lineage (NCBI taxonomy): Bacteria > Bacillati > Actinomycetota > Actinomycetes > Frankiales > Frankiaceae > Frankia > Frankia sp. ACN1ag. The sequence continues at coordinate 31,899 of NZ_LJPA01000040.1, read as the reverse complement.
CGCCTGCCCGGAGCCTGGCGCAGCGGTGACGAGGATCGGTCGTCGCAGCAGCAGCGCGACGTTGACGGCCGAGACCTGGGCGGGCGTGAGCAGCATGGCCGACACCTCCCCGCGCAGACGCGAGATCTCCTCGTCGTCCTCTGGTGGCGGTGGACCGTCGACCACGGGGCCGGCGAACCGCCGCCAAGGAGGGGCCGGCGGCCACTGGAGGTCGGCGTCGGGGGGCTCGCCGGTGCCGTGGAACAGCCACCAGCGTCGGGCGCCCGGTCCCTCGGCGTCCGGCTCCAGCATGATTCTCCCGTCGTCGAAGCTCACGCGGGCCCCTCCGGTTGTGTCCCGGCCGAGGGCGTCGCCTGCCCGAGTTGCGTCGGGCGCCGCGGTAGCCGTGCCGATCCGGCGATCGCTCGCCAGGCGGCGCGGCGCGGGTCGTCCCACAGCAGAATCGCGGTGCGTCGCGCCGCCGCCTGCGCATCGCAGGCGGTCGGGCCGGGCGCGTGGCGGTCACCGCGTGGTTCCAGTCGGGTGAGGTTTTCCCGCCGGAACCGCTGGGGCAGGCGGAACGGATCGCCATGGGCGAGCAGCTCGAGCAGCGGCCTGTCGGTGTGGGGCCGGTCGGGGTCGTCGACCTGCCACGCCGCGACCGCGAGGCCCGCGCTCAGCGCCTCGGCGAGCTGCCGCTGCGCCGGCGAGCCCTGCGTCGGTGGCCCGCTGAGTGTCACCGCGGCGATCCGCTCGTCCTTGGCCAGCCCATGTCGCCCGACGCGCGCGGCGTCCGCCACCACCATCCCACTCGGGTCGGGGGCGGTGAGCGCGGCCCAGCGCTGCAGCCACAGGAAGCGCGAGCCACGTCGGTGCAGGCGTTCGAAGCTGCGCACGACGACTGGGTGGTCCTCGACCAGCAGGCGCGGCGTTCCGTGGATCTGCCGGCGCCAGCTGGTGACGGGCAGGTCCATGTAGGCGAACGGCAGGAAGATCTCCACGACCAGCTCGGCGGACTCACCCGTGGGTATCTCCGCGCCGAGGATCTCCTCCGCGTCTTCGACGACCGCGGCCGCGATCTGTTCGAACAGCTCCGGCCGGGCCGGCCGCGCCCCACCCTGGTGCGGCGTCGCTGCGTCGGCCCAGTGCAGCCACCACGACGCGAGATGATCCTCGGACCTGGGCCCGACTGGCTGGAACTGCAGCGAGACGATCCCCGTGCGCCGCCGCGGCACCGGGGCCGCGGCGAGCTGGGCCAGCTGCATCTGGTGGGTCAGGTCGCGCCGGTGCGCCTCGCCGCGTAGCCACGCCTCGACCCGGACGAACGTGCCCGGGGCGAGCACGTCGGCGCACCGGATGAGGAACACCGCATGCTGCGGGAGTCGGGCGGGTTCTGGATGACGGTTCGCAACCCAGAGGAACAGCTGCCACGCCGTGGTGCAGTGGCGTGGTGGCTGGGCCGGGTGGCAGGCATGGCGGAAGGCATGGGCGACCCGCTGCGCCGGCAACGCGCTGAGCTCCCGCCGCAGGAGATCCCACAGCTCGCCGGCCCCCTCGGCGACCTCCGCCGCCCCCTGTTCGGCGAGAATGTGCGCCAGCCGGTGCGCGACGGCGGAGTCGGGCCGCAGGTCGGACACGGCGTCCACGAGGATCTCGGCTCCGTTGTCCAGCTCGACGCAGCTTTCGACGAAACGGAAGCACCAGTCCCGGGCGACATCGAACTGGGGGACGAACAGCCGCCTGCCGGCGCGCCGTTCGAAGCGCCTGACCAGCAGATCTCGGGTGGCGGGGCTGAGTAGATCGGCGGTGCTCTCCAGGCAGCCGACAATCTCCAGGACAAGGTCGGACTCCAGGACGGGGTCGGACTCCAGGACAGAGTCGGACTCCAGGACAGGGTCGGACCGCCATGCGTCGTGTCGTGGCGACGACGGATCGCGGTTGGTCACGATTCCCCCGACGGATCCCAACGCGCTTGACGGCCGGCGGGCTCTGTTACTCAGCACACCGAATCTGGTGTTTAGCGTAACCTGCCCGATGGCCGGCGCGGAGGAGGTCGTCGGACCCCGACTGGATGCCGTAGGTCCAGCCGACGGAGCGGGCGGAGTCGTCATGACCGGCCGCTGGCTATCGGGGCCGGCCCGCAGCGAAGACGTCGTTCGCGGGGAAGCGGAAGGCAGCCGCCGCGAGCACTCGCCGCCGGCCATCGCGAAGCAGCCCGTGGCCGAGAAGCGCCGACACTTCCGCCCAGAACGTCGCGGCGTCGATGTCCGACGGTGGGATCCGCTCCGCCGGCACCCCGGCGTCGACCAGGAACCGCCGTGCGCCCCCACCCTGGCCGAACGCCGAGGCGAGTTCCCGGATCTCGACCGGGCGCAGCGGCTGTGGTGGCCCGTCGACCTCCGCCGCCGCGCGTCCTGACGGCGGGTCCGCCGGTGGGGATGCCGTCACCCGCGGCATCGCGGCCCCGTGGTCCTCGGCCCACCTCTCGCCGACGCCCTCATCGGCGGCCGCGACAAGGCGGGCGACCACCGCGGCCACCCGCGAATCCGGTTGCAGATCGTTGACGGCCCGGCCCAGCGCGGCGAGCCCGCCGGACTCCTCGCCGAGCCGGTACACGAGGGCGGCGAACCACTGGTAGCGCACATCGTGCTCGACGAGATGCAGCCGGTGGCCCGGCCCGAGGTGGTGGGCGATGCGGTCCTGCAGCAGCCGCCGGGCCGACTCGCGACCGAAACCGGGCTCCCCGTCGAGAACGTCCACCAGGTCGGTGAGGACTGCGTCGTAGGCGGCCGCGTCGCCGCGCGATTCCGGCTGCACCTCGCTCCTTGCCAGGGGCATGCGGAAGCCTCCGCCCCGAACGGCGCCGGTCGCCGCGATCGGTCTCAATACCCTGAGTGTCCGCCTGGCGCCGAGATGACGCAATATGCGACAGGAAGAACCCGTCCACCGGGTCCGTCAGGGCGCGCGGTGTCGGGGCCGGGGCAGCGCACTGGGCCGCGACAGCAGGAACACCCCGCCCACGACCAGCACGGCGGAGACCGCGACGCCCGCGATGACCCCGGACCCCCTCGGAGCGGGGACCCCGAACACCAGGACGCCGAGCGCGTAGGCGGCGGTCGGGTTGGTGATGTTCATGGCGGTGACCGCCGCGGTCAGCGGACCGACCGCGTAGGCCATTTGACCTAGACACAGGCTCGTCAGTGTCACCCCGCAGAGGGCATAAGCGAACCAGTGCGTCACTGTCGTGTCGAACCCGTTGTCGAGGGTTTCGTCGGTCGCCTGCTTGAGCAGCAGCGCGCTGAGCGCGAAGAACAATCCGGCGGCGACGCCGAACAGCGCCGCCCGTGCCGCCGGCCGCCGCCCGCGCGATGCGATGACCAACGCCGCGGCCAGCGCGGCGATGGCGATGATCGCCAACACGAGGCGTTCCTGGTCGAGCGGCGGGCGGGTGGGTAGCCGATCCTGCACGCCGAGCAGCAGCGCGAGCCCGGCGCAGATCGCCGCGATGGCCCACCAGGCCGTGCGGGCCATCCGCAGGCGGGTGCCCACCAGGCCGAGGGGGAGCGCGAACAGTAGCTGGGTGACCATGAGCGGCTGCACCTCGGCGAGCGATCCGAGATGCAGCGCCAGGGCCTGGGTGAGGAAGCCGGCCAGGTTCGTCAGCCAGCCCACCAGCCATAACGGCTCGCGGACGAGGTCGAGCAGGTGTCCGAACCCGGGCACGGCCAGGTCGTGGTCGTCGCGGGCCGCGAACCGGCTGCGGCCCGCGGCGCGCTGCTGGAGAGCGGCCGACGACGCCAACAGGAACGCGGCGAGCAGCGCGAGCGGGATGAAGAGCGGCACGGGCGGTGCGGGCGATCAGTGGGTGCGGCCCTGGCCGGCGGCGGCCGGCGCGGGGCGGTGCGGCGGTCGCGTCGCGGTCACGCTGCCGTCGCGGGCGCCTGCGCCCAGACCGCGGCTGAGCCCGGGACCGACCGACCGAGGATGATCATCCGGGCCGGGCGCGTTGGAGTCGATGGCCCGTAATGTACCGGTCCAGCCTGGTCCGGACCTGCGGCCATGGCACCGATCGAGCGGCCTTACCACCCGAACCGGCTACCTCGCTGCGTGTCATCGATATGGGCCCCGTCCGGGCTGGTCACCCGTACGTTGTCACTTGCCCGCGCATGACAGGAATGCGGGACTGATCGGGCCTTCCCGCCCTTGATTTCCAGGCAGGGGGGCGGGCCCGCGGTGACCTGTTCGGGGGGGAAGGACGGCGATGCTGACGCCGGTGCTGATTCTGGGGGGACTAGTACTCGTGCTCGCGGCGGCGGTGGGTCTGACCCGCCACACGCCCGACCCCGAGACGTTCCCACCCGACCGAGATCCATACGAGCAGTGGGCGACGTCGACCGTCGACGTCGACGCCTGGGGACCGCTGCCCGAGCGGACCCGCAAGGACGCCGGTGCCGACCACCCCGACACCGACGAGCCCGCCGCCGCACCTACTGCCACTCCCACCTGCACGCCCACTCCCACGTTCACGCCCACTCCCACGCCCACGTTCACGGCCATTCCGCGACCCCGTCCGGCCGAGCCGCCGGCCGCCACCGTTCCGCCCGCCACCGTTCCGCCCGCCACCGTCTCGGCGGGGCCGGCGGCGGCTGTGGTCGCCGCGGAGGACCTCGCGACCGCCGGAACCCGGAGGGCATCCGCGGTGCCGGCTGGCGCCGCCGCATCCGGGGACGACGCGGTGGCGAGCGAGCCGAGCACCCCCACCCCGGACGAGGGCGTGCCCGCCCCGACGGCCGACGACGCCCCCGACGATGCCCCCGGCGACGCCGGGCGGGAGGACCCGGCCGCCGAACCCGAAAGAACCCCCGCGCCGAGGACCGTGCCCCCGTCCTCTCGGCCGGCGACGCCCCCGCAGCTCCCGCTGCCACGGACTCCGCCGGCCGCGCCAGCGCCGCGCCATCCGTCGGCTCCGGCGGGATGGCCGCGGCATCCGTCGCCGTCCGCTCCGCCTCCACGGCTTCCGGCAGAGTCCACGCCGCCGGGCGCCGTCCCGAGGCGGGTTCCGGCCCAGCGGTCACCCCTCGCGCGTCGGCCGCCATGCCCCCGGCCGACGCTCGTCCCGCGCGGGCGCTCGTCGCCCGCCGGCCCGCCGCCCGCGCCGGTGACCGGCACCGACGGCTGACCGCTGGGCACCCCCCGGCGCGGGCGGGCGGACCGGGTCGCTCCCGCGACCCCACCGCCGCCCGCGCCGGGCAGGGACGGTTCGCCGGCTGCGCCGAGCATGGTCCCGGTAGCGTGGCGGCACCGCAACCGTGCCGTGGACGCAAGGAGCGCGCCATGCCCGTCGGGGACCGCCGCATCGTCGACCTGTCCCATCCCATCGTCGACGGCATGGTGACCTATCCGGGCCTGCCCGGTCCGCGGATCTCCACGTGGACCAGCCGGGCCGCCTCGGGGGAGCGGCTCGCGCCCGGGGTGTCGTTCCACATCGCCGCCATCGACCTCGTCGCGAACACCGGGACCTACCTCGACGCCCCGTTCCACTTCCACGCCGACGGTCCGGACGTCGCGGCGCTCGACCTGGCGCGGCTGGTCGACGTGCCGGCCGTGGTGGTCCGCGCGGGCGGGGCACGGGCCGTCGGCGCCGAGCGGTTGCCGGTCGCCGCCGAGCTCGCCGGGCGGGCTGTGCTCGTCCACACGGGCCATGCCCGGCACTGGGGGAGCGAGGCGTACTTCGGCCCGGCGCCGCATCTGACCCGGGCGGCCGTCGAGGCCCTCCTCGCCGCCGGGGCGCTGCTGGTCGGCATCGACTCGCTGAACATCGACGACGTCGATGACCTGGCCCGTCCCGCCCATCAGGGTCTGCTCGGCGCCGGCATCCCGATCGTCGAGCACCTCACCGCCCTGGACGAGCTGCCCGACGGCGAGCCGGTCCGCCTCACCGTGCTGCCCGCGCCCGTCCGCGGCATGGGCACCTTCCCCGTGCGCGCCGTCGCCGTCGTCGGCTGACCGCGCTTCAGGCGCCGCCCGGGCGGCCTCCCGGCGAGCCGGTCGGAAGTGTCGGGAATCATCGACGTGTCGGGATCAGGTGCGGCGTTCGACGGGAACTGGACGACCGGGCGGCCGGTGGCCGAGGGCCCCCGCCCGGTGCGGCCGGCCGCCGCCGTTCCGACGGCACCCGGGAGGATGGCGTGCATGACGACGTTGCTGGTCGTGCACCACACCCCGTCGCCGACGATGCAGGCCATGCTGGAGGCTGTGCTCTCCGGGGCCCGGGACGACGCGATCGAGGGCGTCGACGTCGTCGTCAGGCCGGCGCTGAGCGCGACGGTGATGGAGGTGCTCGCCGCCGACGGGTACCTGCTCGGCACCCCAGCGAACATCGGTTACATGAGCGGCGCGCTCAAGCACTTCTTCGACCAGATCTACTACCCGTGCCTCGACGCGACCATCGGCCATCCGTACGCGCTCTACGTACACGGCAACTCCGACACGACCGGCGCGGTCCGCGGCGTCGAGACGATCACCACCGGCCTGAAGTGGAAGCGCCTGCGCGACCCACTGTCGATCATCGGCGAGCTCGACCCCGCCGCCCGCGAGTCCTGCCGAGAACTCGGCGGGACCATGGCTGCGAGCCTGATGCCATAGCTCGCGGACCTCACCACCCGTTCACGGCGAGAGGTTTAGCAAGTCCTCGACACATGGATGCCGAGCCGGCCGGCTGCTGGGGCCGCCCTGCCATGGCGGCCTGATCTCGTGCACACGTAGTCCGCTGGCCCGAGACCTCTGTGCGGGCCGGCGACGCGGGCGGAAGCCGAGTGCCGCGCGGCCGTTGCGTCTGGGATGATCGGGGCATGGACGAGACGCTCGCTACCATCGCGACGCGCGACGCTGTCGCCGTGCTGCGGCAGGCGGGCGCGCAGTTCGCCTATCTGCACGGCAGCCGCGCCGTCGGGTGCCAGCGGGCGGACTCGGACATCGATATCGCCGCCTTCTTCGGCGGCCCGCGGCCTCCGAGCGCCTTCGACATACTCCTGCCGCCCGGCGTCGACCTCCTCGTCCTTGACAGCGCGCCGCTCGAGCTCGCCGGCAGGGTCGCGGCCGGCGGGCGGCTGCTCTTCGAGGACGACCGGGCCGCGCGGGTGCGCTGGGAGGCGATGACCAGAAAGATTTACTTCGACGAACTTCCGCGGATCACTCGGGCGCACCGCGAGTTCGCCGCGGCTGTTCTGGACCGGAACGCGTAGCCGGTGGTCGACGAAGTCCGGGTGCTACGCCTCCTGCGCGCGGTCACCGACGATCTGTCTGTGCTCCGCCGCGAGTCGGGCGCCGACGACGAGCGCCGTGCGGACCCGATCTGGCTGCGCGGGGTGAAGTACACCTTTGTGACAGCGATCGAGGCCTGTGTCGACGTCGCGCAGCACATCTGCGCGGCGCAGGGCTGGGGACCGCCGGCGGACAACGGTGACGCGATCCGTCTGCTCGGCGACCATGGAGCGCTGGCCGCAACGCTCGCACTGACGCTCCGCAAGTCCGTCGGTTTCCGAAACGTCCTCGTCCACGACTACATCGCGGTCAACGATGAGATCGTCGTTGCTCGACTGGATGCCCTCGACGACCTTGACGAATTCGTCCGGCAGATAGCGGTGTACGTGTCTGCCGCGGGGGCGTAGCCGGGGCCCGTGGGTAGTCGCGCCCGACCTGGACGATTGCCACGCGGCCCGTGCCGGCGAACCTCGTGCGACACGTGGCGTGACCGTATGACGCATGCGACTTTTCGCAAGTTCCGCGACCAGATCTACTGCCCGGTCCTCGAAGCCACCGTCGGCCGCCGGTATGCCTTGTACGTCCACGGCGGAAGCGACATCAGCCTGTCCGTGGCGTCGGGACCATCACGACCGGCCTGAAGTGGAACGCCTGCGTGACCCTGTATCCGTTAAGGTGACAAACAATTGTTGGCCCGGGAAGCCGTACGCGGTCTATGGCTGATCGGCCCTCCTTCGGGGCCGGCGGCAGAAAGAGCGCCGCGTATGCCCACTCCGCGTCCGACCTGTCCGGAGGATAGCGGCGAGATCTCCCATTGTCCGCCTGTGACAAACCCGTCCCGGCGCGATCATTCCATCGCGCCGCGAAAATCGCGAGCAGGTCATTGCCGGCACGCGCGATCAAGATCAGGTTAGGCGCCTTACGTTCCGAACGGGGTCGTAGTCAGGAGTGGTCGAGGCTTTCTGGGACTCTTCAAGTGCGATTTTCAGGCCGTTGGCGCGAGCGAGGTTCCGTAAGGTCGGGTTGTAAGGGTAGAGGGCGAGTGCGGCGGCGAGCAGGCGCCGGTATGGGTTGAAAATGACTCCGTTGTCGAACTCGGCGAAAATTTGACTCCACCCGACTATTGGCGCCACGGATTCCAAGCCGACTCGTCTTTCTCTGGGTAAACCCACCTGGTGGAGCAGGTGGCCCGCGTGATTTTCGGTTGGGAAGAGGCTGGCCACGGTATCCAGTAAGGCCGCGCGGTCTGGGGCGGTGAGGTCGATGTCCGTGGATACCGGCCATGCCTCGCTGGCGGGAATAGGTGGAACCGTCGGCGAATATGTCCACTTCGGATGTTCCGGTGGGGCTGGCGGCGTGGGCGGCACTGATGTCGGGACGATGTCGCCGATCGCCGCGCGGGCCCGGTCAACGGTGGTTTCGACCGAGAAGAGATCATCGTCAAGTTGGCGAGCGAACCAGGTGGCCAGGGCGTCGTCGTCGGCATAAAGGCGATGGTGGTCCGCATCGGCCCGATCGCGGGCGCTCGCCGGGATCTGGTCGGCCAAGGCGGCCATGTTCGCGGCACTGGCCTCCACGGACCGTCGCATCTGGCGCAGTGCCGTGGCGGTGCCGGCCAGGTGCACGATCTCGGCCCGCAGCAACGCCACGGCGCGGTCAAGCGCGGTCTGGTTCGAGTCGAGCAGAGCTCCAGAGTGTGCCGCGGAGTTGAAGGGAACGGGTCTGGCGGCCAACAGTGAGCTTTCATCGAGCAGGGCGGTGACCGTGGCGAGCGCGGACTCGGTGTCTCGGCGGGCCGCCCGCACCGGCGCCCCCGCCGCCCAGACGCGCAGGTGGTAGCGGAGCTTCGCCGCCTGCATCAGGTACCGCGCGAGCGGTGTGATCACCATGCCCTCGGCGGGCCCGCCCCGGCTCCAGGCCCAGGAACTGAGCTCGGCGGCGTGGTCGGCCGGGGCCAGGGCCACGATGCGCCGGGTGAGGCGGTCGTCCGGACCGGTGTCCGCGTCCCAGGCGATGAAGCCGCCCGCCGTCGACACACCCCGTCCATCGAAATCGGCGGCTGCCGGGGCTGGCAGCAGCGCGCGGCAGGCCGCACTGAGATCGGCTCCTGCTTCGGTCCGTTCCAGTCCTGACGCCGGGAACAGTGCGAGGTAGAGTTCGGCCGTGCCCAGCAGCCCGTCGGGGAGCGGCTCGCTGATGCTCGCCCAGTCGCTGCGCAGCCGTGCCCAGGTCAGATCGCTGCCGTGGCGCGGCGCCAGGGACACCGACAGGCACAGCACGTCATGCACCCGCCGTAGCAGAACCTGATGCACCCCGTCGCCCTCGCGGCGTGCGGCGGCGATGGGGGTGAAGACCGCGGTCTCATCCGGCTCGCTGTGCGCCGGCGGATCCGGTGGGACCCCCAAGGCCGGAATGGGGCTGGTCATGCCGAGTTCGACCTGGCAGCGTGACCAGAGACCGCGCAGGTACGTGTAAAGTTCGACAGCCCGCGGGCTTGACGTGGGCGCGTACAGATGCGCGACGAACTCGTGAGCGGTCAACGTCTCGGCACTGTGCTGGGACATGTCCCTCCGCACGATCTGGACTGCCTCCGATCCGGATGCCCCTGATCAGGACTCCCGAGATACCAGCATAATCGTGCGCATGGCGAGGGACAGCGGGTGCATTTCGGTGGCGGCATGATCGACGAGCAGATTCGGGAGGAGGCTCTGGACGTCCTGCACAGTGCCCTGGACTGGGAGACAACTCCGGGCATCTGGAGTCGTGTCTCTCGCACTCTCCAGTCGCTTCAGTTGGCTGTGGACGCCGAGGACTCGGGCGCGGTCAAGGAGTTGACGCGGGTGCTGGAAGACCTTCGGCTCGACTCCGGCCGTGGCAACGACGCGGGTAAGGATTCGGGGACGAAGGCAACGGGCGTCGTTCGCGAACGGCTGACCGACACCATTCACAAACTCGGCAAATAGNCCGGATTAGCCGTGTTTGGGCGCTGGTGGACGTCCGTAGTCGGGATCGCGCGCCGCAAGGAGGACCCAGCCGCGGTCGGCGTGTGGCGGGCACACGGCCGAAGAGCGCGCGGTCCAGGTCCACAGCCGGAGAGTTCCGGGGATGAGGCCGACGTGACGCAGTGGACCCGTGCCGCCGTGGCGATCCTGCAGGAACCTGCCGCGATGGCGGACTCCGAGCAGGTGAATCACGCGGTTCGGCTGTTACGCGACGCGGTCGAGATGACGTCCGAGTCGAGTCCTGACCTGGCCGGACGGCTTTCGAACCTGGCGGGGGCACTCCATCAGCGTCACAACCGTTGGGGTGGCGAGGCGGATCTGGACGAGTCGGTGGCGTTCGGCCGGCGTGCGCTGGCGGTGACCACCGCGGATGACCCGCACCTCGCCATCCACGCGAGCAACCTCGCCGCCGCACTCACCACCCGCTACGAGCTGCGTCACGATCTCGACGACCTCGTGGCGGCGATCACGGAGGGCCGGCGGATTCTCGACGTCACCGAACCGGTCGACCCCAGACTGCCGGGCCGGCTGTCGAACATGTGCAGCGCGCTGCGACAGCACTGGGAGAGGACGGGCAGCCGGACCAGCCTCAACGAGGCGATCACCATCGGTCAACGCGGCGCATCACTGGCGGCGGCCGGGCACCCGCAGCGCGCGGCGGTACTGTCCAACCTCAGTACCGCGCGGCAGCAGCGCCACGGTGCCACCGGAAACCTCGACGATCTCCTCGCGGCCGTCGAGGCCGGCGAGGAGTGCGTCGCCCTGACCGCGGCGTTGACCGAGGACGACGGCAACGCCGCCGGGCGGCTGTCGAACGTGGCTTCGATGTTGTCCGACCTGTATGAACGCACCGGCGAGTTGGCCCATCTCGAACGGGCGCTGAACCTGGCCGCGCGGGCGGCCACGCTGCCCTCCGCGAGTCGCAATCCCGTGGCGCTGCTGGCGTGTCTCGCCGGCTGCCTGATACTGCGCTTCGAGGCGACCGGCGACCCCACCGACCTCACCTTCGGCATCGAAGCCGCGCGGGGAGCTCTCGCCGCTGCCCCGAAAGGGCATCCGGCCAGGTCAGGAGCTCTGCTTGCGCTGTCAAACGCGCTGCAAACACAGGCGGAGGCTACCGACTCGGCGGATGGCTTCGACGAAGCTACCGCGCTGGTGGCGGAGGCGATAGACGCCCTGCCGCCGGGGCATCCGCACCTGGGGCTGCTGCACAACGGTCTCGGCGTCGCGCTGCGGCTGCGCTTTGACCGCCAAGGGCATCCAGAGGATGTGGAGCGGGCGGTGTGCGCCAGCCAGACGGCGGTAGATCTCCTGCGGGTGACCCGGGCTGGCGCCTCCACCGCGAGTGCCCTGGCCAACCTGAGCGCGTCCCTCCAGGCCCGGTACGAGTATGGCGGCCAGGAGTCGGATCTGGAGCGGGGCGCGGAATGCGCCCGTGAGGCCGTGATGATGACCTCTCGCGGTGACCTGGCATATCCCCGTCTTGTGTCGGCTCTGGTCAGCGCGATCCGGCTCCAGGTCGAGACCTCTGGCGATTCCGGGCTGTCGGACGAGATGGTTGGCTACGCGCGCGATGCCGTCGACGCCACTCCGCGGCCCGGCGAGCTCCGTGCGTCCCGGCTGGTCAACCTGTCGGTGGTGGCACGGGCCCGCGCGGAACGCCGTGCCGCACTGACCGACGTCAACGACGCGGTGCGGTGGGCCAGTGAGGCCCGCGACCTGCTCGTCCCGGGGCGCCCGCTGCGTTCGGAGGCGAGTTCCGCCCTTGGCCTGGCGCTGGCGACCCGATACGAGCTGACCGGCCGGACGGCGGACCTCGATGAGGCCGCGCGCCAGTTGGGAGCCGCCGTCGACGAGAGCCCGACTTGGCGTGCGGACCGGGCCCGGCATCTGTCCAACCACGGAGGGGTCCTGCACACCCGGTTCGAGCTGACCGGGGCGGCGGTTGATCTCGACGCGGCGGTGGAGGTGCTGGAGGCCTCGGTGGATGCCACGGCCGCCAGCGACACCCGGCGGGCGGGTCGGCTGGCGAATCTCTCCGGAGCCCTGCGCGCCCGCTACCTCATCGGCGCTCGTCGCGCCGACGCCGACGCCGCCGTCGCGTCGGCGCGGGCCGCACTCACAGCCATCCCGGCCCACCACGTCGATCGCGCTTCCTATCTGACCAAACTCAGCCTGGCGTTGACCGCCTCACTCGGCGGCGCGACCGACCAGCCAGCAGACAGCGTCCCCTATTCGGGGCGCACCGGGCTGCGCGCCGAGGCGCGGGCGGAGGCGGCCGTTCTCCGGGAGGCGCGAGAACTGGTCGGCGAGGCCGTGCAGGTCACGTCGCCGGCCAGCCCGTCCTACCTCGGACGCCTGTCCAACGAGGCGGGCCTGCTGCTCCAGCTGTTCGAACGTACAGGGGCGATGGCTGATCTGGACGAATCCCTCGCCCTCGTCGAACGCGCGGTGGAGCTGACTCCACCCGGCCATCCCGACCTGGCGGTGTACCTGTCCAACCTGGGGCGGGCGCGATACGCCCGGTTCGTGAGGACCGGCGAACAGGCCGATCAGGCGGCGGCGCAGACGGCCTACGCCACCGCGGCCCGGCTGGACACGGCGACCCCGACGGCCCGAGCGGGTGCCGCTCGCGCCTGGGCGATCGGCGCGGCTGAGATGTCCGACTGGTCGACGGCCACGCAGGCCGGTGAACTGGCGATCGAGATGCTGTCGCGCACAGTGGGACGTGGGCTGACTCGGCCGGACCAGCAACGGCGGCTCACGTCGGTACAGGGACTGGGATCCCTGGTCGCGGCCTGCGCCCTGGCCGACGGCATGCCCGAGCGGGCCGTGGAGCTGCTGGATCAGGCCCGGGGCGTTCTGCTCGGGCGGATCGGCGAACTGCGAACGGACGTAGGGCAGCTCGCACAGACCAATCCGGACCTGGCCGGGCGGATCGAGGCGGTACGCCGTGCGCTCGACGCGCCCACCGACGACCTGGCGCGTGAGGCCGGCGCGCCCCGCCGGCTCCATGTGGACGACGCTCAGCTTCAGCAACATCGACGTGACCTTGCCGCTCAGTTCGAAGCCCTGCTGGCTGAGGCCCGTCAGCTGCCCGGCTACGCCCGCTTCCTGCTCCCGCCGGACCTCAGCCAGATGCGTGACGCTGCCGGGGCCGGCCCGGTCGTCATCATCAACCCGCACCGCATCCGCTGCGACGCGCTCGTACTGACCCGAGCGGGCGTCCACCAGGTGAGGCTGGCGCACCTGTCCGCGGCCACCGCCGGCGACCAGGTGCTGGCGCTGACGGCTGCCGTCGCGACGGCCACTGATTCCACCGTGGATCTCAATCTGCGCACCGCGGCGGAGGAGCGGATCAACGCGGTGCTGCGGTGGCTGTGGGACAGCATCGCGGAACCGGTTCTCTCGTTGCTGGACCAGCGCCGGGTCTGGGACCAGTACGGCGGCGTACGACGTCTGTGGTGGTGCCCGACCGGGGTGCTGGCGTTCCTGCCGCTGCACGCCGCCGGTCACCAGATCGCCGACCCGGCGACGGACGCCGTTGGCGGGCAGCCCCGGACCGTGCTGGACCGAGTCGTCTCCAGCTACACGCCGACCATCCGCGCACTGCTGGATTCCCGCCGGCCGCCAAATGGGGCGGTCGGCTCGGCGGCTTCCGGGTCGTGGGCGCCCGAGATCACCGCGGTAGCCCTACCGAAAACACCGGAACGCAAGCCCCTGCCCAACGCGACTCGGGAAGCGTCCATGATCGCCGAGGCATTTCCCGGCCGCGTTCAGACCCTGACCGGTCCGCAGGCGTCGCGGGAACGTGTTCTGGCCGCGATGGTCGCCCGGCCCTGGATCCATCTGGCGTGTCACGGAGTGACGGACATCGACGAGCCGTCAAACAGCGCGCTCCTCGTCTACGACCACCAACATCAGCCGCTGACGGTGGCCGACATCGTCCGGCGACGGGTTGACGTCAGTGGCCTGGCGTACCTGTCGGCATGTGGCACCGCCGAGCCCAGCGTCCGGCTGCTCGACGAGTCGATCCATCTCGCCTCGGCCTTCCAAGCCGCGGGCTACCGCCATGTGATCGCCACCCTGTGGACGGTGTGGGATCTCGCGGCGCTGCGGGTCGCCCGCTCGGTGTACCGCCAGTTGCGAGACGCCGAGGCGGATTCGGCCCTAGGCCCTGCCGCCGCCTCGGCGCAGGCGCTGTACGACGCCACCCTCGCCGCCCGCGCCCGAGATCCCGACCGACCGTCCGCCTGGGCATCCTTCGTCCACTACGGTCCGTAGCGCTCACTGGGTGTCCGGAGGCCCGGCTGCGTGCGCATCCCGGCATCACCACGACAGAAAGCCTGGTCGACACTCGGTGTGATCGCCCGACGCACGCGACTCTCCGCAGGTCCTTCGACCAGATCTACTGTCCCGTGCTCGAAGCCTCGGTAGGACGGCTGTACGCGCTGTATGTGCACGGTGGCAGCGACACGACCGGGCGCGATCCGGGGGTCGAGACCATCGCCACCAGCCTGAAGTGGAAGCGACTGCGAGAGCCGCTGTCGATCGTCGGCGAGATGGATACTGCGACACGCGAGGCCTGCTGGGAGCTCGGCGCCACCGTTGCCGCGTCGCTGGTGGCCGGCTCACGGCGATGTTCCGGCGGGACAGCGCGCGTAGCGGCGGAGGTGTCGTGAGGTGCCCACGAACGCTCCTGGCGAGGTTGACGCGAGGATTCATGCGTGATGCATGAATCATGGTAGCGTGGACAGATGAGCGAGTCTGCCGACGGGGGCATCATCCAGGTGCGCGATGTCGATCCGACGACGCTCGCGGTCCTCCGCGAGCGGGCCAGATCGCTCGGTCAGTCGCTGTCCGGGTACCTGCGGGACCTGATGGATGCCGATGCGGCCACGGAGACCAACGCCGAGGTCATCGCCCGCATGGTCCGCGACAGGGAACCTGTGGGGCTCACCATGGACGACATCCTCGCGGCGCGCGACGAGGGGCGGCGTTGACCCTCACGTACGTGGTCGACTGCTCGCTCGTCATCGATGTGCTGTCGGTCCGCGATGGCGACGAGGTGCTCCGGCAGCGCCTGTCCGCCCCGCGGACACTGCACGCCCCGCACCATCTCGACGTCGAGGTCGCGTCAACAGTCCGTCGGCTTGCCGCCGGAAAGAAGATCACTGCTCATCGTGGCGAGCAGATGTTGGCTGACTACGCGCGCCTGCGGATTACCCGTCATCCGGTCTGGCCCTACCACCCCCGGATGTGGGAGCTGCGGCACAACCTCGGTGCTTACGACGCCGCCTACATCGCGCTCGCCGAAGCACTCGGCTGCAATCTGCTCACAGGCGACACCAAGCTCAAGAACGCTGCCGGACACCGCGCGACGGTCATCGTCACGCGGTAGCAGGTACGGGCGGATTTCTCTCGTCCTGCCTGCCGGAGGCCGGCCGGGAAGTGTGGCGTCAGGACGCCCCGCGGTTCTTGAGGCCGCGGACCACAGCGTTCCGAGAACCACGTAGTGTGATCGCGCGACGGACGCGACTTTCTGCAAGTTCTGCGACCAGATCTACTATCCGTGTCTCGACGCGACCGTTGGCCGGCCGTATGCGCTGTACGTCCACGGCAACAGCGATACGACCGGCGCGGTCCGCGGAGTCGAGACCATCACGACGGGTCTGAAATGGAAACGTCTGCGCGACCCGTTTACCGTCCCTGGTGACCTGTCAGCCGCCGACCGAGAGGCCTGCTGGGAGCTCGGGGCGACGGTCGCGAAAGTATCTGGGCGGGCCGGAACTGGCCGGCGATCTCGATCAGGCCGACGAACGGGAGTGCCCGGATGCCTCGGCGGCGAGTACTGCGCGCCCAGTGTGTCGCGCAGGTCATCCGCTTGGAACGCCAGGCTATGTGGGCGGCGGCCAGGCCGCAGGCTGCCTCATGATCGCCCTGTGCCCAGGGCATCGCGGAGAGATTGAGCGCCGCCAGGACCGTGTCGAGATGATCGCGCGGCGGTGTTGCCGGCGCGATCGTCGATTTCTTCACGCACCTGCAGGCGCACGTCGACGCCGTGGTGGGCGACGCGTGAGGACGGTGATCCAGGAGGTGGTTGACCCGGCGCTGTCGACGCGGCAGTGGGGGCGGATGCTCTGTGCGCTGGCCGCTGGGCGAGCATCGCGGGACCGCGGGCGAGTCGGTGCGAGTGTCGCGGGCGGGCCTCGGCCCAGGGACGCGGGCCTGCCGGGCCGGGGGCGCCCGTCTCGCGCGTTCCGCCCCTCGGTACCTCGACTGCCGTTCCGCCCCTCGGTACCTCGACGGCCACCAAGGTCGATCTCGCGGAGATCGAGCACCCAGCGGCGGGAACTGCCTCGTCACGCGGCAGGCGTGTCGGTGCCGCGCAGGATGTACAGGTCGTCGCCGAAGACGGCGGTGATCTGGAGCTGGCCGCCGAGGGCTCGGACGTAGCGGGCGATGACGTCCACGGTGGAGACTTCGCCGCGTTCGATCTGGGAGACCCGACTCTTGCTGACGCCCATGTGTTCGGCGACATCGGTCTGCGTCAGGCCGAGGAGTCTGCGGCGATCGGCGAGCCGGTGGCCGTCGATGTAGGCCTGGTTGCGCCTGTGGGCCTCGGCCAGGGCCTCCTCGCCGCCGGCGTCGGCGACCAGGCCGGCGCGGACGTCGTTCCACCGGGGAAATCTGGTCATGAGCTGCCTTCCTCGGCTTCCCGTTCCTTCACGTACTCGACGTACAGCGTCTCCGCCCGTGGGATCGCTGTGCGGTACCAGCCGGACCAGTCGCCCGACTTGTCGCCCCCCACCAGCAGAATCGCGCAGCGCCAGGGATCGAAGACGAACAGGACGCGGATCTCCGAGGAACCCGCGGAACCTGGCCTGAGTTCCTTGAGGTTGTGGATCTCCGAGCCGACCAGGCGGTCGACCAGTGGCCGCCCCAGGCCTGGCCCGGCGTCGGCCAGCCGGTCTATCGCGTCGACCACGAGCGCCTTCGATCTCGGATCGAGCCCGTCGACCCAGGCCAGAAACTCGTCGGTGACGCGGACCTCCCACTCGTCCACAGCGAAAAGTTTAGCAAATCCTCGACGTCTGGGTGTCGAGCTGGCAGGGCCGCGCCGGCCGTCTCCTGGCCCGCCCTGCCATGGCGGCCCGATCCGTGCACACGTAGCGTGGTTGCGCAACGTATGCAACTTTCCGCAAGTTGTGCGACCAGATCTACTATCCCGTGATTGAAGCGACCATTGGTCGCCCATAGGCCCTCTACGTTCACGGCAACTCCGACACGACCGGCGCAATCCGCGGGGTTGAGGCGATCACGACCGGCCTGAAGTGGAAGCGTCTGCGTGAGCCGGTGACGGTGATCGGCACGCCGGACGCGAAGGACCGGGAAGCCCGCTGGGGTGTCTCACACGAGTCTGACAGGGAGGGGGGCGCCTCTACCGCCGCGAGCCTGCATCCCGGAGTAGGTCGGCCTGCCCTCGGCGGGTGCGGTGCTCGGGGCTGCCCTGCAAGGTGCGCGTGGTCGGTGGCGACGTCGAGGGCTTTCCGACCGGCGGCGGCTCCGTGCGATGATCGGTTCATGCTCGATGCCGCGGAGAACGCGGATGAGGTCGCCGGCCCCCGGTGGGATTTCTTCATCTCCCGTGCCCCGGTGGACAGGGAGTGGGCCATCTGGGTCGGTTGGCACTTGGAGGAGGCCGGCTACCGGGTGCTCCTGGAGGACTGGTATCTCGTCCCAGGCATGAACCGGCAGGCGTTCTTCGAGAACGGTATCGTCGGCTCCGCCCGGACGATAGCCATTGTTTCCAGCGCCTACCTGCGTTCGGGTCAGGGCGGCACGGACTGGCGGGCCGCGTGGGGAGCCGATCTCGCGGGCACCGACCGGAAGCTCATTCCGATCCGGGTCGCCGACTGCCGGCCTCCCGACCCGCTGGGGTCCGTCGTCTTCATCGACCTGTTCGGGCTGGCGGCTGGCGCCGCCCGGGTGGAGCTGGTCACGCAGGTCAGGGCCGCGCTGGCGGGCCAGAACCGGCCGCGGACCGCCCCCGACTACCCGACCCGACGCCGGGAGCCGGCCGCCGACGGCAGCGCGGTGGCGGCGCAGCCACCGCCGTCCCCGGTCCGCAGGGTGCCTCGACCGTCCCAACCACCGCCCCTGCCCAGCGCGCGCCCACCGGCGCCGATCGCCCGCCCGGACGGTCAGCAGGGTGAACCGGCGCGACCACCCGAGGCTTCGCAGGATCGGGGCCGCCCGCGGGATCGGGGCCGCCCGCGGGATCGGCGCCGAACGCCCGGGCTTCCTATGCCCGGGTTCTCCGCATCCGCGCGGCCGGTCGCCCTGGGCGTCGCCGTCCTGGCCGGGCTGGGCCTCGAGGCCGGCGGCATCGCGTGGCAGTCCTCGGGGGGCGGTGGTCTCGCCGGGGTCGCCTTGGGCGTCGTCGCGGTGGGCGTTGCGAGTACCGCCGTGATCCGCTGTCTGCTCGCGACCAGGTGGCGGCCGACCGCGGGTGAGCTGGCCCGGACCGTCGTGCTGGCCCTGCTCGGGGCGGCCTGCGGGGCCGAGGTCGCGACCTTCGTCTCGGCGGACCATTCGGCGGGCGCGGTGGCTCTGCAGGCCGGGATCGCCGGAATGCTGGTGTACGCGCTCGCGTGGCGTCAGCAGGAATGCCCGCCGCCGGGATATTCCACGGCCGCTTCCGAAGGCGACGAACCGGGACGGGTAACATAGCCGCCTGCCGTCTATCCGGACGGCGTGGAGCATGGTGGGGGGCTGTTGCTCTGTGTCCAGTGCGGGGTCATTCTCGCGGGGTGAACGCGGTGTTTACCTGGCCATTGGCGTAGCGGTTGTCGTCGTGGGCATGCTGGCCGCCGTCCTCGGTGCGCGAACGCGGCCGGCCGCTCCGCGAGTGCTCGGCAGGTGCCCGGTCATCGACATTTTCGCCGGGCAGGGCGGCGCCGCGCATGATTCGACGACCACGCCTTATGACGAGTATGCGGATGTCATCAGCAGAAACATTACGCAGCGGTTTCCCGGGTCGGTCGTGAACGTCGTGGCGACACAGGGGAGCGCCTTCAACGTCGGGGTGCTGGCCGACCCGAAGGCCGCCACCTGCTGGCTGTCCATCAGTGGCCTGAGCACGGCGGTGGACGCGCACGAGGCCGTCTACCAGTTCGAGGGGCGGCCCGTGACCACGGTGCGGACCATCGGCCCGCTGTGGCTGGACTTCATCCAGGTGGTCGTCCGGGCGCCGAACCCGGGCAGTCCGGACGACCGGCCGGTTACCACGCTCGGTGATCTCTGCCAGCAGAACCGGACCCTGGAGACGGGGCTGGTCGAGTCGGGGACGGAACGCACCGGCACGATTCTCCTTCGCCAGCTCCGGGCCCAGATCCCGGACTGCAACCCGACGATGGCGCACAGCACGCTGGCCGACGCGGTGGACGCCGTCCGCAGCCGCCGTGCCGACGCCCTCCTGTGGTCGGGAGGAGCACCGACGCCGACCATCGCGGACGCGCTGAAGGACCCGGAAGGGGCGACGCTGACGCTGCTGCCGCTCGGCACGGACTATCTCGTGAGAATGCAGTCCGAATGGGATGCCAAGTATCCCTTTCTGCACGGCGGAGACTATCGGAAGTGGACGCTCCGACGTGACGACTACACACGGATCGACGCGACGGACACGATCGCGTCGTCGAACGTCGTGCTGGCGAACGCCAAGGCTGACGGTGACCTGGTCACCTTCGTCGCCGGCTTGCTGGTTGACGACCGCAGCGAGTTCGAAGCCGCCCTGTGGAAGAACGACCCGCACAACCGGCATTTTCTCGATCTGAAGACCGGAATCCAGGACAACAAGCTCTACTGTGCCGTCCAGCTCCATCCCTCCGCCGCCGCCTACTACTGGGACCACCTGCACGCCATGCCTACCTGCCCGCGGCCAGGCCGAGACGGCGGTGGGCAGTGATCCACGACGGCCGGGGACGGCCCGGCCACTGCGGCGGAGCGCGCCGCGGCGGGCATCCCGGTCTCGGCGCGGCGTTCCCGCACCGGCGTAGATACACCTCCGGTGCGACGCCGCGGCTCCTGGCCGGGGGATGGTCTGATGACGGCATGGGGACAGGGGTGAGGCGTGCGGCTGCGCGCATGACGGTGGAGGGCAGGATCTCGCCGCTGTTCTATCTCGCCGGAATACTGTCCGCGCAGTTCGTGGACACCCACGGCAAGGTCGGCGTCATTATCGCAACCGGCTGCTACACCGTCGTCGCGCTGATCTGGATCGTCCCTGACCGCCGCATCGGCCGTGCCGTGCGCGAGTTCGGAGCCCCGGACTGATATTCCCTGCCTCCTACCCCATGGGCGATCGTCCTACCCCGTGGGCGATCACGTGCGCCTGGTCGGCGCCGGGAACCGCCGTGATCTGGATCTGGTCGGCCATGCGTTGACTGCTCGGCGACGACGTCGGTCACCCGACCGGACCTCCGCTCGCGGCTTCGGTCGCCGAACCGCTTCGCGGCGCGGGTGTTGGTGCGGCCGCGGCGGTGGGTGTGGCCGCGGCGGTGGGTGCGGCCGCGGCGGCGAACGGGTTCGGGGCGGGCACGCCGCCCGCCGGCTCGCCGGGCACCCGGATGGCGGTGAACGTCACCCGCCGGCGAAGGCGGAAACCGAGCTGTTCGTAGAGCCTGATCGCGCCGGTGTTGTCCGCCGAGGCGTGCAGGAACGGCGTCTCCCCCCGGGCCCGGATGATCGCGGCGACGGCGTGCACGAGCCGGGTGGCCAGTCCCTGCCCGCGGTAGGCCTCCTCGGTGCACACCGCGCTGATCTCCGTCCAGCCCGGCGGGTGCAGCCGTTCCCCGGCCATCGCGACGAGCACGCCGCCGCGCCGGATGCCGAGGTAGGTGCCGAGCTCGATGGTCCGGGACCGGAACGGCCCGGGCCGGGCGCGGTCGATCAGCGCGAGGATGTCCTCGACGTCGTCCGGCTCGAGCCGGACGGCCTCGTCGTCGGGCGCCGCGGCGACACCCTCGTCCACGAGCTGCACGCCGGCACCGTGTCCGACCACCTCCCATCCGGTCGGCAGCACGTCGTCGAAGCCGGCGAGGGGCAGGATCGCCCCGGGGCCGAGCAGCGTCGCGGCGTCCCGCCAGGTGCCGGCGTCGGGATCGTCCGGCAGGGCGATGAACGGTGCGACGTCCTCGGGGTAGCGCAGCACGCTCCCCTGCCGCACGGCGAGGTGCGCGTGCGGTCCCAGCAGCGAGGCGAGCGCCGGGTTGTCGAGCGGATGGCGTTCGGTCACGTCGGGGCACCCTGGGGGGTCCGGTCCGGGGCGGCCGAGTCCCGGGGGAGGCCGAAGTTGTCCCGCAGCGTCGTCCCGCTGTACTCGGCGCGCAGCGAGCCGCGTTCCTGCAGCAACGGGACGACCTTGTCGACGAACTCGTCGATTCCCCCGGGGGTCACGTGCGAGCCCAGGATGAAGCCGTCCGAGCCGTCGTTCTGGACGAAGTGGTCGAGCCGGTCGGCGATCTGGGTCGGCGTGCCCACGAACTCGGTGTGGCTGAACACGCGGATGGCGAGGTCGCGCAGCGAGTACCGGTTGGCCTCGGCCAGCGCCCGCCACGTCCGCACGGTCTCGAACGGGTCCTCGGCGATCCGGGCACGGCCCTGGATCACCGGCGGGCCGGTCGGGTCCGGATCGACGTCGGGCAGCGGGCCGTCCGGATCGTAGCCGGACAGGTCCCGGTTCCAGACGGTCTCCAGCAGGATCTGCGCGGTCCGCCCGCTGACCTGGGCGCGGGCGACCTCCCGCTGCCGCTCGACGGCGTCGGCCGCGGTGTCGCCGAGGACGAACGCCCCGCCGGGTAGCAGCTTCACCGAGCCCGGCGGCCGGCCCGCCCGGACGACTCGGGCCTGGATGTCGCGGTAGTACTCCTGGGCCGGCCCGAGCTCGCGGTAGGGCGAGAAGATCGCGTCGGCGGTGGCGGCGGCGAAGTCACGGCCCTGCGGGGAGACCCCGGCCTGCAGGATCACCGGCCGCCCCTGCGGGCTGCGCGGCACGGTGAACTGACCGGCCACGTCGAACTGGCGACCGGAGTGGCGGAACGTCCCGACCGCCGCGTCGCGCAGGAACCGGCCGTGCTCGGCGTCGGCGACGATCGCGTCGGCGGCCCAGGAGTCCCACAGCTGGCGGGCGAGGGCGACGAACTCCTTGGCCCGCACGTACCGGTCGTCGCGGTGCAGGAAGCCGCCCCGGCGGAAGTTCTGCCCGGTGAAGGCGTCGAACGAGGTCACCACGTTCCAGCCGGCCCGTCCGCCGGAGAGATGGTCCAGCGAGGCGAGCTGGCGGGCCAGCTCGTACGGCTCGTTGAAGGTGGCGTTCAGGGTGCCGACGAGCCCGAGATGCTCGGTGACGGCGGCCAGCGAGGCGAGCACCGGCAGGGTGTCCGGGCGCCCGACGATGTCCTGGTCGAAGATCTGTCCGAGCCGCTCGCGCAGGATCAGCCCCTCGGCGAGGAAGAAGAAGTCGAACTTCCCGCGCTCCGCCGCCTGGGCGGCGTGCTGGAACGACGAGAACGCGATCTGGCTGCCGGCGGCCGGATCCGACCACACCGTGGTGTGATTGACCCCGCCGATGTAGTGACCCAGGATGATCTGTTTGCGTGGACTGGTCATGTGCAGGCCCTTCCTGCGCCATCGAGGGCGACGGCACGATGTCGTGGTCGGCGGGTGGACGTCGTGGTCGGCGAGTGGACGTCATGGTCGGCGGGTGGACGTCATGGTCGGCGAGTGGACGTCATGGTCGGCGGATGGATGTCGTGGTCAGCGGGTGGAGGCGAAGCGGGGGTCGGGACGGGTGCCGTCGACGGCCAGGTCCGCGAGGATGCGTCCGATGGCGGGCACGAACTTGAAGCCGTGGCCGGAGAATCCCGCCGCCACGACCACCGGGCCGTGCCGGTCCAGGACGAAGTGCCAGTCCGGGGTCGTGGTGTAGGTGCAGCTGATCGGGGCGAAGCGGTCCGGGTCCACGCCGGGGATCCAGCGCCGCACGTATTCCCGCAACGCCGCGAGCTGGGCCGGCACCGCAGCGAAGTCGCGCCTGTCCGGGTCGACCACCGGCCCGACCCCGTGGAAGCCGACCTTGACGCCCTCGCCGGGGGTCTCCAGCCCGTAGACCCCGCCGTGGAAGGCGATGGCCTCCTGGGTTCCGGCTGTCAGCAGGTGCACGAAGCTGGGCCAACGGTCCCGATCCGCTCCGGCGGACGTGCCGAGGCCGACCGGCGCGAAGTGCGCCGGCTGCTCCTGGGTGACCCGCAGGGCCGGCAGTGGCACGAGGCCGCCGAGCAGCTTCTCCGTCCAGGCCCCGGCGGCGACGACGACGCGGCGGGCGAGGTAGCGGTCGTCGTCGGTGTGGATCTCGACGGCGTCGTCCCCGCGCACCGCGAGGGAGCGCACCGGCACCTCGTGCCGGACCACCCCGCCGTGCTTGACCGTGCTCTCCTGCAACGCGGTGACGGCGTTGTCGGCGTGCAGGCGCCCGGAGTCCGGGTGGACCAGCACCCGGGTGTCGAAGCGCAGGCCGGGCCAGCGCCGCGCGGCCTGGCGCGGCGTCAACCACTCCGACGCCACGCCAGCCGCGGCGGTGGCGTCGGCGACCTGGTCCAACACGGGGTCGCCGCCGTGCTCCAGCCCCCCGGTGACGGTGAGCAGCGCGGTGCCGGTGAGATCCTCCAGCTCCCGCCACAGCACCCGGGCCTGCTGGGCGAGGCGGATGTAGCCGAGGTCCGGGTAGGCGAGCCGGAAGATCCGGGACGCGCCGTGGGAGGCCCCCCGGACGTGTCCGGCCGCGAACCGTTCGAGCAGCACGACGTCGACGCCGCGGCGGGCCAGCTGCCAGGCCGCCGCCGACCCCATCGCCCCGCCGCCGAGCACGACGACGTCGACCTTGTGGACGGTCATGCCACCGCTCCTTCGCTTTCCGGCACGGTCGTCGCCCGTGGTTCCGCCGGGGGGCGCAGCGCGGCGCCGTCGAGGGTCGGCACCGCGGCGAGCAGACCGCGGGTGTAGTCGTGGCGCGGCTCCCGGAAGACCTGCTCGACATCGCCGGACTCGACGATCCGGCCGTCCTTCATGACCAGCACACGGTCGCTGACGTGGTAGATCACGCCGAGATGATGGGAGATGAACACGTAGGCGATGCCGAGCCGGGCCTGGAGATCGGCGAGCAGGTCGAGGATCTGGGCCTGGATGGAGACGTCGAGGGCCGAGACCGGCTCGTCGCAGACGATGACGCGAGGCCGGGGGGCCAGTGCCCGGGCGATCGCCACCCGCTGGCGCTGCCCGCCGGAGAGCTGGCGCGGTCGCCGGTCCAGCACGTCGCGCGCCAGCCCGACCTGGTCGAGCAGCTCCAGCACCCGGGTCCGGCGCTCGGCGCGGGAGACCCGGGCCACGGCCAGCGGCTCGGCAATGATCTTCCGAACCGGGTATCGCGGATCGAACGAGCTGAGCGGGTCCTGGTAGATCACCTGGATGTGCTGGCGCAGCCGCGCACCCGTCCGGGCGTCGATCTCGCCCCAGGCCGTGCCGTCGACCTCGACCGCGCCGGAGTCCGCCCGCTCCAGGTCCAGCAGCAGCCGGGCGGTCGTGGTCTTGCCGGAACCGGACTCGCCGACGATGCCGAGCGTCTCCCCGGCCCGCAGCTCCAACGACACATCGTCCACGGCGGTCAGGATGCGGCGCCCGTCCAGGGCGAACGTCTTGACCAGGTCCCTGGCCGCCAGCACGACCCCGTCGCCGACGACCGCCCGAGGCTGCGCGACCGGGCCACCGGGCTGCGGTGACAGTCGGGTGCCGCGGGCGTGCGCGACCGGCACGGCGGCGAGGAGCTGGCGGGTGTAGGGGTGCCGCGGGTCGTCGAGCACCTGCCGGGTCGGGCCGTGCTCGACGAAGATCCCGTCCTTCATGACGAAGACGTGGTCGGCGACCTGGGACACGACGGCCAGGTCGTGGCTGATGAGCAGCAGCGCCGTCCCGGCCCGCTTGCGCGCGGCGAGCATCTCGAGGATCTGGGCCTGTACCGTGACGTCCAGCGCGGTGGTCGGCTCGTCGGCGATGAGCAGCTCCGGGTCGGCCGCGATCGCCGAAGCGATCAGGGCCCGCTGCCGCAGCCCGCCGGAGAGCTGATGCGGGTACTGGCCCGCGCGGGCCTCCGGCTCCGGTACGCCGACCTCCCGCAACAGCTCGACCACCCGCGCGTCGACCTCCGCCCGAGGAACCACCCGATGGGCCCGCAGCGTCTCGGCGATCTCGGCGCCGACCCGGCGGGCCGGGTCGAGTGAGACGAGCGCGTCCTGCAGGACGAAGCCGATATGCCGGCCGCGCAGGGTCCGCCATCGGCGTTCCGGCAGCGTCCGGGTGTCCGTGCCGGCGATGACCAGGCGGTCGGCCCGCACCTCGGCCCCGCGTCCCGCCAGCCCGACGAGGCTGCGGGCGGTGACGCTCTTCCCCGAGCCCGACTCTCCGACGACGGCGATGCTCTGACCGGCGTCGATCCGGAACGACACGCCGCGCACGGCGTCCACCGAGCGTCGACCCAGCCGAAACCGCACGCGCAGGTTCGCCACGTCGACGAGGGTTCGGGGATCGCCGGGCTGCGTCGCCGGGTCCGGCGCCGTCGGATCACCGATGGTCGGATCACCGATGGCCGGGTCGCCGGTGGTCGGGTCACCGGTCGTCGGGTCGCTGTCGGTCGTCGGGTCGCTGTCGGATGTCATCGTGCGTTCCGACCTTCGAGTCGTGCCTGGAGGAACTGTCCGGCGACCGTGATGGCCAGGACGGCGAGCGTGATCGCGATCCCGGGGAAGATCGCGGGCCACCAGGCGACCGAGAAGTAGGTGCGACTGCTGGACAGCATCGCGCCCCACTCGGCGGTGGGCGGCTGCGGGCCGAGCCCGAGGAAGCTCAGGGTGGAGCCGAGACTGATCGCCCCGCCCACGTTGATCGTGGCCAGGATCAGGACCGGACCCAACGCGTTCGGCACCAGGTGTCGGATGATCACCTGCCGCTTCGGCCAGCCGAGCGCCCGCGCGGCCTCCAGATAGACCGAGGCGCGGATGCGCATCACCTCGCCGCGGACCACCCGGGCGAAGCCCGGGGTGAAGATGAGGCTCAGACCGATGATCGAGTTGCGGGTGCCGGGGCCGAGCATGGCGATGACCAGGAGCGCGAGCAGCAGCCCCGGAATGCTGAGGAACACGCTCAGCAGCCAGTCTGTCACCGCTCCGAGCACGCGCCCGCCCTGCGCCGCCGCGACGCCGACGGCCGCTCCCACCACGAGCGCGAGCGCCGACGCACTCAGACCGATCCAGAGGGAGAGCCGGGTGCCATGGACGATCCGGGCGTAGATGTCCCGGCCGTTCTGATCCGTGCCCAGCAGGTGGCCGGAACCCGGTCCCCGCAACGTCTGCGAGATGTCGGCGGCGTTCGGATCGGTGCCGGTGAACAGGTGCGGCCAGAACGAGGCCAGGACCAACACCAGGAGAAAGGCGAAGCTCAGGACCACCCCCGGCCGCGACACGCGCAGCCAGGGCCAACGTCCGCGGGTCGAGGTCGAGGTCGAGGCCGAGGCCCCGACCGGCGTGCCCGGTGATGCGCCGCCGGGCGGGAGCCCGGTCGGATCGACCGGTGTGACGGTCATCCTTCGCCCTTCTGGTCAGCCCCGGTCGCGGAGACGGACGGGCTCGCTGTCGAGGTGATGCCGGCGGCGGCCGCGTTCACGGGCCCGGCTGTGGTCGGGGCGACGGGACGCAGCCGGGGATCCAGCAGCGGGTAGACGGCGTCGATGAGCAGGTTGATGACGACGTAGAACGCCGCCGCGACGAGCACGACCCCGGAGACGAGCGGGAAGTCCCGGCGGCCGAGTCCGCCGACCGTCAGCGTCCCGAGCCCCTGCCGGGAGAACACGTTCTCGATCACGATCGCGCCACCGAGGAACGCGCCCGCGAGCCAGCCGGCGATGGTGATGGCCGGCATCAGGGCGTGCCGCAGGGCGTGCCGCACCAGCACGGCTGTCTCACGGATGCCGCGGCTGCGGGCGGTCGTCACGAACGGCTCGTCGAGCGCGCGTTCCAGACCGTCCCGCAGCACCTGGGCGAGAGTCCCGCCCGGGGCCACGGCCAGGGCGATCGCCGGCAGCACCAGTCCCCGGAAGCTGTTCGATCCGATGGCCGGGAACCAGTGGAGCTGGAAGGAGAAGACGGTGAGCAGCAGGATCGCGAACCAGAACGCCGGCACGGAGACGCCGACGATCTCCAGGAAGGCGAACGGGCCGCGGATCCAGCGGGGCCGGTTGGCGGTCAGCAGCGCGACCACGATCGCCCCGACCAGCGCGAGCACGACGCCGGCGGCCATCAGCTCGAACGACGGCGCAAGCTGGTCGCCGATGGCGGTCGTGACGTCCATCCCCTGGTTGTAGGAATGGCCGAGATCACCGCGCAGCAGGTGCCCGAGGTAGTCGAAATACTGGACCAGCCAGGGCCTGTCCAGGGCGTAGTCGGAGATGATCTGCGCCCTGACCTCGGGGGAGACGGCCGCCTGCCCGATGATCGCATCGATGATGCCGCCGGACTTCAGGTGCAGGGCCGCGAAGGTGACGGTGACCGCACCCCAGAGCACACCCACCGCGTACCCGACCCGCCGCAGGACGGCGAGCCCGATCGAGCGGGCGCTGGAGGCGGTGAAGCCTCCTGCGCGCCGCTCGTCCGTCGCCAGGGCGATGGTCAATTGCTGGTCCAGGCGTCGTAGAACAGCGGGAACGCCTGCGGCTCGAACCGCAGCCCCTGCACCTTCGTGCTCGATCCGAGGACGTAGTTGAACACGTAGATCGGGAACACCGCGGCGGCCGAGGTGATCCGCTGCTGCGCGTCGCCGTAGAGCGCGCCCTGCTTCGTCAGGTCGGTGGTGCCCAGGGCGTCGGTGAAGTCCTTGTCGAGGGCCGGGTCGGACAGCCGCGAGCCGTTGGTGCCGAAGCCGTCCTTCGGGATGGCCGCGCTGCCGAACAGGGTGCGCAGCGCGTCGGGCGAGGCCCGCTGCCAGCTGAAGTCGATGAGGTCGTAGTTGCCGGCCGCGACGTCCTTGATGTACGAGGTGTACTCGGGGTTCGTGGTCTTGACCTCGATGCCGATCTGCTTCGCCGCGGCCTGGACCTGGTCGGCGACGACGTCGCGCTGTTCCCGGGCGAACTGCTTGAGGAAGGGATGGACGATGGTGAGCCGCTTACCGTCCTTGGTGCGGTAGCCCTGCGCGTCCCGACCCGTCCAACCGGCCTGGTCGAGCAGCCGGTTCGCCTTGGCGGCGTCGTAGCGGTAGGCGGATTCGATCGACGTGTCGTAGCCGACGGTCGACGGGGACAGCGGGCCCTTGCCGGGCGGGAAGACGCCGAAGTACAGCTTGTCGACGATCGTCGCCCAGTCGATGCCCGCCCGGAACGCCTCCCGGACCTTGACGTCCGCGAAGGGCCCCTTGGCGGTGTTCGGGTAGTAGTTGTAGTTGCCGCCCGGCGCGGACGCGGTCTGGATCCGGAAGCCCGATGTCGACTTGAGCTGCGCCACGTTCACCGGCGGGACGCTCGCGATCGCGTCGATCTGCCCGCTGGTCAGTGCGCCGTACCGGGAGGAGTCCTCGGGGAGGCTGCGGATCGACAACGCGTCGAGGTAGGCCGGGCCGGTGTGCTTGGCGTTCTTCGGCGCCCAGTTGTACTTCGCGTTGCGGACGTAGTCGATGCCCTTGCCCTTGACGTAGCCGCCCGAGCTGATGAACGGACCGCTGCCGACGATCTTCGAGCAGAGTTCGGACGGCGGCTTCGTCAACGTGCTCGGCGCCTCGATGCCCAGGTAGGCCGTGGCCAGCGAGGGCAGGAACGCCGAGTTCGGCGCGCTGAAGTGGACCTCGACGTGGGTCGGGTCCGTCACCGTGGTTCCGGTGTAGGTCGCGATGGTGCCGGCCGCCAGCTGCGACTTGGTCGCCGGGGCGACGATGTGGTCGAGGTTGGCCTTGACGGCCGCGCCGTCGAACTTCTCGCCGTTGCTGAAGGTGACGTCGTCGCGCAGGACGAACGAGTACGTCTTCTGGTCCGGCGAGACGGTCCAGCTCGTGGCGAGCCAGGGGGAGATCGTGCCGTCGTCGCTCAGGGCCACGAGCGAGTCGACGATCGACCGGGCAAAGAACCCGTCGACGTCGGCCGGGCTCTGGTGCGGGTCGAGGCAGGTGCCGTCGGAGTTGATCGCGAACGTCAACGTCCCGCCCCGAACCGGGGTGCCGGTCGAGCCGGCAGAGCTGCCCGCGGAGCCGCCACTGGAGCCGCAGGCCGCGAGCGCGAGCGCTGCGGATCCGGCGGCGAGCGTCAGCGAGACTCGTTTACTGACGCCGAAGACGTTGCTGGACATCGGGTTTCCGTTCTCCTGATCGAGTGGTCGACGGGGTTGGGGTTGGTCGTGGAGGCGCGTCGGGACCGAGCCGCGTTGGTCGTGGCGATCGGAAACCGGCCCGGCGGTCCGACGGCCCGGCGGTCCGGCGGTCCGACGGTCCGGCGGCGCTTCCTGCCGCGCTCGGTATCGGGATTCCGGCAGGCCTGCTGGATGAGCCGGCCGGCCCGGGACGCGACCTGAACGAGGCTGCCGGCCTGACCGAACCCGGGCAGCCGAGCAGCCCCGTCCGGGCACTCAGCCGACGGACGGCGACAGTCGGGTGAACTCGGGCGGGTGGGGCGACGGAGGCGGCGGAACCGCGGGAGCCGGCCGGCCGGGCCGGCCGGCAGCGGGAGTCAGGTCGTCGGACAGAGACAGCTGGACGAACGACGCAGGTCGATCGACAGGCGGCGGGTAAGCCGTACCTGTGGTGACCGGGGGGCCCGCGGGCCGGGCACGGTGTTCGTGCCCGGGACGCGACCTGCGGTCGTGGAGCGGCCACCCGCGCGGCGAGTCGCTCCCAGCATGTCGTTGCTCCCTCGGCCGAGGCCCAGGAGACCGGGCCCGCGCTTTGCCGCATCCACTGGATGCGGCCGTGTCCTCACCCGGGGCACCCCTTCGCGGTGGAGGGTTGCCGGCCAACAAGCCGGGGCTGGACGTTGGCACTCGTGACAGTTGTGATCTTCAGTCAGGTGACTGACCTGGACGAAGGTAGCCCGTCATGTCGACTTTGTCTAGGCGTGGCGTCGAGAAGCGCACCCCGGCGAACATCGGTTACCTGAGCGGCGCGTTCAGGCACCGCCACCACGGCCATCCACGCCGACCAGCGACGGATCCTCGGCAACGACGATCCGTGTGTGCTGACCAGCGCCGACCACCACGGCGTCGGTCAGTCCTCGGTCGGCAGCCAGGTGGTGGTGGTCAGGGTCCGTGCCGAGGGGCCGTCGGGGTCGTTGTCGGGCCGGTTGCCGCGGGTGACGGACCGTTCGGCGATCCGCCAGCCGTGCGGCGTACGGACCACGGTGTCCTGGTAGTCGCCCGATCCCGCGGTGCCGTCGCCGCGTATCACGAAGTACTTCGCCCACACCCGCAGCGTGTCGTCGTCGATCCGGTGGACGGCGATGTCGGTGGTGTGGTGCGGGAACATCACCCGCCCGTACGGGAGGCCGCTCGCGGCCTGCGCCAGCGGCGTGCCGCCCATGGTCGCATCGTCGGTGTACGCCGCCGGTGCGGTTCCCAGCGCGATGTTGTCGAACAGGTACGGATGCTTGGCGAGCAGGCTGCACACCTCGGCGTAGGTGGCCGCGTCGACCGGCACGATCCTCACGCCCACGGGGCCTCCCCGTCGGTGACGACGACCGGGCCGCCGTGGCGCGGGTGGACGGTCCGTCGGGCCACGCGCCAGCCGGCGGGCGTCTCGGTGAGCACGTCGACGACGTCGGCGCTCGCGACGCTGCCGTCGCCGGCGATGGTCACCAGCCGGCTCCACGCGGCCAGGCCGCCGGGGACCTGCTTCACTTCCGTGTTGACGGTGTGGTGCGAGGGGGACGTCGCACCGTCGAGGGCCGGCGGGTCGACGAACACCCGCGCCAGGAGGTCCGGGTCGCCGTTGTCGACCGCGTGGCCGTAGAGCGCGAGAACCTGCAGCACCGCCGCGGTCTGTTCGCCGGTCGCGTCGCGCAGCGCGGCGAACGCCGCGTACGTCTGCGGCAGGCGGTGCTGCTCCACCCGCACGTCAGCGCTGTCGCGCACGCCGCCGGGCGGGTGACCGCCGGCCCGCAGATGCCCCGCGATGTGGTCCGTCGTCATGGTCCGGACGCTAGTACTACAGCGACAGTGGTCGGTGTGTGATCTCTTGCTTCGAGTGCGGCGTGGTGTGGACGGAAGAGCGGCCACCGTGTGTTTCTCCATGTTTTNTGANAACAAAGNGAGAGACCGCGGTGGCCGCGGCTCAGAGTGTATCCGAGGTGGATGTAGCGATGTGGGAGGCGGGGCTGGAGGAGCTGTTCGGCCGGGTGGAAGGCTGTTTCCGGTCTGATCAGCCCCGGGCGCAGGCGCGGGCGTATGTGGCGGGGTTGTTGTCTCGGACCGAGCGGAAGAACGGGTGGACGCTGGCGGAGTTCAGCCGTGAGTCCGGGCCGCAGAAGATGCAGCGGTTGTTGAACGAGTACGCGTGGGACGCCGACGGGGTACGCGAC
>NZ_LJPA01000039.1:0-68875 GCF_001414035.1 Frankia sp. ACN1ag | reverse complement strand
GGTCGAAGGCGGTGTCGAGCAGCCCCAGCCCACACGCGGCCTTCCACCGCAGATCGCACCGCAACGCCTGCACCGTCTCGAAATCCGACAACCCGTGCAGGCTCTGCAGCACCACGGTGGCCGCCAGCACCTGCGGTGGCATGCTCGGCCGTCCGTTGGACGACGGGTACATGTCGGTGAACATCTCCGCCGGGAACAGCGCCTCCCGATGCTCGGCCAGGAACGCGAACACNCTCCCCGCCGGGATCAACTCCCGGCAGGTCTCCCACACGTCCGGCCCGATCAGCTCGCCCACCCACTCACCCTGCATGATCACAACACTGGCGTCGACCACCACACCAGAACCCGGACCCGCAAGATTTTCAGTGGTCTCCTAGGGTTCCGTCCAGGCTGGTCAGTCGTTGTGGACCAGGACGCCGGCGGCCTCGTTGACGACGAGGCCCTGCGCGGCGGCGAGGGTCACCGGGTTCAGTGGGAAGGCCTCCGCGACGCCGGGCAGGGTGAACGTTCCGTCCCAGGTCACGGTGAGGGTCACCTGGTACTGCCCCGGCCGGGCGTACTCGTGCGACACGTATGCCTCGGGATGGTCACGCGGGGAAATCGCCGAATCGTAGGGCCGCCCGGGCGCGTCGGGGCCGGTCTCGCCGTCGCCGAACNCCCAGCGGTAGTGGGGGATCGCGCTGATCGTGGCGACGACGGGCTGGTCGACGTTGAACGTGTACGACTCCGGCACGGGCGTGTAGAGGATCGTCGCCAGGTTCGCGAAGCTGCGCCCGGACGGCGCGATGACGATCGACGGTTTCGGTAGGAGCTTGTCCCGCAGGTAGTCGGCGAGCGCCGCCTGCACGGCCGCGAGCGGCACCGCGTTGTCGGGCAGCAGGTAGTTGTTGCACCCGGCCATCGTCTGGTCGAACTGGGCGCGTTCGGCGGGTGTCATCGCCGGGTCCGGGCCGACGAGCTCGTACAGCTCACAGACCGCGGCGGGGTCATCCGGGCAGGCCTGCCCGCAGGATGCCCGCCTCGGGACGCCCCCGTCGGCGCCGTCGGGGATCCGCTCGAGCACCCCGTCGTGGTAACGGTACTGGTAGCCGTTGGCGGTGGCCCGGGTGTCGCAGCTTCCCCAGAGCACGCCGACGCAGGGTACCCGGGTCTCGTCGCCAGGAGCCGCTTCGGCGCGGCCGGCGGTGGACAGGCCCGGCAGCCCCGGGCCGGGCAGCAGACCGCCGACACCCGCGAGCAGCCCGACCATGACGGCGACCACCGCCATCCGGACGAGCCACCGCCGGCCCGACAGCGGACGCGGGTTGGCGAGCGTTCGCCGACCGCAACGGGAGTCCGAGGACGCAGGCGGGGCCGTCATGCCGGCCCCGGGGCGTAGCGCAGGGTCTGGATGCGCCAGCCGTGCTGGGTGAGGGCAAGTTCGGCGGTGGCGGCCCGGGTGGGCACGCCGGGGGCGTCGGCGACGTGGCGTCCGGCGAGGTCCAGCAGCCCGACGGCGCTGGTGTGCAGGGTGAAGGTCACTGCGGCGACGAGCCCGGCCCGGGGCCGGGCGGACAGGTCGGTCAGGCGGTAGGCGGCGGCGTCGGCGTGCAGGCCGCGCTGCTGGAGCGATCGAGTCACCCCGACGTCCAGGGCGCACGGCTGGCAGCCGGCCAGCGCGGTCGGCGTGGTCACGGCGAGCCGGCCGCCCCGGGCGGCGTCGTTGATCTCGCGGAAGTAGGCCTCGACCGTGCGGGCGGCCGCGGCGGGCGCGTCGTCGGAGCCCCCAGCCGGGCCGGCCGCCGTTGCGGAGGAGCCGCCAGCGGAAGGGTTACCGACGGACGAGCCACCGACAGACGAGCCACCGACAGACGAGCCACCGACGGGCGGGTTGCCGACGGGCGGGTTGCCGGCGGACGCCGCGTCCGGGCGGGCGGGGACGGCCGCGCCAGCGGGCTCGTGGCCGTCGCCGCCACAACCCGCGAGCAGGCCCGCTCCCGACAGGAGGGCAAGTGTCGTGACGGCGGTGATGACGACCCCCAGCCGTGCGGCGTAGCGTGACGATTCGGCGTCCGTCCGCACAAGTCGCCAGAATAGCCGCAGGAGCCCGGCATGTGGATAGGCGCCAACGGAGAACGATGCGCAGGTCCTACTATCAGTTTGATGATGGGAGCCACCGGCGGCGACCGGACATTCCGGATGCGCCCTCCCGCTGCGGCGGGCGGGCCGGTCGAGGCGGTGCGGCTGGGAACGCCGCCCGGCGGCAGCGGGCCCGCCCGCGCCCTCGATCATCCCGTGCCCTCGCAGCGGGGCACGCCCGGGAACATCATCGCGCGTTATCTCCATCATCTGGAGGGCGAACGGGGACTCGCCCAGAACTCCGTCCTTGCCTACCGTCGCGATCTGCGCCGCTACCTGAGCCATCTGTCGGCGCATGGCCTGTGCTCGTTGGACGCGGTCGGTGAGGCAGAGGTTGCCGGCTTCGCCGCGGCATTGCGTGCGGGGGACGACACCCATCCGCCGCTCGCCGCGGCATCGGTGGCGCGGATGCTCGTCGCGGTGCGCTCACTGCACCGCTTCGCCGCCGAGGAGGGGGACGTCAGCGAGGACGTGTCCCGCCCGGTGCGACCGCCGACGCCGCCCCGCAAGCTGCCCAAGGCGCTCTCCGTGGACCAGGTGACCGCGGTGCTCGCCGCGGCCGCGGGCACCCCGCAGGCGGGGGTGGCGGGGGTGGCGGACCGGGCCGAGGATCCCGCGCCGGCGGCGGTGGAACCCGCCGAAGCGGTCCGCCGGCTGCGCGCCACGGCGCTGCTGGAGCTGCTCTACGGGACCGGTGCGCGGATCTCCGAGGCGGTCGGGCTGGACGTCGACGATCTCGACCTGGAGGCTGCCGCGGTGCGGCTGCACGGCAAGGGCGGCCGGGACCGGATCGTTCCCCTGGGCCGGTGCGCCGTGACCACGCTCGCGGACTACCTGCGCCTGGGCCGGCCGAGCCTCGCGGGGCCCCGGTCGGGGGCGGCGGTCTTTCTCTCCCGGCGCGGCAACCGGCTGTCCCGGCAGAGCGCGTGGACGGTGCTGCGGACCGCGGCTGCCCAGGCCGGGGTCGACGGCGTCTCACCGCATGTGCTGCGGCATTCCTTCGCCACCCACCTGCTCGACGGGGGAGCAGACGTCCGGGTTGTCCAGGAGCTGCTGGGCCACGCATCGGTCAGCACCACCCAGATCTACACCCTGGTGACGGTGGATCGGCTGCGAGAGGTGTATGCGACGTCACATCCCCGGGCGCTGGGCACGGGTCCGCCCGCCGCCGGCGGCGGTGGCTGGATTCCCGGGCCCCCGGCCGGTGGATGAGGAACCCCACCGGCGCCGCTGCGGCCGCGCCGGTCGTGCCCCGATCGGCCGGCACGGTACTCGGCCGGCACGCTACTCGGGCGGCACAGCACTCGGGCGGCACGGCATCGCGCGGGCGGCCCTGCCGCCGGTAGCGACCGAGCGTGCCCGGAACCGGCCGTTCAGGACGGGGTGTAGGGCCCCAGGCTCGGCATGCCGTTCGACGGCGCCGACGTCGGCACCCCGCCGACTCCGCCGACCGCCTGCGTGCTGCGCTCGGCGAGAGTCTCGCCCACCTTGCGTGCGATCGCTTCCATCAGGCGCAGCGCCTGCGGCAGCGACAGGTTCAGCACCACTTCGCTGTCGTTCGTCATCGCGAAGCGAACCGATACGTCCGCCATTGCTCGACCTCTCTCGCCTGATTCGGAAGATCTGCTCGATGCGTGTGGAACGGAACGGTACGGCCCATCTGGGACCAATGCACGCCCGGGGTTGCCGTGGATGCCACCGGTCTCGCTCGGCGTATGCGCTCGATCACCTATTGTGGTGGTCCAGGTGTTGTAGCTGTCAGTCACGTGCGCTGCTCCTCTGCCGGTAGCGACGTGTGTGGGCCCCGTCGGGTGTGGCCGAAGTCCCGGCCGGTTGGGGGCGGGTGAAGCAAACACGTAGCTGTCCCGTTGTTCATGCATAGTCCCTCATTGCCCCCAGCTGTCCGCGGGGGGGTGGGCTCGTGGCTGGACGTCGCGCCGGAGGGTGAACGTCCCGGTTCCCACCGTTCGGCAAAGGTCCGGGAACGGATTCACGGCCGGTCATGGATTCGCGCGGCGAACGGCCCGGTCGGGCAGGATGACAGGGTGACTTCGACTGACCGCGTCCTCCCGGACGTCCCCGCACTGACGATCGGCATCCTCGGCGGCTCGGGGCCGCAGGGCGGCGGCCTGGGCCTGCGCTTCGCCGCGGCCGGCCACCTTGTCCTGATCGGCTCCCGGTCGACCGAGCGCGGCCAGGAGGCGGCGGCCAAGCTCGCCGGCCCCGGGCGTCGCATCGAGGGCGCCGACAACGCCACCGTCGCGCAGCGTGCCGACGTCGTGATCGTCGCCGTCCCGTGGGACGGTCACCGGGAGACGCTCGAGGCGCTGCGGGAGCCGCTCGCCGGGAAGATCGTCATCGACTGCGTCAATCCGATGGGCTTCGACTCCGGCGGCGCCTTCGCGCTGGCGGTGCCCGAGGGCAGCGCCGCCCAGCAGGCCGCCGCCGTCCTGCCGGACAGCACCGTCGTGGGCGCCTTCCACCATGTCTCCGCCGTGCTGCTGGCCGACGAGTCGGTCGCGAAGATCGACACCGACATCCTCGTGCTCGGGGACGACCGGGCCGCCACCGACCTGGTCGCCGCGCTCGCCGAGCGCATCCCCGGGATGCGCGGCATCTACGCCGGCAAGCTGCGCAACGCCGGCCAGGTCGAGGCGCTGACCGCGAACCTGATCTCGGTCAACCGCCGCTACAAGTCGCACGCCGGCCTGCGCATCACCGACGTCTGACCACCGCGCGGGCGATGCAGACAGGGCCCCACCCGGGCGCACCTCACCGCGACGACCTGAGCCGCGACGACCTCGGCCACCCGGTGCGGATTTCCGCACCGGTGGGCCGGGTGGTCTCGCTCGTGCCCAGCCTGACCGAGTCGATCGCCCTTTCCGCGCCGGGACTGCTGGTGGGGGCGACCGACTGGTGCAGTCATCCGCCGGGGCTCGCGGTGGCCCGGGTGCGCGGAACGAAGAATCCGGACGTCGACGCGGTCGTTGCGCTCGCCCCGGACCTGGTCTGCGCCAACGCCGAGGAGAACCGCGAGTCCGACCTCGCCGCTCTGCGCGCCGCCGGGCTCGCGGTGTGGGTGACGGCGCCGAATACCGTCGAGGCGGCCCTGGACAGCCTCGATCGGATGCTGCGGCTGGCCTGCGGACTACCGCGCCCCGCCTGGCTCGACGCCGCCCGGGCGGCCTGGGCCGACACCGCCGCCGACGCAGCCAGCACTGCCACCAACGCGGCCGTCACCAACGCGGCCGTCACCAACGCGGCCGTCGGCGATGCCGTGCGCCCCGGCGCGCGCCGCCGCGCCCTGGTGCCGATCTGGCGCCGCCCGTGGATGGCGGTCGGGCGCGACACCTTCGCCGGCGACGTGCTGCGCCGCCTCGGGGTGGACAACGTGCTGGCGGACTCCCCGCAGCGCTACCCGCGGTTTGATCCGGCCCACCTCCCGCCGCACGACCTCGTCGTGCTGCCCGACGAGCCGTACGCCTTCAGCCCCACCGACGGGCCCGAGGCGTTCGCCGCCCCCGCGGTCTGCGTCCCCGGCCGCCTGCTGACCTGGTACGGACCGTCGCTGGCGGCGGCGCGCCACGAACTCGCGGCGGCGCTGGCCCGCGCCTGACCGCCCGACCCCGGCGCGCCGGAGTCTCGGGCCGGGGCGGAGCCGGTGGACGGGCGGTCGGTGGCCGGATCGCGGCGTCCGCGACCGGCCACCGACCGTCGGCATCAGCGGGCGATCAGTAGCTGTGTTCGACCGTCGGGTACTGGCCGCCGCGCACCTCGTCGCGGTAGGTGCGCACGGCGTCGCCGAGCACGGTGCGCAGGTCGGCGTATCGCTTCACGAAGCGGGGGACATGGCCGCCGCTCAGCCCGGCCATGTCCTGCCAGACCAGTACCTGCGCGTCGCAGTCGGCGCCGGCGCCGATCCCGACCGTGGCGATGCGCAGTTCCTTGGTGACGCGCGCGGCGAGATCCGCGGGCACGACCTCCAACACGACCGCGAACGCGCCGGCGGCCTCGATCGCCAGCGCGTCGGCGAGCAGGACCTCGCCCGCCTCGTCTCGGCCCTGCACCCGGTAGCCGCCCAGGGCGTGGATGCTCTGCGGGGTCAGGCCGAGATGACCGATCACCGGGATGCCCGCACCGACGAGCGCGGCGACCGCCGGAGCGACCCGCGCGCCGCCCTCGAGCTTCACCGCCTGGGCGCCGCCCTCCTTGAGGAACCTGGTGGCGGTCGCGAGCGCCTGTTCCGGGCCGGCCTGGTACGACCCGAACGGCAGGTCGGCGACGACCATCGCGTGCGGCGCGCCGCGCACCACGGCGCGCACGAGCGGGATCAGCTCGTCGACCGTGACCGGCACGGTCGTGTCGTAGCCGTAGACCACGTTGGCGGCCGAGTCCCCGACCAGGAGGACGGGGATCTCGGCCTCGTCGAAGACGGTGGCGGTGGTGAAGTCGTACGCGGTGAGCATCGACCATTTCTCGCCCCGGCTCTTCGCCGCCGCCACGTCGCGGACCGTGAACCGCGACCGGCGCGGCGGCCGGGTTTCGGCCGGCGCGCCGTAGAGCGTCGCCGCCGTGCCCGGAGAGTCCGCGGGCCGCGGGTGGTCGTCGGATGTCTGATTGCGGACAGTGCCTGACGAATCCATGAGCACTCCTGATGCGTCCGTCCGGGCGCTGGGCGTCCCGGCGTGCTGTCCATGCTGCCACGGTCGGGCCCACCCGCCGAGTGGGCGAAACCGGTGCGCACCGCACACCTGGGCGGAATGGAATCGCCCGCCACGCCGCTGCCATGGCAAACGGATGCGTCTGGGCCGCCGGGCACGTATGCTGATCTTGAAATGCGGCGGGAACAGACGGCGCGACCAGGTAGCGGGTGGCCTATCCATGCGGATGCATCGGCACGGTGGTGACGGGATGGATGGCAGAGCAGACGGAGGACGCGCCGGATGACGACCGCGGATGCGCGCCCCCCGCGTCCCCGGCGTCCGGCCGATCGTGTGCCCTCCGGAGTGAAGCCCGCGCGCTCTCCCGGCCGGCCCCGGGATCCCCGCTGCGATGAGGCGATCCTCGACGCCGCCCTGCACGAGCTGGCCACCGTCGGGTTCGCCGGCCTGTCGATGGAGGCGGTGGCGACCGGCGCCGGCGTCGGCAAGGCCACCGTCTACCGGCGGTGGCCGACGAAGGACGCCCTGATCGTCGACGCTCTGGACACGCTGGCCGACAGCGTGGACGCCGTCGAGACCGGCTCGCTGCGCGATGACCTCGTGGCCTGGCTCAACGCCCTGCGCCGGCACAACATCCAGTCCCTGTCCGGGCGCATCCTGCCCAGGCTCGCCGCGGAGCGGTCCACCCATCCGGAGCTGTTCGCCACCTACTCGCAGAAGGTGATCGAGCCGTCCCGGCAACGCGCGGCCGATCTCCTGCGCCGGGGCATCGACTCGGGGGAGCTGGCCGCCGATGTCGATGTCGACCTGGTCGTCGACATGCTCATCGGTCCGGTCGCCTACCGCCAGTACATGAGTGGCAATCGTGAGGTGAGCGGCACTCGCATCGGCACGATCGTCGACACCGTGCTCGGTGGCATCCTGCGCCGCGACCCCGGGCTGCCGGGAACCGATGCCGGCCCGGAGGCCGCCCCCGGCGCCGACGACCCGGACGGCGGCCCGCGGGGCCCGGCCCGCCCTGACGGGCCGGATTCGGCGGGACCTG
This sequence comes from Frankia sp. ACN1ag, assembly GCF_001414035.1. Taxonomy (NCBI): domain Bacteria; kingdom Bacillati; phylum Actinomycetota; class Actinomycetes; order Frankiales; family Frankiaceae; genus Frankia; species Frankia sp. ACN1ag. Next base: position 61,051 of record NZ_LJPA01000039.1, on the reverse strand, counting down.
CGGGTTCGGCTGGCCCCGCGGTCCCGGTCGGCGCCGCGGGGACCGCGGGTTCCACGGGCTCGGGCACGCCCGCCCATCCGGGCGCGGGCGGCGGGTCGGACTCCGGCGTCTACCCGGTCGGCGGTCCGTACCCGGTGGGCGGTCCGTACCCGGTGGGCGGTCCGTACAGCGTCGGCGGGCCCTACGGCGCCGGCGGTCCGTACAGCGCCGGTGGGCCCAATGGCGTCGGCGGTTCGCGTGGCCACGGCGGGGTGTACCCGACCCGGGCCGTGCGTGGCGTGGCCGGCCGGCATGGCTCCGGCGGGACGCACCGGCTGACCGGGCCGGTCGTCACCAACGGGCGTGGCGGGGCGGACTCGTCACCCTGAGTACAAACGCCTTGGGGGCCCTGCGCGGGCGCGAGTAGCATCGCGATCGGGCCAGGAAGGCCCGCCGTGGGGCCGCCCGCAGGGCCGGCGACACGGCGTCGGCGCGGTGATCCCCGCGCGTGTGTTCTATCGCAACAGGAGACTTTCGGTGTCCGACGTCCGCGTTACCGTCCAGCACGCCCAGCGTAGCGATCCGCGGGTGGTGCCGACCGGGACGACGGCCGCCGACCTGTTCGCCGACGACCGCGACGTCATCGCCGCCCTGGTGGACGGCCAGCAGCGTGATCTCGCGCATGTCCTCGACGACGGCGCCGTCGTCGAGCCCATCGCGATCGACTCGCCGGCCGGCCGGGCCATCGTGCGGCACTCCGCCGCGCACGTCGTCGCCCAGGCCGTCCAGGGACTGTTCCCGAAGGCCCGGCTCGGCATCGGCCCGCCCATCGACAACGGCTTCTACTACGACTTCGACGTCGAGACGCCGTTCACCGCGGATGACCTGAAGGCCATCGAGAAGAAGGCCCAGGCCATCATCAAGGCGGGCCAGCGGTTCTCGCGGCGGGTGGTCACCGAGGAGCAGGCCCGCGCCGAGCTCGCCGCCGAGCCGTACAAGATCGAGCTGATCGGGCTGAAGTCGAGCGCGGGCGACGACGCCGAGGCCAGCGTCGAGGTCGGCGCCGGCGAACTGACGATCTACGACAACCTCGACGCGAAGACCGGCGAGCTGTGCTGGAAGGACCTCTGCCGGGGACCGCACGTGCCGAGCACCCGGTCGATCCCGGCGTTTGCGCTCCTGCGCTCGGCGGCGGCCTACTGGCGGGGCAGCGAGAAGAACCCGCAGCTCCAGCGCATCTACGGGACCGCCTGGGAGTCCCGCGACGCCCTCAAGGCTTACCAGTCCAGGCTCGCCGAGGCCGAGAAGCGCGACCACCGTCGCCTCGGCGCCGAGCTGGACCTGTTCTCCTTCCCGGCCGAGATCGGGCCGGGCCTGGCCGTGTTCCACCCCAAGGGCGGCGCGATCCGCACCGCCATGGAGGACTACGCGCGGCGCCGGCACATCGAGGGTGGCTACTCGTTCGTCAACACCCCGCACATCACCAAGTCGGACCTGTACGAGATCTCCGGTCACCTGGACTGGTTCGCCGACGGCATGTACCCGCCCATGGAGCTCGACGGCGGCACCGACTACTACCTCAAGCCGATGAACTGCCCGATGCACATCCTGATCTACCGGTCGCGGGGCCGGTCGTATCGGGAGCTGCCGCTGCGGCTGTTCGAGTTCGGCACGGTCTACCGGNACGAGAAGTCCGGTGTCGTGCACGGCCTGACCCGGGTGCGCGGGCTCACCCAGGACGACGCCCACCTGTTCTGCGCCCGCGAGCAGCTCCCCGCGGAGCTCGACAGCGTGCTGAACTTCGTCCTGGGGTTGCTGCGGGACTACGGGCTCAGCGACTTCTACCTGGAGCTGTCGACCAAGCCGGAGGGCAAGGCCGTCGGCACCGACGCCGAATGGGAGGAGGCCACCGAGCTGCTGCGGGCCGCGGCGCAGAAGCAGGACCTGGAGCTCGTCATGGACCCGGGCGGCGGCGCGTTCTACGGCCCGAAGATCTCCGTGCAGGCCCGCGACGCCATCGGCCGGACCTGGCAGCTGTCCACCATCCAGGTCGACTTCCAGCTACCGCAGCGCTTCGACCTGGAGTACCAGGCCGCGGACGGCACCCGCCAGCGCCCCTTCATGATCCACCGAGCGCTGTTCGGGACCATCGAGCGGTTCCTCGCCATCCTGCTCGAGCACTACGCCGGGGCGCTGCCGCCGTGGCTGGCTCCGGTCCAGGTGATCGGCATCCCGATCACCGACGAGCACGTGCCCTACCTCGACGCCGTCGCCGCGAAGCTGGCCGCCCACGGCCTCCGGGTGGAGGTCGACTCCGCCGACGACCGGATGCAGAAGAAGATCCGTACGGCGCAGAAGCAGAAGGTCCCCTTCATGCTGCTCGCCGGGGACGAGGACGTCGCCAAGGGCGCGGTGTCGTTCCGGTTCCGCGACGGCTCCCAGCGCAACGGCGTGCCCGTCGACGAGGCCGTCGCCGAGATCCTCGACGCCGTCACCCGCCGCCTCCAGGTCTGACCGCCGCCCCTCCACGTCCTACCCGGGTACCGACGTGGAGGGACAGCCCGTGTCCAGATGAGCTCGCCTTCCGGAATCGCATTCAGTGCGCGAATCCGCCCCGATACCGACTGGTTACACTCGCGCGAAGATGTTGCCGTGAGGGGTGGGGGAGGCGGGGGCACTGGATCCGGCATGGCGTAGGCGGGCCGACCATTGGGCGGCTGTCGCCCGTGAACGTGGCACCGACGCCGACGTGCTGCACGCGCAGTCGCGTCAGCTCGCGGCGCTGTACTTCATGGGATATGTCGTCGAGGCTTACGCCAAGGCGCTTGCCTCGGCCCGCGGCAAGTCGGCGAAAAAGATACATGAACTTATGCCGCTGCTTGAGGACTGCGGCATCCATCGGACCGATCTTCCGGGAGATCTACGTACCTACGCCGACGAGCGTACGGTCACCATGCGGTACGACCCCACGCTTTCTCCCGACATCGATTACGCCACCGAGCTGGCGCGGGCCCGGCGGCTCGCCGCCTACCTCGGGCTTCGGCTCCGACGGTTAGGATGATCTCGTCGCGCTCCTGGCGCGCGAAGGCGTAGCCAGCACGATCACCGACAAGGGCGGGAGGCGTGGACATGCCGAACAGCGCCCAGGAGGCGGCGGATCGGATCCGCGTGGCCGTCCTGAGTCGGCTGCGCGCACGCGACCACCTGGCGCAGGTGCAGGTGGCGCCGGACCCGTTCCGTGGCTATCGGATCCGGGTGGTCACCCGACTTTTCTACGATCAGATTCCGGCCGAGCGACGTTCACTTGCGCTCGGCTCAGTTCTGCCGGATTCTGAAATCGCAGCCATCGGTCTTCTCACGCCCGATGAGGCAGCCGCGTCAGCGGCCGAGGGAACGGCGGACATCCTGCGGCACGAGGCGTTGGAGCTGCCGTTGTGGCCGGATTCGCTTGCGCGCGGCCAACAGGAGCCGATCGAGGTCCGGCTGCCCTCCCGCTCGGACGACTTTCTTTCCGAGCCGCTGGTCGCGACGTTCTACTCCCTACGCGGTGGTGTCGGAAGGTCGACGTCGCTCGCCTATACCGCCCTGTTGCTCTCTCGCGAGCACCGGGTCCTCTGCCTCGACATGGACCTGGAGGCCCCCGGTCTCGCGGCGCTCTTCGACGTCGAGCGCGACGTGGAGCCTGGACGGGGCATCGTTCCCTTGTTGCTGGAGTCCGACATCGCCGGGCAGGTCCCGGACGTGACGCCCCATCTGCTGCGTGTGCACCCCGACCGTGAGCTCTACCTGCTTCCCGCCGGTCACCCGGACGCCAACTATGCCCGCCAGCTCGCCCAGCTCGACCCGGCGGCGTGGTACCGGGAGGAGAACAACCCGCTGCGGGATCTGATCGCTGCGGTAGGCCGGCTGCGGATCGCCCCGCAGATCGTCCTCATCGACGCGCGGACCGGAATCAGCCCGCTGTCGGCACCGCTGCTGTTCGACGTTGCCGACATCGCCGTCGTGACCTTCTTTCCGCATCCGCAGGCGCGGGTGGGGACGCGGGCGTTGACGCGGGCGCTGCTGGCCGCGAGGTCCGAACGTTCCTATACGCCCGAACCACGGTTTGTCGTCAGTCCGGTGCCCGGCGCGGGAGCGCCGGAGATCCGGAGGCGTTACGAGGACCGGGCCGCCGACTGGATCGGCGAGTGGCTCGCGCCCGCGGTCGTCGAGGGCGGCCAGGCCGCCTTCGGAGAGGTCGAGGAGCTCATCCACGTCGTCGGCTACAGCGAGGATGTGGCTGGAACCGACAGCGTGGTCACCGAGACCGGGATCGGCGCTTACGCGCCGATCAGTGAATGGATCAAGGGTTTCGTCCCGGGATCGGCAGCCGAAGAACTCGGTGCCCCGGTGGTGTCGGTCGCGCTCGTGTCGACCTCGAAATCCGCCGCCCTGGCCGAGCTGCGGTTCTCGGCCGGCGCTGCCGAGGACCAGTCGGACGTCGAATTCCAGGAGACGTTTCTCCAGACCGAGACGGTCGGGCGGGCCACCCGGGCAGACATCCCGCTTATCCTGGGGCGCAAGGGCACCGGCAAGACGGCGCTGTTCCGCCGGCTCGCCACCGCGGGCGGGAGCGTCGTGGTGACCAGCCCCCCCGACCTGCCCATGCGCCGTCCATGGATGCCATCCAGCGATACGTACAAGGCGGTGGGTACGGCACTCTCGGACGGTGGCAATGACTGGCGGGTGGCCTGGACGTTGGTGATCGGTGTGGCGATCCTGCTCCGCGGGGGAGACCGCCATACTGTGCCCGCCGCCTTCGGTGAGCTGGCCTGCAAGGCGAAGGACGAGTCGGAGTACACCGCGCTCGATCTGGTCGAGGACGTGCGCACGATGCTCGCGGCCCGTGACGTCGGCCTTGTCTCCTGGCAGTGGCTTCGGGAGCTGGACGCGACGATGCCGCGTGACACCCTCCTGCTGTTCGACGGTCTGGATGCGGGCTTCGGGCGCACCCCGGAGGATCTGGAAAGACGCCGCGACGGCGTCGGTGGCCTGCTGTCGCTGGTATCCGAGCGGGGGGACGAGCTGGTGAACCTCCGGCTGAAGATCCTGCTCCGAGACGACATCTGGCGCGCCGTCCAGCTCCCGAACAAGTCCCACTTCTTCGGCCGCGACGCACGGCTGTCCTGGGCGAACCAGACCGACTATCTCAAGGTGATCGTCAAACAGGCGCTGCGGGTTCGGGAAGTTGCCGAACTGGTCGGGCAGAGAATGTCTGATATCGGCTCGGCTGCGCTTTCGCCGGCCGTGGTCGATTCATGGCCGCAGTCCCGGGTGATCGATGCCTGGCGCGTGCTGGTGGGGGAGCGGATTTCCGGAGACAAGACCGCCTTCACCTACAACTGGGTATGGCGTCGACTGGCGGACGGCAACGGGGATCATTCGCCCCGATCGCTGGTCCGGCTGTTCGATCGCGCTCTGGGGCGGGAGCGCGGATGGTACCCGGCATCGCCGTACGAGCGAAGCCTGATCCGGCCCAGGGCGCTGGTGGAATCGCTGGACGACATCAGCGACCAGGAGATGGTCTCGCTGGAGGAGGAGTTCGCCGAACTCGTCCCGCTGTTCGACGCGCTGCGGGAGATCGGGCGCACGCCGTTCCCGGCCGGCGAGCTCGCGGTGGACTCGGATGTGGTCAGCCTGGGGTTGGAGGTCGGCCTGTTGCACATCGACTCCGGCACGCGGGACGAGGCCGAGCGTTATCGCGTCCCGGAGCTCTACCGGAAGGCGCTGGGAATGGGGCGCAAGGGTCAGGCCTGAGTTCCGTCTCTGCCTCGCTCCGCCGGCAGCATGATCCGCGGTGCGGCTGTGGGTTGCGGGGTAGACCGTGCTGTAGGTGCTGGGGGCAGGATGTGACGCGCTGTTGGCGGGCCGGTTGCCGGCACGCAACATCACGGCGGCGGAGCGATGCCCTCGCTATGGTCGGGTCAGGCTGACCGGGCGGCCCGTATGGTCGAGTCCCCACCTCAGCGCGGAGGCACCATGGACAAGCAGCAGGAGTTCGTTCTACGGACTCTGGAGGAGCGGGACATCCGCTTCGTTCGGCTCTGGTTCACCGACGTGCTCGGCTACCTGAAGTCGGTGGAGATCGCGCCCGCCGAGCTCGAGGGTGCGCTCGCCGAGGGCATCGGTTTCGACGGCTCCGCGATCGAGGGTTTTGCGCGGGTGCACGAGGCCGACATGCTGGCCCGGCCGGACCCCTCCACGTTCCAGGTGCTTCCGTGGCGCGGTGAGCATCCGCTCACCGCTCGGATGTTCTGTGACCTGATCATGCCGGACGGGGCGCCGGCCGCCACGGACTCGCGGTGGGTACTGCGCCGCGCCCTGGCCCGGGCGGCGGATGCGGGTTTCACCTTCTACACGCATCCCGAAATCGAGTTTTTCCTGCTCAAGGAGCCGCCGAAGCGCGGTGGCCCGATGCCGGCGCCGGTCGACGAGTCGGGGTACTTCGACCTCACGCCGAACGACATCAGCCATGACTTCCGCCAGCAGGCGATCAGCATGCTGGAGCGGCTGGGTATCTCGGTGGAGTTCAGCCATCACGAGGTTGCGCCCGGGCAGCAGGAGATCGACCTGCGTTACGCCGACGCCCTCACCATCGCGGACAACATCATGACCTTCCGGCAGGTGGTGAAGGAGGTGGCACTGCGGCAGGGAATCTATGCCACCTTCATGCCGAAGCCGTTCGGCGATCAGGCCGGTTCGGGCATGCACACTCACCTGAGCCTTTTTGAGGGTGACCGCAACGCGTTCCACGACCCGACCGACGAATACCAGCTTTCGAAGGTCGCGAAGGCGTTCATCGCCGGCCTGCTCACGCACGCCGCGGAGATCACCGCGGTGACGAACCAGTGGGTGAACTCCTACAAGCGGCTCATCGGCGACCAGCGCCTCGGTGAGGTGCTGGAGGCGCCCGCTTACGTGTGCTGGGGCCACAACAACCGGTCGGCCCTGGTGCGGGTGCCGTTGTACAAGCTGCACAAGTCGCAGGCCACCCGGGTGGAGTTCCGGCTGCCGGACAGCGCCTGCAACCCTTACCTCACCTTCGCCCTGGTGCTGGCCGCCGGGCTGCGGGGTGTTCAGGGCGGTTACGATCTGCCCGCGCCGGCGGCCGACGACGTGTGGACGCTTACCGACGTCCAGCGTCAGGAGCGGGGAATCACCGCCCTGCCGGGCTCGCTGGCCGAGGCGATCACGGTGATGGAGCGCTCCTCGCTGGTGCGCGAGACCCTCGGCGACGAGCTGTTCGAGTTCTTCCTGCGGAACAAGCGGGCCGAGTGGCAGGACTACCGCCGGCAGGTGACGCCGTTCGAGATCGACCGCTACCTGCCCGTGTTGTGAGCGTTCCGGCATGCGTGTCGAATGGCCGGGGATCTCGACCGGGTCCGGCGCGCCGCCCGCGGCGGACCATCCGCGCGGCAGCTCGGTAGCCGCCCAGCTCGCGCGCCTCGGCTTCAGCGACGTCGACCAGGTGGCGGCGACCATGGAGCGGCTCGGCCTGCTCGGCGGTTCGGCGGCGCCGACCGGTGGGGATGGGCCGACCGGTGGGGATGGGCCGACCCGTGGGGATGGGCGGCCCGGCTCCGGCGGGGAGGTCCGGCTCGCGGCGAACGTCGTGGTCGGCGCGCTGGCCGCGGCGGCCGACCCCGACCTGGCGCTCGCCGCGCTGGACCGGCTCATCGACGCGCTCGGCCCGGCCGACGGGCAGGCACTCGTCGCGGACCTGGCCGGGCACGCCGGGCTGCGGGACCGGCTGTGCGCCGTGCTCGGCGCGAGCCGCGCACTCGGCGATCACCTGGCCCGCCATCCCGTGGACTGGCGGGTGTTGCGGCCCGACGAGCTGGTCGGCGCCCCGCCCGAGGCCGGCCGGGTCCGGGCGGCACTGCTGCGCGCGGTCGGCGCGGACCCCGCCGATCCGGCGCCCTGCGCCGCCGACGACCGGCCGGCGACCCTCGACGCGCTGCGCGTCGCCTACCGCCGGGCGCTGCTCGTCGTCGCTGCGCGGGACCTCACCGGCGCGGTGGCGCTGGACGACGCCACCGCGGAGCTCGCCGACCTGGCCGGCTCGGCACTCGACGCGGCGCTGGCGATCGCCCGCGCCGGCCTCGACCCGAACCTGCCCGCGGTCCGGCTCGCCGTCATCGGCATGGGCAAGTGCGGGGGCCGGGAGCTGAACTACGTCAGTGACGTCGATGTCCTGTTCGTCGCCGAGCCGGTGGCGGGCGGCGAGGCGGCCGATGCGGAGACGGCGCTGCGGGCCGCGACGCGGATGGCCGAGGGGCTGGTACGGGCGGCGGGGCTGGCGACCTCCGCGGGCGCGTTGTTCCAGGTCGACGTCGGCCTGCGCCCGGAGGGCCGCGACGGCGTCCTGGTGCGCACCCTCGACAGCCACCGCACCTACTACCGTCGCTGGGCCCGGACCTGGGAGTTCCAGGCCCTGCTCAAGGCCCGCCCGATCGCCGGCGACCTGGTGCTCGGCGCGGAGTTCTGTGCCATGGTCGCGCCGCTGGTCTGGACCGCCGCCTCTCGGCCGGACTTCGTCGCCGACGTGCGGGCGATGCGCCGGCGGGTCGAATCGTCGCTGTCGCGCGCGGAGGCGGAGCGCAACCTCAAGCTCGGCCCGGGCGGGCTGCGCGACGTCGAGTTCGCCGTCCAGCTCCTGCAGCTTGTTCACGGCCGGGTGGACGCGAAGCTGCGGGAGCGCTCGACGCTCGCCGCCCTCGACGGCCTCGCCCGCGGTGGGTACGTGGGCCGGCGCGACGCCGCCGACCTCGCCGAGGCGTACCGCTTCCTGCGCAACGCCGAGCACCGGCTCCAGCTTCAGCGCCTGCGCCGGGTGCACAGCCTGCCGCGAGATCCGGGCGAGCTGCGCTGGCTTGCCCGGTCGATGGGGATGCGTACCGCCCAGGACTTCGCCGACGCCCACGCCCGGATCGTGCGCACCGTGCGGTCACTGCACCAGAAGCTGTTCTACGCCCCGCTGCTGGAGGCGGTCGCCCGGCTGTCGACCGAGGAGGTCCGGCTGTCCCACGCCGAGGCGCAGCAGTGGCTCGCCGCGCTGGGATTCGCCGCCCCGGACCGCTCCCTGCGCCACATCGAGGCGTTGATCAGCGGGGTGAGCCGGACGGCCGCGATCCAGCGGCATCTGCTACCGACGTTGCTGCCGACCCTCGCCGACGCGCCCGATCCCGACGCGGGCCTGCTGGCCTACCGCCGGGTCAGCGAGGCGCTCGGCCGCGCCCCCTGGTACCTGCGGCTGCTGCGCGACTCCGCCGGCGCCGCCGACCGGCTCGCCCGGGTCCTCGCCTCCAGCCGGTATGTCGCGGATCTGATGACGCGGGCGCCCGAATCGGTCCGGCTGCTGCGCACGGAGGCCGACCTCGTCCCCGTGCCGCGCGAGACGCTCAGCCGAACGATGCTCGCGATCGCACACCGCAACCCCGACTGGGAGGACGCCGTCGGCCGGGCCCGGGCGGTGCGCCGGGAAGAGCTGGTCCGGGTCGCCTGCGCCGATCTGCTCGGCCTGCTCGACGTGGCCGCGGTCGGGCGGGCCCTGGCGGACGCCGCCGCCGCCACCGTCGCCGCGACGCTGCTCGTCGCGGAGCGCCGGATCGCCGGGGGAGATCCCACCTGCCTGCCGGCGCGGATCTCCGTCATCGCGATGGGCCGGCTCGGTGGGGCGGAGATGTCCTACGGCAGCGACGCCGACGTCCTGTTCGTGCACGAGGCCCGCCCGGGCCATTCGGCGCAGCAGGCGCACCGGGCCGCCGCCGAGGTGATCGGGGAGCTGCACCGGCTGCTCGCCGTGCCCGGCCCGGATCCGGCGCTTCGGCTGGACACGACGCTGCGCCCGGAGGGCCGCAGCGGCGCCCTGTCGCGCCCGCTCGACGCCTACGACGCCTACTACCGCCGCTGGTCGCAGGACTGGGAGTCGCAGGCGCTGCTGCGCGCGCGGCCGCTGGCGGGGGATCCCGAGCTCGCCTACCGGTTCTGCCGGCTCGCTGATACGGTGCGTTACCCGACGACGCTGCCGGCGGCGGCGATCGATGAGATCATCCGGCTTCGCGGTCGGATGCGGCGCGAGCGGATCCCCCGCGGGGTCGATCCCACCCGCCACCTGAAGTTCGGTCCCGGCGGGCTCACCGACGTGGAGTGGGCGGTGCAGCTTCTCCAGCTTCGCCACGGCCGGCAGGTCCCGTCGCTGCGCACCACCTCAACCCTCGACGGTCTGCGGGCCGCGGTGCTCGCCGGGCTGCTCGGCGAGGCGGAGGCAGGTGACCTGCAGGCGGCCTGGCTGTCGGCGTCGCGGCTGCGCAACGCGAGCACGCTCGCGGGCTGGCCGCGGCCGGACGTGCTCCCTGATCGCCCGCGGGCCCTGGAGGCGACGGCGCGGGCCGCGGGCTGGCCGGCGGACGGCGCCGACGACCTCCTCGCCGAGTACCGGCGGCTGGCGACGCGGGCCGAGGCGGTCGTCGCGGACGTCTTCGCGCGGGAGCGGACCGCCGAGTTCGGCTGAGCGCCGCGGACCGCCGTCCGCTCCGGCGCGCCGCCGGCTCCGGCCCGATCTCGGGGTCGTGAATCCGCCCCAGGACGCCGACAGGCCGGCCGTCCGAGGGAAGCCTCGGACGGCCGGCCTGTCGGCTGCCACCTCACGTCGCGGTGCGCACCGTTGCGGGAACCGGGGGATCGGGGCGCCGGCGCTCCCCCGCGCGAGCGCCCCGGCCAGGACGCGATGTCTGCCCAGCCGCGTCGACCTGCTGCAGGCGTGTCGACCTGCCTCCGCCGCGCCGGCGTGTTTCCGGCCCGGCGGACTGCTCGGCCGACCGGTCCGGGCAGACGTGTCGGTCAGGCTCAGACGCTCGCCTCGGCGGGCGCCGGAGTGGTCTGTGACGGCACGAACAGGGTCGGCTTGTCGCCGGCCAGGGCGCTGCAGCAGGTGTCGATCATGAGCGCGGTGACCAGGTACGGGTCCATGTTCGCGTTCGGACGACGGTCCTCCAGCCAGCCCTTCTTGGCCTTCTCGACGGCCCAGGGGATGCGGACCGAGGCGCCGCGGTCCGAGGCGCCCCAGGAGTACTTGTTCCAGGGGGCGGTCTCGTGCTTGCCGGTCAGCCGGTCCTCGATGCCCTTCCCGTAGTGGGTGACGTGCTCGGTGACGCGCGTGCCGAGCGCCTCGCAGCACGTGACGATGGCGTCCCAGCCCTCCATCGTCTGCTTGGTGGAGAAGTTGGTGTGCGCGCCGGCACCGTTCCAGTCACCGGGGATCGGCTTCGCGGCGAAGGACACCTCGACGCCGTAGTCCTCGGCGATCCGGTGGAGCAGCCAGCGGCCCAACCAGATCTGGTCGCCGATGGCGGGCGCGGGCAGGACGCCGATCTGGAACTCCCACTGGCCCATCATGACCTCGGCGTTGGTGCCCTCGATGGCGAGGCCGGCGTCGAGGCATGCCTGGGTGTGCCGCTCGACGATCTGGCGACCGGGCATCTTCGAGCCGCCGACGCCGCAGTAGTACGGACCCTGCGGCGCGGGGTAGCCGACCTCCGGCCAGCCGTACGGGCGGCCGTCCTTGAAGAAGGTGTACTCCTGCTCGATGCCGAACATGGGCGACATGTCGGCGTACCGCTCGGCGACACCGAGGGCGGCCGCCCGGGTGTTCGTCGGGTGGGGCGTGAAGTCGGTCAGCTGGACCTCGCACAGCACCAGGCGGTTGTCGCCTCCCCGGATCGGGTCGGGCGTCTCGAAGACGGGACGCAGCACGCAGTCCGAGTTCGATCCCGGCGCCTGGTTGGTGCTCGAGCCGTCGAAGCCCCAGATCTCCGGCTCCTTGCCGTCCTTGATGATGCGCGTCTTGCTACGCATCAAAGGCTCGGGCTCGGTGCCGTCGATCCAGATGTACTCGGCCTGATAACTCACTCAATACTCCCCGTGGTTGGTCCTGCACGAAACGGTGCGACTTCGTGATCGGCCTGGGGGAGGCCGACCCAGGCCGCGATGGACGGGAGGGTTCGGTCGGAGCCTCGTCGGGCCCCGTTACCGCCCGGTTCCGCGATTGTTAATTCTTCGTCTCTGGTGCGTCACAGATGGTATTGGCGGCCGGACCAGGGCATTGGTTCCTCGAAGCCGTTCGGCCGGTCGTCCCAAGGTGGTGGGCGTCAATTTTACCGGTCCCGCCCAGACAGCACGGAATATTTTTCTCGGAGGGCGCCCACGACCGTGCGGGAGGCCCCACTCCGGCGCTGTTGGAACGGGGCCCGGAGAAGGCGGCCGACGGGAATCTCCACCGATTCTCGGCCGGCGCGCGCGGCGCCCCGGCCGCGCGGCCGGGTTTCTCGGCCCGGCCGGCGGTGAAGGTGACGCTGTCGGTCAGATGTCGTAGTAGAGGGTGAACTCGTACGGGTGCGGCCGGAGCCGGATGGCGTCGACCTCGTTGAGCCGCTTGTACTCCAGCCAGGTCTCGATCAGATCGGTGGTGAAGACGTCGCCCTNGCGGAGGAAATCGTTGTCCGCCTCGAGCGCGTCGAGCACCTTCTCCAGCGAGCCGGGAACCTGCGGGACCGCGGCCAGCTCGTCCGGCGGGAGCTCGTAGAGGTCCTTGTCGATCGGGTCCGGCGGGTCAATCTTGTTGCGGATGCCGTCCAGGCCGGCCATGAGCATCGCGGCGAAGGCCAGATACGGGTTGCAGCTCGGGTCCGGGACGCGGAACTCGACCCGCTTCGCCTTGGGCGAGTCGCCGCCGAGCGGGATGCGGCAGCACGCGGAGCGGTTGCGCGCCGAGTAGACGAGGTTGACCGGTGCCTCGTAGCCGGGGACCAGCCGGCGGTAGGAGTTCGTGGTCGGGTTGGTGAACGCCAGCAGCGCCGGTGCGTGGTGCAGCAGGCCGCCGATGTAGTAGCGCGCGGTGTCCGACAGGCCGCCGTAGCCGTTGGGGCTGTAGAACAGCGGCTCGCCGTCCTTCCACAGGCTGGAGTGCACGTGCATGCCGGACCCGTTGTCCTCGAACAGGGGCTTCGGCATGAAGGTGACGGTCTTGCCCCGGCTGCGGGCGACGTTGCGGATGACGTACTTGTAGAGCATCAGGTTGTCCGCGGTCTTCAACAGCGTGTCGTAGCGGATGTCGATCTCCGCCTGCCCGGCGGTNCCGACCTCATGGTGCTGCATCTCGACGGNGATGCCGGTCTCATAGAGGACCCGCGTCATCTCCGAGCGGAGGTCCGTGAAGTGATCGGTCGGCGGGACCGGGAAGTAGCCGCCCTTGAAGCGGGGCTTGTAACCGAGGTTGCCGCCCTCTTCCTTTCGGGAGGTGTTCCAGGCGGCCTCGACCGAGTCGACCTGGTGCATCGACCCGTAGGGGTTGTAGTCATAGCGGACGTCGTCGAAGATGTAGAACTCCGCCTCGGGTCCGAAATAGGCCGTGTCGGCGATGCCGGTACCACGCAGGTACGTCTCCGCCTTCTTGGCGATGTTCCGCGGGTCCCGGGAGTACTGCTCCTTCGTGATCGGGTCGTGGATGAAGAACGTCATCGCGAGGGTCTTGTGTTCACGGAACGGATCCACGAAGGCGGTCTGCGGGTCCGGCAGCAACAGCATGTCGGACTCGTGGATGGCCTGGAAACCTCGAATTGAGGAGCCGTCGAACATCAACCCGTCGGTGAACACCGACTCGGCGAAGACCTGCGTCGGAATAGTGAAGTGCTGCATGATTCCGGGCAGATCACAGAATCTNACATCGATGAACTGCACGTCCTCGTCGCGGATATAACGGAGCACGTCCTCGGCTTTTGTGAACATTCGACCTCCAGCGTCCCGTCACGCTTATCAAGCCTGTAGGTTACGGCATGTCGATGTGTCTTCGGTCATGCCCCGGCGGACCCGCGACATCACGAAGTCGTTTCGTTTATGTTACGGGAGCGCACTTTATCACCCTTGGTGAACCCTTGGGTGCAGGTCGGTGCGGCGGATAAGCTTGCGTCGTGGGACGAGCACTTGGAGGCTGGCTCGAAGGGCCTGGTCTGCCCCGGGACACGCCGCCGGGCGTCCGGCTGGGGCTGCCGGNGGAGGGCCGCGGCTCGGTCGTGGGCTTCGGGCCGCGGCTGGGCGCGTACCTCATCGACGCGGTCGTGGCGAACCTGATCGTCGGCGTGCTGTATCTGGCCGGGCTCAGCTACGCCGGCGACGTTCGCGGCCTGGCGATCTACCTGGTGTTCCTGCTGGAGGAGTTCATCCTCGTCAGCACCGGCGGCCAGACGATCGGCATGCGGCTGTTGGGCATGCGGGTGATCCGGCTGCGTGACCGCGGCCGGCAGTCCTGGCCCTGGATCGGGGTGCGCACCCTGCTGCTGGCGCTGCTGGTGCCCGTGGTCGTCTGGGACCGCGACCAGCGCGGCCTGCATGATCGTGCGGCCGGGACCGTGGTCGTGCGCGATCCCGTCCGCGCGGACTCCGCCCCCTAGGCAGGCAGGCCCGAAGTCCGGCTGTCCCCGGCGGGAGAGGCCGTGGCCAGGTGCGACTGGAGCGACCCGGGTTCATGTGTTCCGCGCAACCGGGCTCACCACACCCACACCCGGACTCGACCCAGACCGTCGGCCGTGACACGGCCTCGCCCGCCAGGCCTCGCCCTCCCACGCCCACGACCGGCCCCGTCACCGCCGCGTCGTCGGGTCAGCGCAGGCGGCCGCCCCGGGGCACGTTGCGGGGGATCGGGCCCTTCGGGATCGGCAGGGCCGCGCCGCCCATGGCGCGCAGCCGGCGGTCGAGGGCGTCCACCTCCCCGCGACGCAGAGTCCGGCGAAGCCGCATCAGCGTGCCCTGGAGCTTCGGTAGCGGCGTCTCGCCCTCGCCGGTGCCGACGATGATGTCGGTCACCGGCGTGTCGCCGACGACCTTGCGGATCCGGCGCTTCTCCGCAACGAGCAGCTCCCTCGGCCCGCGGCCGCGGCCTTCCGCGATGATCACCACTCCGGCGCGGGAGACGACCCGATGCACCACATCCTGGTGGCGGTTCACGCCGACCGCCGGAGTGATCCGCCAGTCGCCGCGCATCCGCTCGACCACGCCGGCCGCGGCTCCGGGCTTGCCCTCCATCTCCGCGTAGGCGGTGCGCTGGACGCGCCGGCTGAACACGTTCAGGGCGACCACGACGCCGAGCAGGATGGCAATAGGGATCCACACGTACAGCGGCCCGACGAGGATGCCGAGCAGAACGCCGATCACGAGCGGGACGAAGAAGGCCGCCAGGGTGAACCAGAGCACCTGCGGATCGCGCTGGCGTGTGATCGTGAAGACCATCCGCAACTGCGCGAGACGGGCCGCGAAACCGGTCCCCTCCGCGGCGCCGCCCCCGCCCGCACCACCACTGCGGCCCGCACCACCACCGCGGCCCGTGGCGCCGCCCCGGCTCCCGTCGTTCTTCCCGCTCGCTGCCGCGTTCCTGCCCGCCGCCGCGGGGGTCGACGATCCCGCGGTGTCCCTCGGCTGCTTCCTCAGTGCCATGACCGCGAGCCTACGGCCTGGCGGCTCGCCGCAGTGCGGCTGTCGCGTCCGCCGGGATCATCCGCCGCGACCATCTGCTCGGTCTGCCCGATCCCCGCTGTCCTGGCTGTCGGCGGGGCAGCCCGCCGGCCGGGGAATCAGCTCTGGGCGGCGACGACCCGCGGCAGCCCACGAACGGCCGCGCCGATGCGGGCGGTGGTCGCTGC
Organism: Frankia sp. ACN1ag; assembly: GCF_001414035.1. Classification (NCBI taxonomy): domain Bacteria; kingdom Bacillati; phylum Actinomycetota; class Actinomycetes; order Frankiales; family Frankiaceae; genus Frankia; species Frankia sp. ACN1ag. The sequence goes on along the minus strand of NZ_LJPA01000039.1, from coordinate 45,341 downwards.
GCCGCCCAGGCCGGCCAGGCGAGAAACCCGTGCGGCGCCCTCGGTGCCCGGGATGCTGGCGCACGCGTCGGGTCCGGGTGCGATCGGGGCCACCGACACCGGGTCGACCCATCGGTAACCCGATGTGACGTGCAGGTCGGCGGCTGCGCGCCAGGCGTTGCGCCGCGCGGTCTTCTGTCCGCCATGCGGCAGCACGAGCAGAGTCGCTTCTTCGATGACACTGAGCAGTGAACGGAGCACGATGGGAACGACCTCCCGGCACGGTCGTGGGCGCACACCTCGATGATGGGCCAGAGAGAGACCCCCCTCGTGACAAGGGGGTAACGCTACGATGTGTAGCCTAGCCCGTCCGGGGGATGCCCACCAGCGTGCCCGTCACAGCGTGTGAGAGGTTTCCAGCACACTTTCGGGGAGATCGGACATCGCGGTGCGGCCCTCGCCACGAGCCATGATCGCCTGCTGGTAGAGCCGGCCGGCCCGGTAGGACGAGCGCACGAGCGGCCNGGACATGACGCCGGAGAAGCCAAGCTCGGCGCCGACGCGCTCCCAGTCGAGGAACTCCTCCGGCCGCACCCAACGCTCCACCGGGTGGTGACGGGGCGTGGGCCGCAGATACTGGGTTACGGTGAGTAGTTCGCAGCCGGCTGTGCGCAGGTCCCGCATGGCCTCGTGGATCTCCTCGCCGGTCTCGCCGAGCCCGAGGATCAGGTTCGACTTCGTGACGAGGCCGGCCGTGCGAGCCTGGCGCAGCACGTCGAGGGAGCGCTCGTAGCGGAACGCCGGCCGGATGCGCTTGAAGATCCGCGGCACCGTCTCGAGGTTGTGCGCAAGGACCTCGGGGGCCGCACCGAAAACCTCGTCGAGCTGGTCGGCCCGCCCGCCGAAGTCGGGGATGAGCACCTCGACCCCGGTATCCGCGGACAGCGCGTGGACCTGGCGGACCGTCTCGGCGTACAGCCAGGAACCGCCGTCGGCCAGGTCGTCGCGGGCCACGCCGGTGACGGTTGCGTAGCGCAGCCCCATCGTGCGCACGGACTCCGCCACCCGCCGCGGCTCGTCGCGGTCCAGCGGTGTGGGGCGGCCCGAGTCGATCTGGCAGAAGTCGCACCGCCGGGTGCAGACGTCCCCGCCGATCAGGAAGGTCGCCTCGCGGTCCTCCCAGCACTCGTAGATGTTCGGGCAGCCGGCCTCCTCGCACACCGTGTGCAGCCCGGCAGCACGGACCAGCCCCTTGACGTCGGAGTACTCCGGGCCGGTGCGCATCCGGGTGCGGATCCACGGCGGCTTGCGCTCGATCGGCGTCTGCGCGTTGCGCGCCTCCAGGCGCAGCAGGGGGCGTCCCTCGGGGGCGACCGCGCTCATCCGACCAGCTCCATCCGCTCGGTCCCGGGTTGCGGCTGCGCCGGGGGCTCCTCGGCCGGCTCGACCCGCGCGGTGAGGCGATCGCCGAGGTTGCGCCCGCCGAGGTAGCGGGCGAGCACGGCCAGGGTGTGCCGTTCGACCACCGGCCGGGCCTCGGCGACGGTCACCGCCCGACCAAGCTCGGCGGACAGGCTCGTCACCCCGGCGTCGGTGATGCCACAGGGGACGATCTGCCCGAAGGCGCCCAGGTCCGACGAGCAGGTCAGCGCGAAGCCATGGGTGGTCACCGCCTGCCGGACCCGCACGCCGATCGCGGCAACCTTGCGCAGACCGTCCATCGTCCAGACGCCGCTGCGGCCGTCGACCCGGCGGGTCGCCAGCCCCAGCTCGGCGCAGGAGTCGATGAGGGCCTCCTCCAGGGCGCGCACGTAGGCGACGACGTCCAGTGGACGAGGCAGCTTGACGATCGGGTAGCCGACGAGCTGCCCCGGGCCATGCCAGGTGATCTTGCCGCCGCGGTCGACGTCGACGACCTCGGTGCCGTCCAGCGGTCGTTCGAAGGGCTGCGTCCGCCGGCCCGCGGTATAGACGCTGGGATGTTCCACCAGGATGAGTGTGTCGTCCACCTCGTCGGCCACCCGGGCCTCGGCGAGGGATCGTTGCATGTCCCACGCTTCGCGGTAGGGGACCACGGAAAGCCTCAGAACATCCACGCCATTCAGACTACGCGTGCGCCGGGTAGCAGGCGGGGTGTGACCGAGGTCTCGACCGCGGCGCCGTCGGGGCCGCGCTCGACCCGCCAGGCGTGCACGCCTGGCCGATCGGCGACGGCCTCGACCAGGTCGGTGCCGCGAAAGTGCAGCCCGACGCCGTCGTCGGTCGCCCAGCCGGCTGGCAGCGTCCCGTCGGCGACGAGACGCTGGTACAGCGGGCGGCGGCCCGGCTCGGAGTCGTAGTGCGGAGTGTTGCTGAACGGCAGCAGGCCCAGCCCGTTCGTGACCGGCCGCAGGTCCGGGCCGAACGAGTCGGTGGTGCCACCGACATGCCAGCACAGGGAGCCGGCCGAGACGCCGCCGAGGACGACGCCGGCCTCCCACGCCTGGCGCAGGATCTCGCCCAGCCCGTGCACCGCNCAGACCGCGAGCAGGTTCGCCACACTGCCCCCACCGACCCAGATCACGTCCTGGGCCAGCAGGTGGCCGCGGATGTCCGGGATGTTCGGCATGGGGAACAGCGCCAGGTGCGAGACCCGCACGTCGGGCCGGTCGCGGTTGAACGCGGCGTAGCCGCGGGCATAGGCGCCCTGGTCGTCGCCCAGCGCCGTCTGCAGCAGGCAGACCCGGGGCCGCGGGCCGGCCCCGGCCAGGTCGATCGCGTGCGTCAGGATCGGCCCGACCTTCGCGCCGTACCGGCCGTCGGGAAGGAAACCGCCGCTGGTGGCGAGGATCTGCACTCCGCTCTCCCCCTGGCTCGTCGGCCGGCGGCGCTGCCGTCCGGACCCGGTCTCGGGCGATTGTCCGCCATCCGCGCATCCGCGCCCTCGCGGGGGGCCGGACGTCGCCGTCAGGTTTCCGGCCGGGTCCGACAGGTCTGCCGCCCAGTCTCGCCCGGCGCCGGCCCGCACCCGTCGTGACCAGGCATGTCCTCACCCAGACCGGTGCGGGGCAGGACGCCGCCGCAGGAGTGATCGTAAAAAGTTATCCACAACCGGACGAAGAACAATGCAGAGTCGCCCCGATTGAGCCTAGCGTCGCTACCTGTGACCTTCACCGACGATTCCGCGGACAGGCCGGCACGGCGCGTCGGCGGGGCACCCGAGGTGCCGGGGGTGAGCGTGCGTTCCCGGCTGCGGGACGCGGGCTCCGGCGAGCTCTGGGCGGGTCAGTTCGACCAGTCCGGGATCGAGTGCGTCGTGCGCCGGGTGCGTCTCGCCCCCGACCCGGTGCTGCGCTCGGCGGCGGTCGCCGCGGCCCGCGCGCTGGCGGAGCTGGCGCACCCGCACATCAACCCCGTGGTGGCGGTGCTGCCCACGGCGGAGGGGTTGGCGCTGATCACCGAACCGGTCGTCGGCGCGATCAGCCTCGCCCGCCTGCTGGCGCTGCGCGGCGATCTGGATCCGGGCGAGGTCGTCACCGTCGGCCTGCCGGTCGCGCAGGCGCTGGCCGCCGCGCACGCGGTCGGCATCGTGCACGGCCGGCTCGAACGGGAGGACATCCTGCTGGAGCCGAACGGGCGCCCGGTCCTGACCGGCCTCGGGATCGCCGCGCTGGCCGACGCCGCAAGGGCCGATCCCCTTCCGCCCGAGGCGGCTTCGGCGGACGTGCACGACCTCGCCGATCTGCTGCTGGGGGCGATGCGGGAGGCGACGGGCCCGGATGCCGCCGCGGTCGCGGTGGCCGTCGCCACCGCCATGATCGACGATCCGCACCGGCGGCCGAGCGCCGCCGAGCTCGCCGCCGCGCTGGCCCGCAGCGCCACCCCCCTGCCCGTGCGGCTGCCCGGCGACGGCGAGCCGAGGACGGCCGTGCGCCCCGCGGAACCCTCACCCACGCAGACCCTGCCGCGGATTCCCCCGGCGGGCCGGACCCCTGCCGCCGAATCCCGGCCGCCCGGCGCGCGGCGCACCCCGGCCGGGCCGCCCGACCCACCCGGCTCGCCGCGCCGTCCACAGCCCCCCGCCGACGCGGTGGGCGTCCCGGAGCCCGGCGGACACGGACACGGGGACGGCGACGGCGACGGTCGGCCGCGGCTGCTGGCGGGTGCCCGCCTGAACCCGGGGCCGGACGGCACCCGCGACCCGCGCGACGGGCCGGGCCCCCATGACGACGCCGACCAGCCCCCTCCTGGCGGCCGCGCGCCCGGCCGGCCGACCAGCGGCGCCACCGCCGTCGACGCGGCGGAGCTGCTCGACTCCCTGCCCCCGCCCCCGCGGCGTTCGACGCCCGCCCGCCGGACGTCCCGTGTCGCGGGCAGGGGTGCCGGCACGACCCCGGCCGCGGTGGACCGAGCGAGCCCGGTGAAGGCGCCCCCGGAAGCGTCGCGGCCCGCCACCCGCCCGTCGCGGCCCGCCGCCCGCCCGTCGCGGCCCGCCGCCGGCGCGGCGGCCGGAGGATCCCGTGGGACCCACGGCCGGACCGGTGCTTCCGCGGCGCCTGGTTCTCCGCCGGGGGCGGCGGGTTCGTCGGGTCGGGCCGGGCGGGCGGGCGCCGGCCGTCGGCCGCGCCGCACGGGCGCCCGGCGGCGGCGCTGGCTGCTGCCGGTCACCGCGGGGCTGGGCCTGTTCGCCGTCGTGGTGGCCGTCGTGCTGCTCATGACGAGCCCGTCGGGGGACGGCACCAGCGATACCGCGGCGCCCGCGCCGCAGCCGGCGTCGCCGCCCGCGGCCGGCGTGCCCGGCCGGGACCCGACCGCCTCACCGGTGGCGAACCAGTCGCCCGAGCAGATCTGGCGTGCCGTGCTGGGCGCGCTCAACACCGCCCGCAGTGGGGCCTTCGAGCACGCCGACGAGTCCCTGCTGGGGCAGTCCGACGCCGCCGGCAGCCCCGCCTACAACGCGGACGTCACCCTCATGCGACAGGTCATCGCCCAGGGCGCGCACGCGTCGCCGCTGCACAGCGAGATCCTCGCGCTGCAGGTCCGCGACGAGCAGCCGAACCGCACGGTGCTGCGGGTGACCGAACGCCTGGCCGCCTACGACTACCTCGACGCCCGCGGCCAGCTTCTCGCCCACCAGCCGGCGAAGGACCCCCAGCGCCACGATCTCGTGCTGCTCCGCACGGGCTCCGGTTGGCGGGTCTCGGAGAGCATCCCCGTCGCGGGGAACTAGTTCAGGCGCCGTCGGTGAGGATCGCCCGCAGCGCGGTGTCGATGTCGGGGTGGGTGAACCGGAAGCCGGCTGCGGTCAGCACGGCGGGGGCCAACCGCTGGGAGGCGAGGACGCCCTCGTCGGCGAACTCGCCGAGGGCGGCGCGCAGGGCGAGGCGGGGTACCGCGGCGAACGCCGGGCGGTGCAGCGCCGACGCGAGCGCCGCGGTGAAGGCGGCGTTGGTGACGGGTTCGGGCGCGACCAGGTTCACCGGCCCGGCCACCGAGTCGTCGGCGAGCAGCAGGCGCAACGCCGCCACGTGGTCGGTGCAGCTGATCCAGCTCAGCCACTGGCGGCCCGATCCCAGCCGACCCCCGAGCCCCAGCCGGAACAGCGGGAGCTGGCGGCCGAGGCTGCCTCCGTGGCGGGAGAGCACGACCCCGGTCCGCAGCGTGACGACCCGGATGCCGGCCTCGCGGGCGGGCGTGGCCGCCGCCTCCCAGTCCTCGACGAGCCGGGCGAGGAACCCCGCGCCGGCGGGGGCGTTCTCGTCGAGCGGGCCGGCGTCGCCGCCCGCCGAGGTGCCGTACCAGCCGACGGCGCTGCCGGAGAGGAACGCCTGCGGGGGCGGGGTGAGGGTGGCGAGGGTGCGGGCGAGCAGGTCGGTGCCGGCGATCCGGCTGTCGCGCAGCAGGCGCTTGTAGTCGTCGGTCCAGCGGCGGTCGCCGATGCCCGCGCCGGCGAGGTGGACGACGGCGTCGGTGCCGGCGAGCGCCGCCGGGTCGAGCCGACCGGCGGCGGGATCCCACTGGATCTCGCCGCCGGTGCGGGGTGTCCGCCGGACCAGGGTGGTCACGGTGTGGCCGTCCCCGTGCAGGGCGGGGACGAGTGCTGAACCGATCAGTCCCGAGGCCCCGGTCACCACGATGCGCATGGTGACCATCGTGGCCGGTCGCCGCCTCGGATGCGAGGCGGCGACCGGGCCCGTGTCCGCTGCCGGCGCCTGGAGACTGGCGGCGTCCTGAGGCTGGCGGAGCCTAGAGGCCCAGGTCGGCCTCGAAGGCACCCTCCTCGAGCCGCCGCTTGATGAAGGTCAGGAAGCGGGCGGCGTCGGCCCCGTCGACGATGCGGTGGTCGTAGGTCAGCGACAGGTACACCGCCGACCGCACGGCGATGATCTCCCCGAGCTCCGGGTCGTCGATGACGGCGGGCTTCTTCGTCACGATCCCCGTGCCGAGGATGCCCACCTGCGGCTGGTTGATGATCGGCGTGTCGAACAGGGCGCCTCGGCTGCCCGTGTTCGTGAGGGTGAAGGTCCCCCCGCCGAGCTCGTCCGGGGAGATCTTGTTGGCCCGGGTCCGGCTGGCCAGATCGTCGATCTTGCGTGCGAGACCGGTGAGGTTGAGGTCACCGGCGCTGTGGATGACCGGCACGACCAGGCCGCGCTCGGAGTCCACGGCGATGCCGAGGTTCTCGTCGCCGTGGTAGGTGACCGTCCCCGCCTCGACGTCGAGGCTGGCGTTGAGCTGCGGGAACTCGCGCAGCGCCTCGCAGGTCGCCAGCGCGAAGAACGGCAGGAACGACAGCTTCAGTCCCTCGCGGGCCTGGAAGCCGGCCTTGGCCCGGTCCCGCAGCCGCGCGATGCGGGTGACGTCCACCTCGACGACGGTGGTGAGCTGGGCGCTGATCTGCAGCGACTCGACCATGCGCTTGGCGACCAGGGCGCGCAGCCGGGAGAGCTTCTCGGTGCGCCCACGGACCGGGGCGGGGGCGGAGGTGCCCGTGCCGGTCGTCGCCGGGGCGGCCGCAGCCGGGGCGGCCGGGGCCGCGGGGCGGGCCGGTGCCGACGGCGCGGCGGGAGCTGCCGGGGCGGCGGGGGCGGCGCCGGAGCGGGCCGCCTCCTGGATGTCCTGCTTGGTGATCCGGCCGCCGGGGCCCGAGCCGGTCACGTCGGCGAGGTCGACGCCCAGCTCGGCGGCCATCTTGCGGACCAGCGGCGTGACGTAGCGACCGATCCCGCCGTCGCCGTTGGAGGTGGCCACCGGGGCGGGTGCGGTCGGTGCCTGGGCGGGCACCGGGGCCGGCTCCGGCGCGCGGACCGGCGCCGGGGCGGGGGCCGGGGTGGGGGCCGGGGCGGGCGGGGGAGCCGCGGCGGCGGGCTTGGCCGGCTCGGGCTCGGGCTCAGGAGCGGGGGCGGGGGCGGGGGCCTCGGCGGGGGCGGCCGCGGCGGAACCGCCGCCGGAGCCGTCGTCGATGACCGCGAGCTCGACGCCGACCTCGACGGTCTCGTCCTCCGCGACCTTGATGGAGCTGATGACACCGGAGGCGGGGGCAGGAATCTCGGTGTCGACCTTGTCCGTGCTGACCTCGAGAAGCGGCTCGTCGGCCTCGACGCGCTCACCCTCCTGCTTCAGCCAACGGGTGACGGTTCCCTCGGAGACACTTTCCCCGAGCCGGGGCATCGTGACAGATACAGACATGCTGGAACGACTCCTTCGTCGCGTCCGGCATGCACCGCGCAAGCGGCCGGCCGGAGGCGCTCATGCTTTGGCGTGAACGTGAGTACCTGGGCGGGATCGGGCCGCGGGGCGAACCCGGTCGCGGACCGATCCCAGGGCGATCGCCCTAGCCGTGGACGTGAAGGGGCTTGCCGGCCAGCGCCAGGTGCGCCTCGCCGAGAGCCTCGGACAGGGTGGGGTGGGGGTGGATCAACTGGGCGACGTCGGAGGGGAACGCCTCCCAGTTCGTGATGAGCTGGGCCTCGGCGATGAGCTCGCCCACCCGGTCGCCGACCATGTGGACGCCGACCACCGCACCGTCGGGGACTGCGATCAACGTCACGGCACCGGCGGTCTTGAGGATCTGCGACTTGCCGTTGCCCGCCAGGTTGTAGGTGACGGTGCGGATGTCGCCGAAGCGCTCCCGGGCGGCCGCGGCGGTCAGCCCGACCGACGCCACCTCGGGGTGGGAGTAGGTGACCCGCGGGACGTTGTCGTAGTCGACCGGCACCGGGTTGAGCCCGGCGAGCTGCTCGGCGACGAAGATGCCCTCCGCGAACCCCACGTGGGCGAGCTGCAGGCCCGGCCGCAGGTCGCCGAGCGCGGACACGGTGGGGACGTTCGTGCGCAGGTTGCGGTCGACCAGGACGTAGCCGCGGTCGGTAGCGATGCCGACCTCCTCGTAGCCGAGGCCGGCCGAGACCGGTCCGCGGCCCACCGCGACGAGCAGCAGCTCGGCCTCGATGGTCGTGCCGCTCTCCAGCGACACGGTGACCCCGTGGTCGGTCGTCTTCACGCCGGCGAAGCGGGCGCCGAGGTGCTGTTTGATACCACGCTTGCGGAAGGCGCGCTCCAGCAGCTTGGAGCTGGACTCGTCCTCCAGCGGCACCAGATGCGGCAGCGCCTCGACGATCGTCACCTCGGCGCCGTAGGAGCGCCAGACCGAGGCGAACTCGCAGCCGATGGCGCCGGCCCCGAGGACCACGGCGGATGCCGGCACGTGGTCGAGGGTCAGGGCGTCGTCGCTGGTGATGACCTTGTCGTGGTCGATGTCCAGACCGGGCAGGGACTTCGAGTACGAGCCGGTGGCGAGCAGGACGTGCCGGCCGGTGATGACACGATCGCCGACCGTGACGGACGTCGGCGAGGTGAGCCGGCCGAATCCCTCGACCACCTCGATGCCGCGGGACTTGATCAGGCCGGTCAGCCCCTTGAACAGGCCGGCGATGACCGAGTCCTTGTAGGAGTTGACCTTCGCCATGTCGATGCCGTCGAAGGTGGAGCGGATCCCGAAGGATTCGCTCTCATTGATGTTGTCGACGATCTCCGCCGAATGCAGCAGCGCCTTGGTCGGGATGCAGCCTCGGTGCAGGCAGGTGCCGCCGAGCTTGTCCTTCTCGATCAGAACGACGCTCAGGTCGAGTTCCGCGGCGCGCAGCGCGGCGGCGTATCCGCCGCTGCCGCCACCGAGGATGACCAGGTCGACGGGACCGGCCGCTGAATCCGCCACGCCAGAGGTCCCTTCTCGTTGACTTCTATGGTTGTGCCGGTGATGCCGGAAGCGTGACCCGTACCCACCGGTGTCGCGTGCCCGCGACGCCGGTGACACGGCCGGCCGCGCCGGCGGCGGGCCGGGGACGCCGGCATCGGCGTGCCCTTCGGGCCGGCGTTTCAGGCCACGACTCGCCACACCACGTCGGTCCGAGCCCAGTCTTTCACGCCGTGGGGCCCCTTCCGCTCGGATGGGCGAGTGTGCTGCATCGCGCGGGGTGCGGCCGCTATCGACGCTCTGCCATTCTCCCGGTCGGTCAGTGGGCGGTTGGTCAGTGGGCGGTCGGTCGGCGATGGGTCAGCCGGAGATCGTGGGGCCGTGGCCCGACGACGTGCCGGCACGGTTCTCGGCGAGCTGGATGAGCGTGCGGACGATCACGCCGGTGCCGCCCTTGGGGGTGTGCCCATAGGGCTGCCCGCCGTTCCACGACGGACCGGCGATGTCGATGTGCGCCCAGCTCGCCTCGTCGGGCACGAAGTGGGCGAGGAAGTGCGCCGCGACCAGCATCCCGCCGTCCCGGCTGCCGCCGGGCGGGACGTTCGCGATGTCGGCGACCGTGGAGTCCAGCCCCTTGCGCAGCTCCGGCGGCAGCGGCATCGGCCAGACGCTCTCCCCGGTCGCGGCGGCGGCCGTCGTGACCGCCTCGACGGCGCCGTCGCGGCCCATCACCCCACTCGTGCGCTGGCCGAGCGAGACGATCTGGGCGCCGGTCAGCGTCGCGATGTCCACGATCAGGTCCGGTCCCTCCTCGGCCGCCCGCACGAGGGCGTCCGCGAGGACGAGCCGGCCCTCGGCGTCGGTGTTGAGCACCTCGACCCGGGTGCCGCCGCGCAGCGTCAGCACGTCCGAGGGGCGGATCGCCTCGCCCGACGGCATGTTCTCCGCGCAGGGCAGCCATCCGGTCACCGTGACCGGCAGCCGCAGGCGCGCCGCGGCGACGACCGTGGCGAGGACCGCGGCCGCGCCCGCCATGTCCGTCTTCATCCACTCCATCGCCGTCGGGGGCTTCAGCGACAGGCCGCCGGAGTCGAAGGTGATGCCCTTGCCGACCAGCGCGAGCGCCGGGCCCTCGCCGCCGCGCCACTCGAGGCGGATCAGCCGGGGCGGGTTGGCGGAACCCTGCCCGACCCCGATGATCCCGCCGAAGCCGCCCTCGGCCAGCGCCACCTCGTCGAGAACCTCGACGGTGACGCCGGCGGCGCTTGCCTTCTCGACGGCGACGTCGGCGAGCAGAGCGGGGGAGAGGTGGCTCGGCGGGGTGTTCACCAGGTCCCGGACCAGGACGACCGCCTCGGCGACGACCACGGCACGGTCGATCTCTCCCTGCGCGAGCGGCAGGGACCTGTCGTCCACGAGGAGCGTCAGCGCGCCGACGGGGGTGGGCAGGCCCTTCGCCGAGGTGGTGCGCAGGCGGTCGAAGGAGTAGGCGCCGAGCAGCGCGCCCTCGGCCACCGCCCGGACCGACTCCGCGGTGATCGCGCCGGGCGCGGCGGCCAGGGCCAGCGCCACGGATCCGGTCCCGGCCAGCGCCCGCACCGCCGTGCCCGCCGCGCGGCGCAGCACCTCCGCGTCCAGGGGGGCGTCCACCGGGGCGTCCACCGAGGCGGACAGGGGAGCGGACGCGGACGCCAGCGGGCCGAGCCCGACCGCGAGGACGGTCGCCGCCGGCAGCGCCCCCAGGGTCGCGAAGCGAACGGTCTCGCCGGCCTTCCCCGTCGCGCCAAGCGAGGTGAGCACCGCGGCAAGCCGGCCGCCGAGCGCCGCGTCCACCTCGGCGGCGCCACCGGCCACCAGAAGGCCGTTCTCGCCCGACGCGGTGCCGATCACCACCGCATCCGCCTCGAGATCGACTAGAGCTGCTGAGCTGGGCGCGATGCTGGTCATGCGGTGAGCGTATTGAACGACAAGCCCGGTGGACGACCCTCCGGGCGCCGCGATCGGTCCTTCGCCGCTCCTTCGTCGTTCCATCGCCGCTCATGCCGATCCGGATCGCGGCGGCACTAGGCTGTCCGCCATGGCAGACCTGCGTCGATCTCCGTTGTACGGCCGTCATGTCGATCTTGGCGCGAAGATGGCCGGCTTCGGGGGCTGGGAGATGCCGATCGAATACGCCGGGCGCGGAGTGCTCGCCGAGCACTCCGCGGTCCGTGGCGCGGTCGGAATCTTCGACGTCAGCCATCTCGGTAAGGCCGAGGTGACCGGCGCGGGCGCCGCCGCGTTCGTCAACGCCTGCCTGAGCAACGACCTGGGCCGGATCTCCGCCGGGCAGGCTCAGTACACGTTGTGCTGCGCTGAGGACGGTGGGGTCGTCGACGACCTGATCGCCTACCTCTTCTCCGCCGAGCGGGTCCTGCTCGTTCCCAATGCCGCGAACAACGCCGAGGTCGTCGCCCGCCTCGCCGAGGCCGCCCCCGCGGGCGTGTCCGTCACCGATCGGCACACCGGGTTCGGGGTGCTCGCGGTGCAGGGCCCCGCGGCCCCGACCCTGGTGGCGGCCCTCGGCCTGCCCACCGACGGGGCGTACATGAGCTTCGTCGAGGCGGAGTGGAAGGGCCACCCGGTGATCGTCTGCCGGTCCGGTTACACCGGCGAGCGAGGCTATGAGCTACTGCCTCGCTGGGACGACACGCCTGCGTTGTGGGACGCGCTGTTCGCCGCGGGGGAGGCGCTCGGCGCGTCGCCCGTCGGTCTCGGCGCCCGCGACACCCTGCGCACGGAGATGGGTTACCCGCTGCACGGCCAGGATCTGTCGCGGGAGATCACGCCGGTGCAGGCCCGGTCCGGGTGGGCGGTCGGCTGGGGCAAGGAACGGTTCTGGGGCCGGGAGGCGCTGCTCGCCGAGCGGGCCGCCGGGGCCGCGCGCCTGCTGTGGGGGCTGACGTCGACCGGGCGGGCCATTCCGCGGCCGCACATGCCCGTGACCACGGCAGGCGGCGAACCGGTCGGCGAGGTCACCAGCGGCACCTTCTCCCCGACGCTGCGCCAGGGCATCGGCCTGGCACTGCTGGGCCGCGGCGTCAACGAGGGCGACACCGTGAACGTCGACGTCCGCGGCCGCCCGAGCCCCATGACGGTCGTCCGACCCCCCTTCGTCCAGTCCTCCCCCCGGTAGCGACCGCGGTCTGCCGCTACCGCTGGTGCCCCAGGAAGTGCACCGCGGGGGTCGGCAGGGTCATGGCCATGATGATCAGGGTCACCATGGTGGTGAGCTCGATGATCGCGCCGAGCATGTCGCCGGTCAGGCCGCTGAAGCGGCTGATCAGATAGCGGCGCAGGGCCACCGAGAAGGCGGTTCCGAGGCAGACGGCGACGACGGCGCGCACGGCTCGGCTGACATCCCCGCCGTCGAAGTCGAGGCGGCCGGCCAGCGCCGCCACCGCGCAGACGCCGATGACGGCGAGCACCGCGTCCCGCGTGCGCACGGTGCCGGCCACGAGCGCGCCGAGGCCGTCCGGATGGGCGGGCGGGGTGTGCCCGGTGCAGGCGAGGGTCGCGGCGAGCCGCCCGGTCATGACGGCGACGAGGATCGAGACCGTGCCGCGGTGCACGGTGATGGCGGCGCTGAGCGCCACGACCTGCAGCAGCACGACGAACACGACGCTGACGACGCCAAAAGCACCGATCGTCGACTCGCGCATGATCTCCAGGGCGCGGTCCCGCCCGCGCACCCGCCGCGCGCCGAGGCCGTCGCCGAGATCGGCCAGGCCGTCGAGGTGCAGGCCCCGGCTGGCCAGCGCGAGGATGGCGATGCCGACCGCGGCGGGCAGCAGGCTCTGGTTGCGGTGGCCGGGCGTCCCGGTCGTGACCCGCAGGGCGACCACGACCACGGCGGTGACCAGCCCGAGGACCAGGCCGACCAGGGGAGCCAGCGCCATGGCGCGGCCGGCCAGACGCCGGTCGAGCCGCTCCGGCCCGCGCAGGGGGAGCGCTGTGAGCAGCGTGAACGCGGTTCTCGCCGCCACCATCACGTGACGTCGACCGCCGCGCCGTCGGTGGCGTCGAGGCCGCCGACGGCCTCGGACTTGCCGCTCACGCCGGCCTGGTCGAACGTCGCCATCTCCGCCAGCGTCGCCTGCGCGGCGCGCACCAACGGCACCGCCAGCAGGGCCCCGGTGCCCTCGCCCAGACGCAGCCCGGCGTCGATCAGCGGCGTGAGCCCGAGCGCGCCCAGCGCGATCGCCTGCGCCGGTTCGGGGGAGCGGGTGCCCGCCACCCACCACTGCCGGGCGCCCGGCGCGATGCGTTCGGCCGCCAGCGCCGCGGCGCAGACGATCACGCCGTCGAGGACGACCGGGGTCCGTCGCACGGCGGCCTGCACCAGCAGGCCGGCGAGCGCCAGCAGGTCCGCCCCGCCGACGACCCGCAGCATCGACAGCGCGTTGCCGGCGAACGGCCGCCCGCGTCGCATGGCATCCCGGATCGCGGCCGTCTTCACCATCCAGCGCCGGTCGTCGATGCCCGTGCCGCGCCCGACCACCTCGATGGGCTCGCGGTCGCACAGCAGCGCGACGATGGTCGCCGCGGGGGTGGTGTTCCCGATCCCCATCTCCCCGGGGACGAGCAGATCCGCACCCGCGTCGATCTCCTCGTCCGCGATGAGCCGGCCGACGGCGAACGCCCGCTCGGCCTCGGCCACGCTCAACGCGTCCGTCCGGTCGATCCGTCCGCTCGAGCGCCGCACCCGGTAACGGTCGGGCGGCGCGGTGCCGTCGACTCCGCCCACGGTCGTGGGCCGCGGGCTGTCCACGGCGACGTCGACGACCCGCACGGCGGCCCCGACCTGGCGGGCGAGGACGTTGACCGCCGCCCCGCCGGCGGCGAAGTTCGCCACCATCTGGGCTGTCACATCGCTGGGGAACGCGGACACGCCGAGCTCGGCGATGCCGTGGTCGCCGGCGATCACGATCGCCCGGACCCGCTCGAAGGGCCGCGGGGGACAGGTCCCCTGCACGCCGGCGAGCCAGATCGACAGCTCCTCGAGCCGGCCGAGCGCGCCCGGCGGCTTGGTCAGCTCGCCCTGCCGGCGCCGGGCCGCCGCCATCGCGTCGCTGTCCAACACCGGGACGACGGGAACGACGCTGCTAGCGTCACGGGAATCCACGAGGTCCTTACTACCTGATCGGTCTGGGGGAGCTGGCACCCCGTCTCCCCCGCGGCAGGCCGCGCCGACGCGCGGCGGGACGGCGCCGAGCGGGCGGCGACCCGAGGCCGAGGCGGACGGACCGTCCCCGGGCGGCCACGCAGCAGCGGCGGAGGATGCGGGTAGCGGAGTCGATCGGATACGTTGCGACATGTGTCGTTCCCGGTTGATCCGTCCTCGGATCGGATTCGGGCACCCGGCTCGGGGCCGGCCGGCGGTGGGCCGCCGGTACAGCGCGAACGGCGGGTGTTTCTGAGCCATACCGCGGAGCTGCGCCGGTTTCCGCGGGAGCGATCGTTCGTCGCCGCCGCCGAGCGGGCCGTCGCGCTGGCGGGCGACCGGGTGATCGACATGGAGTACTTCGGCGCCCGGGACGCCGATCCGGCCGACTTCTGCGTGCGGACGGTCCTTTCCTCCGACGTCTATCTGGGGCTCATCGGCTTTCGTTACGGCTCGCTGGTGACCGGCCGGCCCGAGACGTCCTACACCGAGCTGGAGTTCGACACGGCCACCCGGGCCGGAATGCCCCGCCTGGTGTTCCTGCTGGACTATCTCGCCGAGGTTCCGTTCGGTGAGTTCGTCGACGAGAGCCATGCGGAACGCCAGAAGGCGTTCCGCAGTCGGCTGCGCGAGTCCGGCATCATCACGGCCGATTTCCGCGGTGCCGGCGATCTGGAGACGGCCGTCCTCGACGCCCTGGTGAAGCTGCGGGAGAGCCAGCGCCGGGCGGTCGACCTCAGTGGTGGCG
This sequence comes from Frankia sp. ACN1ag, assembly GCF_001414035.1. NCBI lineage: Bacteria > Bacillati > Actinomycetota > Actinomycetes > Frankiales > Frankiaceae > Frankia > Frankia sp. ACN1ag. The sequence continues at coordinate 30,236 of NZ_LJPA01000039.1, read as the reverse complement.
ACTCGACCGCGGCCGGCGGCGGCGCACCGGTCGCGGGCGCCGGTCGGCCACGCAGGCCGTGGATGCTGCCCGGCGACCGGGACGACTTTGTGCCCCGCCCCGCGCTCACCGCGGTCGTGCTCGCCGAGGTGCTCGCGAGTGCGGCGGGCGCGGCCCGGCTCGGCGCCGTCCGGGAGCCCATCGTGCTGCACGGCACCGGCGGGATGGGGAAGACCACGCTGACCCGCGGGGTCTGCCGGCAACCGGAGATCGCCGAAACGTTCGGCGGCGGGCTGCTCTGGGTCACGATCGGGGAGACGCTGGACGGCGCCCGGCTCGCGGAACGGATCAACGATCTCAGTGAGGCGCTCAGCGGCGTCCGGCCGACCCTCGCCGATCCGGAGCAGGCCGGCTTCCACCTCGGGACGCTGCTTGGTGACGAGTCCCGGCTACTGGTCGTCGACGACGTGTGGAACCCCGCCCAGTTGCAGCCGTTTCTGCTGGGTGGGGCGGGTACCGTCCGGCTCGTCACCACCCGGCTGCGTGACCTCGTGCCCCGGGCACGGATGATCGAGATTCCGGCGATGCTCCCCACCGAGGCCATGACACTGCTGCTGCGCGACCTCGACATGCAGGCGCCGGAGGCGGCCGAACGGCTGCTGGGGGTGACCGGGCGCTGGCCGGTGCTGCTGCGCCTGGTCAACCGCGCGCTCGTGCGGCATGTCCGCGACGGCATGAGCCTGACCCGGGCCGCCGAGCGGGTGCTGCGCCGGATGCGCCGGCGCGGCCCGACCGGGCTCGACGTCAGCCGGGCCGCGCAGCGCACCGAGGCGGTCGAGGCCACCCTGGCGGCGAGTCTCGGCCTGCTGACCGGGCACCGTCTGGAGCGTTACCTGGAACTCGCGGTCTTCCCCGAGGACGTCGAGATCCCGCGCCGGGTGCTCGACGCCTACTGGGGGGCCACCGGCGATCTCGATCCGGACGAGGTCGACGACCTCTGCCAGGAGCTGGCGGACCTCTCCCTGGTCGTCGCCTACCGCAGGTCGCCGCCCGCGCTGCTGCTGCAGGACGTGCTGCGCACCTACTTGCGGGTCCGGGTCGGCGAGGACCGGCTGCGCGAGTTCGAGGCCGTGCTCTGCGACGCGCTGCGCGACACCTTCCTGCCCGCCCTGCCCGCCCTGCCCGCCCTGCCCGCTTCGGCCGCCTCGGCGACGGTGCCGCCGGCGGTCCTGGCCGTGGCGCCGGGCGAGCCGTGGTGGCTGCTGCCGGAGTCCGCCGACTACGCGTGGACCCACCTCGTCGGCCATCTCGTCGGTGCGGGCCGGACGGCCGAGGTCGCCGCGCTGGTCCGGGATCTGCGCTGGACCCTGGCCAAGCTGCAACGCCCGCAGCTCGGCCCGGTCGCTGTCCAGGCCGACCTCGCCCTGGCGGCGACCGTCCTACCGGACGAGCCGGTGCTGGCCGCGCTGCGCCGCGCCGTCCTGCGTAACGCCCACCTGCTCGGCCCGACCGACCCGCCGGCCTCCCTCGGCGCGGTCCTGACCAGTCGCCTCGACGGCAGCCCGGAACTGGACGACGCCCGGTCCGCCCTCGCGGCCCACGTCGCCCGGCCCCGGCTGACCAACCGATGGTCGCGACCCGACCAGCCGCATCCGGCCCTGCGCCGCACCTTCGCCGGGCATCGGCGCTGGGTGGACGGGCTCGCCGTCGCCCCTGACGGGCGGTCGCTGGCCTCCACCGGCGGTGACGGCGCCATCCGGCTGTGGGAGGTGCCCGACGGGCGTGGCCAGGCCGTCCTGGCCGGGCACGACGGCGACGTGTCCGCCTGCGCGTTCGCCCCGGACGGCCGGGCGCTCGTCTCCGCGGGAGCGGACGGGACGGTGCGGATCTGGGCGGTGCCGAGGCGGTGGGACGACGGTTCCCCGGTCCGCGCGGACGGCGCCTGGCCCGCCGGCCCGGCGGTCGGCCCGGGTCGACCGGCCGCGCCGCGGGTGTTGCGGGGCCATCACGGCGAGGCCACCGCCTGCATGTTCAGCCCGGACGGCGCCCGCGTCCTGTCCGTCGGCGCGGACGGGACCCTGCGCGGGTGGGATGCCTTCGACGGGGAGCCGCTGCTGACCGTGACCCTGGCGGACGCGCCGTTGCGATGCTGCGTCGTGGCTCCGGCCGGCGACTGGCTCGCCGTCGCCGGGGACGATGGCGTGGTCCGGATCTGCGATCCGTTGACCGGCCGCCAGACGACGACCCTGACCGGTCACGTCGGGCCCGTTCTGTCGCTGACGGTCGCGCCGGACGGCACCTGGCTGGGTTCGGCGGGCCGCGACGGCACGTTGCGCCGCTGGACGATGCCCGCCGGCCGCCAGATCGGTCTGATCCGGGAGGACTCCGGGGCGATCCACGCCGCCGCGGTCGACCGGGCCGGCCGGCTGCTGGTGACGACGAGCCGGGAGGGCGTGATCCGGCTGTGGGACGCGCCGACCGGTAGGCACCGGGCCGACCTGTCCGGGGCGGTCGCCAGCCGGGCCTGTGTCCTCGCGCCGGACGGAACGTGGGTGGCCGCCGGCGGCCGGTACGGCGCGATCCGGTTGTGGGCCACCGACGTCGACCTGCCGAAACCGTCCGTCGGCGGGCGGGACGGACCGATGCGGGGCTGCGCCGTCGTCGCCCCCCGCGGCGGCGAGAGCGCCTCCCTGGTCGTCGCCTACACCGACGACGGCACCGCCGTCTGGGATCTGGACACCGGCGAGCGCACCGGCGTCGCGATCGGCGGCGTCGCGGACCGGGTTCGCGGCGCCGAGGCCGGTCCCGACGGCGCCTGGGTGCTCGTCCCCGCGGACCTCACCGCGCTGCGCCGCTGGGATCCGGTGACGGGCGCCGTCCTGGGGACGCTGACGGCCGACGCCGAGATCACCGGCTTTGCCCTCGACCCCACCGGCTCCTGGGCCGTCGCCGCCTGTCGGGACGGCACGCTGCCGCGCTGGGACGTCATGACCGGACACCCGCTGCCGCCGCTGGCCGCCCCTCCCGCCCCGACCGACGTGTCGGGCCCACCCGTGCCCCGGGGTGCCGTCGAGGCCTGTGCCGTCAGTCCGGACGGACGCTGGGTCGCCGCGGGGGGAGAGGGCCGGACCGTGCGGCTGTGGGAGGTCGCGACAGGGCGGCTGCGCCGTGAGCTCGCCGGGCACACCGACGGCGTCCTCGGCGTCGCGTTCTCACCCGACGGTGGGTTGCTGGCCTCCGCCGCGGCCGATCACACCGTGCGGGTCTGGCTGGTCGGCGACGGCGCGTCCGTCGCGACGCTGACCGGCCATCAGCACACCGTGCGCTCGGCGCGGTTCTCACCGGACGGGGCCTGGCTGGCCACGGCGGGCGGCGACGGCGCGCTGCTGGTCTGGGACACGACGAGCTGGACGTGCGCCGCCGTGATGCGCTTCGACGGCGGGGCCCGGGACTGCGTCTGGCTGCCTCCCGAGCTGGGCGGCGGCATCATCCTGGCCTGCTCGGCCGGCCTGCACCGCTACGACCTCGACCTCTGACCACCGGGTTCTGCGGGACCTTCGCGATACCTTCCAGGTCGCTACACGGGCCTCGACCAGGGATGATGCTCGGTGACCGCCGAGTCGGCGCCATCGTTCGCCGTGTCGAACGTGCGTTCCGAACCTCGGGTAGGTCTGGACGGTCCGAACCATCTGGTGACCGTGACCGTGGGGGCGTGGTCTGGTCGACGGTTTCTGTTCTGCCTCGGCACCGTCGCGACCCTCGGTATCCGCCTCGGCGTCTCGACATGTGGCGGTTCTCGTCAGCTGGTGTACGGATTCCTCAAGGTCATGGGTGTGCGCGCCATGTCGAGTGCCGGCTGGGGGAAGCGGGGGCCTGCCGTGTAGGAGCGGGCCCGGGTTCGACCGACCGATGCCAGGACTCCGGCGGTGGTGAGGTCGCGGAGGTCGCGCCGCCCGGCAGGCCGGCCGCGAGCTGCCCGACGACCTCCAGGAGGAGCCATCGTTGTCAGGCTAGCCTTCCTGATCATGTTCTCGACCCCTTGGCTGGACGGGCGAGGCGGGTTGGCGGCGGTGCCTGGGTAGCTTCGCGCATCTCAGGATGGCGGGCTGCCGCGGCCGCGTACCAGCGTCCGTAACGCTGAGCGCCCCACGGTGCGGTGAGGCCGTGCAGAACTACACTCAGACCAACAGTCAGCATCACCACCGGGACGATCTGGTGCTGTTCGGGCAGACCGCTGGTGGCGACCAGGTCCGCGAAGACGATCGACGCCAGCCCGCGTGGCCCGAACCAGCCGACATACGCCACGGTCTGGGGTGCGATCTTTGATCCACACAACGAGACGGCGACCGGGATCATCCGGATGGCAGTCAGGCTGAGCAGCCCATAGGCGACCGTCGTCCAGGTCACGTGTTCGAGGGCTGGTGCCAGAAACAGGGCGCCGAACAGCACGAAGCTCACGGAGACACCGAGCTCGGCGACATCTTGCGGCATCTGTTGCGCCGCGGCCAGGCTCTCGCGCGCGAGCAGGCCGGCCACGAGGCCGGCGGCCCATGCCGCGATGAAGCCGCTGCCGTCGATCAGGTCCGCCAGCGCGTAGGCCAGCGTCGCCGTGGCGAGCAGCGCGACCGACTGCCACGGCCGGCTGGACCAGCCCCTCTTCATCGACCACCGTAGGGCCAGGGCACCACCGGCGCCCAGCGCCACCCCGATGGCGCCGGAGGCCACCAGGGCGCGCAGAAACACCGACACGGCATGTCCGCGGCCGGCGGTTCTTTCTTCCTCCTCCGCCAGGGCCAGGAAGATGGTCACGAACGGAAGGGCCAGGCCATCGTTGAGGCCGCCTTCGACGTTCAGTGCATGTCGGATCAGCGGGGGAACCCGCTGGTTGTTGATGACCGGCAGCCCAAGCGCCGAGTCGGTGGGTGCCAGTATGGCCGCCAGCAGCGCCGCTTCCCACACGCCGAGGCCGGGGAACAGCGCCGACGCCAGCACCCAGCCGGCAGCGATGGTCAACGGGAACCCGATTCCCAGCAGCCGGCCGGGCAGCGGCGCCTCCGTCACCCAGGGGCCCAGGCCGGCCCCCATGGCGTCGGTGAACAGCACGATGACGAGGGTCAGTTCCAGAACCGCCGCGACGCCGTGCTCACCGACGGACGAGGCGATCAGTCCCGAGACCTGTTCGCTGGCCAGCAGGCCGGCCGCGGTGAACACCAGCGCGCCGCTGATCGGCGTCTGCCGCAGGCGCCGATCCACCAGCGCGTAGGCCATCAGCGTCACCGCCACGACCGCGACCGCGGAGTCCAATGCTGTGCTCCTGCCTTATACAGGATCGCCCAGGAGACCAGAAGAGAGGGTAAACGGCTAGGAAACCTCGACAACGGCTGTGCCACATCTGCGGCGCCGGGGTTTGATGCCCAGGACATCCTGAGAGGCGACGGCCAGGGTACGACGGTCCTGGACCGAGGCCGAGATGCCGGAATATCGTTTCCGACGACAACTTCGCGACCATCGTGTAGGCGGTCGAGTGGGGTCGCAAGACGATCAGGAACCTGCTCGAACGTATCNCAGTACCAACCCGACATCATCGCCTGCTTCCTCGGCCAAACCGGGGGCCTGGCCCCTCGATCCAGAACTCTCGTAGCCAGACCCTGACCATTCAAGATCTGTACTGGCTGTCAACGCGGCGGTTGCCTCGACGCCACGTGGGCACCTCCGCCATTTCGCTGACATAAAAGGCTCTACGGATTCCGAGGTGATGTTCCACCTTGCCCTGACGTTCGGGCTGGCGGAGGACCCCGTCGGGGGGTTGGAACGAATGGCCGGTTTCGTCGAGAGCGCCGGAGCCGCTGAGCGAGCTGCCCGGGGTGTGGCGGGAGATATCCCCATCCACGGCACTCGTCATCACCGACACGCCACACCAGCGCCCCTTCCGTCCACAGCCGCCCGGGTAAGAAGAGTGCGGCTGCCCCGGTTTCTCGGTGGCGCCGTCCGGCGGTTGTCGCGGCGGCCGTCCCGGTCACCTGCGGTGAAGGTGCGGCGATGGTCCGCGGGACGGAGGATGGACGGTGGGGGCTGGCGGGCCTGCCGGCGGCAGGGGAAAGCTCGACAGCTACGAGCTCAACAATGCGGGAGGGGCCTTCTGGACCGGGCATCATAACCACGCACTTCACCCGTCGACGCAGCGAGGGTTTCCGCGGTCGTACTCCGGAGTGCTGCAGGCCCACGTCGCCGCCCTCGCGCGTCGCGGGCAACCAGGGCTGGGGCATGCCGCGGGCTCGGGCCACCGGCAGGCTCATGGTCCGCGACGACCGCGGGAGGAACCATCATGAACGACTACCCACCTATCGCGGATCACGGTCTCGTGGGCGACCTGCAGACCGCGGCGCTGATCGCCGCCGACGGGACCGTGGACTGGTGGTGCACCCCGCGGTTCGACTCGCCGAGTGTCTTCGCCTCGTTGCTCGACAGCGATCGTGGCGGTTACTGCCGCTTGGCCGCTGACCTCGGCGCGGCCGACGAGGCCGGCGTGCGGCAGCTCTACCTGACCGATACCGCCGTGCTCGTCACCCGGTTCATGGCCCCGGGCGGGGTGGGCGAGGTGCTCGACTTCATGGAGCCCGACCCCTCGAACACCCCGTCGGCGCGGCATCGGCTGATCCGGGTCGCCCGGGTGGTTCGCGGCAGTCTGCCCTTCGAGCTGCTGTGCCGGCCACGGTTCGACTACGGTCGCGCGTCCCACACGCTGCGCCATCTCGACGACGGATCGGTGGTGTTCCACGGGCCTGATACGGATCTTCACGTGCAGGCGACCGCCCCGATCGCGCTCCATCCGGACGGCCACGACGTCTCTGCCCGCTTCACTCTCGACGCCGGTGAGCTGGCCGCGGTTGTCCTCACCAGCGAGAGCGGTGACGCCGCCGCCCGCGGCGGACGCCCCGGCGGTCCGCCGCCCACCGTGCAGGCGATCACCGCTGCGTTCGACGCCTGCCGCGCCTTCTGGCTGACCTGGCTGCGCGCCTCCCGCTACCGAGGCCGGTGGCAGGAGATGGTCACCCGCTCGGCGATCACCCTGAAACTGCTCACCTACGCGCCCACCGGCGCTCCCATCGCCGCCGCCACGATGGGTCTGCCCGAGCAGATCGGCGGCGAACGCAACTGGGACTACCGCTACACCTGGATCCGCGACGCCTCCCTGTCGGTCCACGCCCTGACCACTCTTGGCTTCACCCGCGACGCGAACGCCTACCGCCGCTGGCTACGCGAACGCCTCGACGCCGGCTGGACCGCGTCCGGTGAACCGCTTCAGATCATGTACCGCGTCGACGGGGANCCCCACCTGACCGAGGAGATCCTCGATCATCTGGAGGGCTACCGCCGCTCCGCGCCGGTCAGGGCCGGCAACGCCGCCGCCGACCAGATTCAGCTCGACATCTACGGCGAGGCCGCCTATGCCCTCGCCGAGGCGAGGGACATCGGCGGAATCCGCGGCTGGAACGCCTTCACCGCCGTCATCGACTGGCTCACCGACCACTGGGACCGCCCGGACGAAGGTATCTGGGAAACTCGCGGCGGCCGGCAGAACTTCACCTACAGCCGCCTCATGACCTGGGTCGCCTTTGACCGGGCCATCGGTTTCGCGACCGCCTACTCCCGTCCCGCCGACCTCACCCGCTGGCAGACGGCCCGCGACACCGTCTTCCGGCAGATCATCGACCGTGGCTGGAACGACAAGCGCCGTGCCTTCGTCCAGCACTACGACACCGACGTCGTCGACGCCTCCCTGCTGCTCATGCCCCGCGTCGGCTTTATCGCCCCGAACGACCCCGACTGGCTGAGCACGCTCGACGCCATGAACGACGAACTCGTCAGTGACAGCCTCGTCTACCGCTACAACCCCGCCGCCTCCCCCGACGGACTACGGGGCTCCGAGGGCACCTTCAATCTCTGCAGCTTCCTCTATGTGCAGGCCCTCGCCCGCGCCGGCCGCCTCGACCAGGCCCGCTACGCCTTCGACAAGATGCTCACCTACGCCAACCATGTCGGCCTGTTCGCCGAGGAGATCGGACCGTCCGGTGAACAGCTCGGTAATTTCCCCCAGGCCTTCACGCACCTCGCGCTCATCGACGCCGCCATCGCCCTCGACGAGGAGCTCGACCGCGCCGAGTACCTGGCCCGCTGACCGTCGGCGGCGCGATTGGAAGCGAGGTACGCGGCGACCATGACCGAGCAGACGCCCGACGCAGGTCCCCTCNCCCCGCCACGGTCGGCCGGNACCGACCGACGAGTCCTGGCACCGCTCGCGCTCGCGCAGTTCATCTGCAGCTTCGCCGGGTCGAACATGAATGTGATGATCAACGACATCAGTCGCGACCTCGACACGACCGTCCAGGCCGTTCAGGTCGTCATCACGGTCTTCCTCCTGGTCATGGCCGCGCTGATGATCCCCGGCGGCAAGCTGACCGACCGGCTGGGCCNCAAACGCTGCTTCCTCACCGGGCTCGCGGTGTATGGGACAGGGGCCGTGCTCAGCGCCGCCGCGCCAGGGGTTGGCGTACTGCTCATCGGCAACTCGATCCTGGAAGGTGTCGGTACCGCCCTGCTGATCCCCCCGGTCTACATCCTCACCACGTTGCTGTTCACCGACCTCACCGCCCGCGCCCACGCCTTCGGGATGATCATGGCCGCTGGCGGCCTCGGGGCGGCGGCGGGCCCACTCATCGGCGGCCTGATCACCTCCGCGATCAGCTGGCGCGCGGCCTTCGCCTTCCAGGCCCTGGTCATTGCGCTCATCATCGCGCTGAGCCGGTCCGTCCCCGACCCGCTCCCGCCGGACCCGCACCGTCACTTCGACCTCCCCGGCGCGGTCCTGTCCGCAGGCGGCCTCACCCTGATTGTCATGGGCATCCTCGCCGCCGACAACAGCCTGGCCCTCACGGCCGCCCTCCTGGCCGCCGGCGTGCTCGTGCTGGCCGGATTCCTGCACTGGGTACGCCGCGAGGAGCGAGCCGGCCGGGAGCCGCTGCTGTCCACCAGTCTGTTCCACAACCGAAGCTCGAACCTCGGCCTGGTCACCCAGAACATCCAGTGGCTGCTGCTCATGGGCTCGTCCTTCACCGTCGCCGCGTTCCTCCAGGTGGTACGCGGCTACGACGCCATCAAGACCGGCCTCATCTTCACGGCGGCCACTGTCGGTCTGCTCGCCTCGTCGCTTGCCGCCGAGCGGCTTGCGAAACGTCGCTCCCAGGGCACTCTGATCACGGCCGGGTTCGCCCTGACCGTTGCCGGAATCATCCTCCTGATCGGCCTGGTCGCCGGATCACGCAGCCCGTGGGCGTTCACCCCCGGGCTGTTGCTGATCGGTCTCGGCCTCGGCGTGATGCTCACCCCCTCGGTCAACGTCGTCCAGTCCGCCTTCCCCGAGCAACGCCAGGGCGAGATCTCCGGCCTCTCCCGCAGCATCTCGAACCTCGGCTCCTCCTTCGGCACCGCCATCGCCGGCACCATCCTCGTCGCCGGCCTGACCACGAACGCCTACGCCGCCGCCATGGTCACACTCGCCGTCATCGGCGTCCTCGGCCTGGTCGCCGCCACGCTGATGTCCCGGACCACCTCCGGGGCCGACACGCCGGATGGCGGCCAGCCGGATGTCAGCCCGCACGACTGACTGATCTCACTCGGGGCTCAGGTCAGAACGCGGGACTTCGCCCGCTGGAAATCCTCCTCGCTGATCTCACCGCTCCGCCGGAGCTCGACCAGCTTCGCCATGTCGTCGGCAATCCCCTGAGACTGCACCGCGGACGGCTGGAACCCTTGGTACAAGGCCTGCTGCCGCTGCCGGTCCGCCATTGCCCGCTCACCCATCGAATCGCCACGGAATATGGTGTACGCCAGAACTCCCAGAAGCGGGAGGACGATGACGGCGGTCAACCATCCGGCCTTCCCCCAGCCGGAGAGGTCACGACTGCGAAAGATGTCCGAGATGACGACGAAGAGCAGGTACAGCCACAGCATGAGCCCGAAGAACAGCAGCATGGTCCAGAAGGCCGACAGAAGCGGGTAATCCATGATGAAGCCCCCTTGCGCAGGTCGAAATCGGATACCAGCGATGTCTCGTTGAGAGACTTACCCGAACTGCGCGTCACCACACGTTTCGCGGTCCTGGCGGGGAGGCGGGGGAGAAGCTGTCACCGGCGTCGGGGTGGATCGACGAACATTTCGGGTGCGTGACCGTGGGTGGATACGGCAATCACTCGGATGAGGATCTCGCGTGTCGCCTGAATGCGCGGAGGACGGACAGGCCCTGATTGTTGTACCAGCCGCCGACGGTCGCCCCTCCGGTGAGAACGACCCCGAGTCCGATCAGCCACGAAAGAAGCGTGAAAACGACTCCGATCTCGCCGTAGTTCCGCTCGTTCGCAACGATCGATGCCGAGAACAGCAGCCGGCTCACCACCCCGAGGCCGGTCAGGCCGATCGTGGTGAACACGGCTGCGGGCAGGATTTCCCGCCAGCTCAGCCGNCCACGGACGAGAACCCAGGTACCGATCCAGAACAGCAGTCCCATGGCCGCGATGACAATCAGACCCTGGCATACCTGGCCGACTACCGTGCCGGTGAGCACCGCCCCGGTGGCGGTGGTGCCGGCGAGAAAGACGATCAGTCCGGCGAGCCAGACCACCTGAGCCGGCACCCCGCGCAGGCCGAACGCCGGAATCCGGAAGACCCGCAGGTACACCGACTGCACCGCCCCGGCCAGGCTCAGTCCGCCCAGGGTCAGCCAGACCGCGCCGAGGACCGTCCAACCGGACTGCGCGGATCCGCCGCCGTCGGGGGTGAAGAGACGCTCGACGGCCATCGCGGCGTCGTGGTTCAGCCCCATCCGCCTGACGATGATCTCGGCCGCACCGCCGGGGCGCAGCGGCGACACCGCCGCCAGTGTGATGATGAACGGGAAGAACAGCATCAGGATGAGCGCGGCGAGGGTCATCGCACCATTGATCAGATCGCTCTCCCGCAACTGGCGGGCCAGGTCCTCCGCCGAGGACCCGCGCCATCTGTCCCGAAACCCACTGGGTGGTTTCAAAGCCCGCCTCCGGGCGTCGGAAAGACGCCCTCTCGACTGCTCGTGGCGACCCCGGCCGCCGGCCGGTCCCCACTGCCGACCCACACCCAGAGCATCACTCAAAGTGAGGGCCAGCGCATCCCGCCGGGCCGAGCCGGGGACCGTCGACCCCGACGGGTTCCCACCCCCGCCCGTCAGCCTGCCGTGCTGATCCGTCCGGACCGCGCGGCCTCGGCGAGCGCCGCGTGATCGCGTTCGTTCTGGTCGGCGTAGGCCTCGGCGAACCGGGCGATCGCCTGGTCGAAGGCGTCTCCGGCGCCGAGGTAGGCCGCGATCGCGACGCGGTCACCCGAGCGGGCGTGGGCCCGGGCGAGGGTCGCTCCGCACAGCCGCGCGAACAGGGCGAGGCCGTCGGGGTCCATGCGTTCGGGGAGCACGACGCCCTTCCAGTCCTGCAGCTGGCGGACGTAGAAGTCGCGGCGCCGCCCGTCGATGCCGTCCACCCGCTGCCAGCCGAGGAAGATGTCCCCGGCGGCCTGCATCAGACGTTGTCCGGCGACGACTCGCTCCCCCTGGTTGCCATACCGGCTGGCGGGCAGGTGATCCGCCAGGACCGACGCCTGCGCCTCCTTGACCTGCAGCAGCAACGGGTCGTCGCGGTCGCGGCCGAGCAGCAGCGCCACCCAGCAGCGGGTACCCACGCTGCCGACGCCGACGACCTTGCGTGCGACGTCGACGAGCCGGTACTGGGCGAGCAGCGAACGCCGGTCGTCCACCAGGGTGGCGCCGTACTGGTCGATGATGGTGGTGAGCTGATCTGTCAGCAGGTCGCGCTCGGCTCCGCGGAGCAGTTCGCGGACCGGGACGAGCAGCGGCGGGTCGGAGACGAAACGCGGCTGGCCGTCTGTCACCTCGGTCAACCGGGCGAAGGCCCGCAGCCGGTCGCGGGACCGGGCAGTGGTGGCTGCGCGGGACAGGCGCCTGGTGTACCGCCGTCCCAGCACGTCCCCGAGCCGGGCCCGCAGCTGATCCACGTCGACGTGGGCGTACCAGACGTCGAGGTTGGTCATGGCCGCGAACCGGCGCATCCAGGCCCGGTACGCACCGATCGCCGCGCTGACGGCCGCCCGGCGCCGCGCCGGCGCGAACCCGTTGCCGCGGCCGGCGATGACCAGGCTCGCGGCCAGCCGCTTCACGTCCCATTCCCACGGGCCGGGAAGTGTCTCGTCGAAGTCGTTGATGTCGAACACCAGGTGGCGCTCGGGGGAGGCGAGCAGGCGGAAGTTGAGCATGTGCGCGTCGCCGCAGAGCTGGACGTCGATCCCGGAGACCGGGGTGCCGGCAAGATCCGCCGCCATGACCGCGGCGGCACCACGAAAGAACCGGAACGGTGACTCCAGCATGCGCTGGTAGCGCAGCGGGACGAGCTCGGGCAGCCGGGTCCGCGACTGCCGTTCGATCACGTCGACCGGATCGGCCCGGCCCGACGTCGGCGCATACTCGCCGTGAATCCGGCGCGGGGCGAGGATCCTCGCGCCCTTTCCCCGGGCCGCGCGCTCGGTCGGCGTGAGCTGTTCGGACCTCGCGGACAGCCGTGGCCGCGAACCGGCCGCGACCGGCGGTGGGCTGACGACCGCTACCATGCTCTACCTCACACCATTCCCGTTACTCCGGGCTCTCGTTACTCCGGGTTCTCGTTCAGGATCTCGTCCAATCCGAGCGCGCGCAGGACATTCCCCGCGGCCGACACGACCCGGGCACTTCCGACGATCGGTGCGATGGCGGTGGTCACGCCCTGCGCATCGGCGGCGGTGAGGCCTGCCTCCTGGGCAGCGGCGAGGTTCATCAGATAGGAAGCGGGCGCCGAGTCCACGGCGACGAGCGCCGCCAGGCGCACGAGATGGTAGGTGCGCTCGTCCAGGCCCGACCGCTCAAGCGTGTTCAGGTGCATCTGCACGATCTCTTCGAAGACTGGTGCGTCGCCGTGCGCGATCGCGCCGAGCGTCCGCTCAGGAGCCTGTGTCGTCATTACTCTCTCCTTAATTTGACCACTTGCATTTCAAGGATATTTTCCTCGTATTGGCTGCCCGAGACCGGTGGCCCGCAAACATACGACGGCAACGGATCGAGGCGGAGGAAGCGGATTTCGATATTTTTCCGGAGTTTCTCGGCGGCACATTCCCGTCTCGCCCGCCGGCAGTTTATGGTTACTCCTCGCAGGGAAAGTCGCGGCCGCGGGACCGTGCTGGCGGCCTCCCCAGGCAGAAAGCAGGAGGGCTGCGCCATGGTTGCCAGTGCTGGCGGCGGCTCGGACGGCCCGGCGCGTTCGGACGACAAGCGTCCCCTGTCCGTCGGGGAACGGGCGGAGTACGAGCGGNTGCGCAGCGCGGCAGCGGTGCGGCACGACCGGCTACGGACCGTCGGGGCGTCCCTCCTGCTCCTGCTGGCCGCCGTGCTGGCGCCGCTCGCCGTGGTTGCCACCTGGGCGGACACGACGATCTCCGATACGGACCGGTACGTCGATACCGTCGCCCCGCTCGCCACCGACCCCGCGGTGCAGAACCTGGTGATCGACCGTCTGACCGGCCGGGTCGTCAGTAACGTCAACGTCGATCAGGTCACCGCGTCGCTCGCCGGCGTCCTCGCGCGAAACGGCGCTCCCCCCGCTGTCGTGGACCACGCCGACGCACTGGCCGGCGCGCTGAAGACCGCCCTGACCAGCGCGGTACATCAGGTGGTTGAGGGGGTGGTCACCAGTGACCAGTTCCCCCTGGTCTGGGAGAACGCGAACCGTCGGGCACATGCCGCCGTGGTGAAGGTCCTCACCGGTAAGGGCGGCAGCGCCGTGCAGGCCAAGGACAACACGATCGTGTTGGACATCGGCCCGGTCGTCGACAGTNTGCAGAAGCGGCTGGCCGACGCCGGCTTCGAGAAGGCAAACAAGATTCCCGACGTCGACCGACAGATCGTGCTGCTGCGAACGGACAAACTGAGCAAGGCTCAGGACGCCTTGCGGCTACTCGCCGTCCTCGGCCGCTGGCTGCCGGTCGCCGTTGTGGCACTCGCCGCGCTGGGCGTGTGGCTGGCGCCCTCGCACCGCGCCGGGCTCATGGCCACGGGAATCGGAATCGGCGTAACGATGATCGTGCTGCTCGTGGGGCTGGCCGTCATGCGCCAGGTCTATCTGGACTCCGTCCCGTCCGACACCCAGCCGCGGGACGCGGCAGCGGCCATCTACGACACTCTCGTCCGTTTCCTGCGAGACAGCGCGCTTACCTGGCTGACCATAGCCGTCATCACCGTGGTCGCTGGATATCTCTACGGGCCGGGGCGCGGCGCCCGGGCCGTCCGCTCCGGCGCCGCCCACGCCACCGGAGCCGTCGGTCGGGCCGCGACCCGGGTGGGTGTGCGCACCGGCGGCGCGGGCCGCTGGTTGGCCAGGCATCGCCGCCTCACCAGCGGGATCGTCATCGGGGCCGGGGCGCTGGCCCTGGCGCTGTGGAACTCTCCGACCCCGTCATCGGTCGCCCTCGTCCTTGTGGTAGTTCTGATTACTCTGGCTGTGCTGGGTGTCCTTGCCGCCGCCGGCACCATCCGACCCGGTCCCGGGAGCCCCGATGGCAGGCCTTCCGACGGCGTCGTGGGGCCGCCGACCACCTGACACCCACGCCGATACGCACGGGCACGGTTCAGGCCGGCGACCGGCCGACGGCGATGCGGATCAGCGCGGGGAACATCCCCCAGACACCCGGCCGCGCGGCCGGGACCCCGGGCGCGTGCAGTGGAATCCGAATGCGCACAGCCGCCGGAAGCAAGCGGAGATCCAGCGGTGGCGGCAGGCGCAGCGCCTCCCCGTCCACGCCGACGCTGACCGGTCGTGCGGAGTCGATGCGCATGGTGGGGCTGGTCCACTGGTGGAAACCGCGGAACCGGCTGATGGCACCCATGGACTCGAGCGCGACGAGGGCGGGTAGGTCGCGAGCGCGATCGACGCGCAACGCCGCCACGCCAAGCCGGCCGCTGTCGAGCCGGGGCCGGGTACCGAAACCACCAAGGCTGTGCAGCTGGTAGGCGTTGTTGGACACGAGCAGGACGTCCGCGGTCGATCCGGCCTGACCGTCCGGGCCGGTGAAGCGAAGATCCGGCGGAGCGCGGTCCACGCCCAGCAGGTCGGGCAGCATCGCGGCCGCCGTTCCCATCTTGGCGTCACGGTAGCTGTCGGACTGCACGATTTCGGCGTAGACGCCCAACGAGACGTTGTTGACGAACACGCGGTCACCGAGCTGACCGAGGTCAACGCGCTGCTCGACAGCGAGGTCGAACGCGTCGAGCGCCCCCACCACATCCTTCCGGTCGAGGCCGAGGTCAAGGGCGAAGTGGTTACGAGTACCGGCTGGGACGCAGACGAACGCCATCCCTCGCCGCCGTGCCACGTCCGCGACCAGTGCCTGCGAACCATCGCCGCCCGCCATGCCCACCACGTCGGCTCCGCGGTCGGCGGCGTCCTCGGCGAGGGAACGCAGATCAGCGCGTTCCGTGAGGGTGACGACCGCGATCCCCCGCCGGGCGGCCTCCTGAGCGAGATTGTGGCGGTCGGCGGCGCCACCCCCGGAGCGCGGGTTCACCAGCAGGACGCCGCGCCGGGCAGCTCCAACCATGCGCCCCCTGGGGCGGTGTCGTCCGAAGGCGCCGCGCGCTGCGGTTCCCGACGTGACGAGCAGGCACGCGGTGACCAGCATGGTGGTCAGGCCGACCACCCCCGCGAAGGCGATCAGGCCGCCGAGCGCGAAGGCCGCCACTACGGCCGCGCTCAGGCGGCGCAGCCCCCGTCCGACCAGCGCCGCCCAGCCTGCCACCAGCGCGATCGTCACAGCGGCGACCGAAACCGGCAGGGCAATCGGCCGGTCGATCAGCCGGGCGAAGATGACAGTGACCGCCGCGGCGAAGCTCATCAACGCCGCTGAAGCCGCCACCCGCCGGGAGCGGGACACCGGCACTCCCGCCCGCCGCCCCGGCCGCCGCCCCGCCCGCCGCCCCGGCCGGCGAACCATCCAGGAAAGCACGATTACCCATCCTTCCCACCTCGTCGAGTGGCTTCAGCGCAGGACCTTCTCCTCGGCATGCTGGTTTCCGCCTCGGGCAGGTCGCCGGTCGCCTTGAGCTCAGCGAGCCTGGAGAGCGTGTCCGTGTCCGCGTCCATCCCGGCGCCGGAGGCTGTCTCCCGGATACAGGCGGCGACCTGATCCTGTTTCGCTCGCGCATGGTCGACTTCCCGGGAGGCCATTTCCGGCCCCCTCGGGATCAGGTAAAAAGACGCCGAGGAATGGGATGATCGGCGCTGCGGGAAAATGAAGAGAATGGTCCAGAAGGCGCCGGGTACTGGATACCGATAAGCCAGACAGTAGCCGGCAATCTCATATCCCACCCCCTCTCGGAATCACCCCATCTACCGTCCCATCCGTGACCTGAACCGGCAACTCGATCAGGAGCGAAAAATCAACCCGATGCGGGCGAAGAGGTCTGAATCGGCGTGCAGGACGCATCCCCGAAGGCCAGCGCGACCCGCCCGATCATACGGATCTGCTCGGCCCAGTCGCGCCGGGCATTAGGTAGCGAGCCAGCTCGGGTAGAGCACGGTGTGCGCGATCCCGGACTCGGCGACGGCCCACTCGACCGCGCGGTGCACCAGCCCGATGGGCTGGTCGAACTCTCCGACTTCAGAGGACGCCGGCGAGGACAGCAGCACCAGATAGCGCACGCCGGCCTTCGCGGCCCTTTCCAGCAACGCTAACTACGACGGGGAGGGAAGTGTCAACCAGCCCTGGGCGCGGCGGCGAGTTCGACGTGGACGAGGCCGTCCGAGAGCTCCTGCTGCTGATGCCGCAACTGGTCGGGCGGGCCAAGCGGATACCGCCGCCGGATGAGCTGGCCGAACTGGCCCTCGGCCCCCGGCACCTGTCGCTGCTGTCGTACCTGCTTTTCGACGGGCTCATGACCGTGAATGCCCTGGCCGCGCGGTTGGAGGTGGCGCCGATGACGGTCAGCCTCATGGTCGCCGACCTCAGCCGCGGCGGGGTCGTGGAGCGCCGCGAGGATCCCGACGACCGGCGGCGGCGAATCGTGAGCATCGCCGACGTCAGCCGTCCGGCGATCGAGGGATGGCTCGGTCCAGGCGCCACCGCCTGGCGAGAGGCCCTCCAACCGCTGACCCCGGCCGAGCGCCGCCTGGCCGTCGACACCCTACGTGCCCATGAACGCGCCACCGGCAAGCGAGCCTCATCCGCGAGCTGAGCAGGTCGCGGTCAAGCGCGACCTGCGTTCATGAACGGTCGAGGGTGCCATGCGCTCCCAAGCGGTCGCCTCGGCATCTGTCGTTCGCCGAGCGTGAGGAGATCGATCAACCAGTCTGCCGGCGAACAACCTCACACGCCGGTTCCCAGCGGGGACNGCTTGCGGATACGAGCCAGCCAAGGCTCATCGACCGGCCAGCCCACCCTCGCCAGGAAGCATCGCACCGATTACAATTCGTGACGGATCGACTCACCCGCCCGGCACGCCGCCGGGCGTCAACCGCCCGGTAGCCCGCATTACCCCCGCCACGGGCCATCCCGCTGCGCCGTCCGGCACGCCAGGCAGGAAAAGGACAACGGGTCGCGACGACCCGTCCGGCTTGGTATGAACACATCCACTCAGCGGCGTCTGATGGATGGAGAGCCAAAAAATCATGGTCTCGACCCTTGTCGTAGTCTCCCTCGTGCTGGCCGGGCTCGTCGCGGGGACGATGACCATTGGTCTGGTCGCCGTGCGGCCTGCGATGCATTCCCTGCCCGCGACCACCTACGTACTCGTCAAGCAGGCGTTCGACATCAGCTACCCGAAGTTCATGAAGCCGCTGCAGATCGCCTGCCTGCTCTCGACGGTGGCCCTGACGGCGGTCGCCGCCGTAGTTGGCTCCGCCGCCTGCGCGATCCTGGCCGCGGTCGCCGCGGTGGGCGTTTTCACCAACATCATTGTCACCGTGCGTGGCGACCTCCCGATCAACAACGCGATGGCCACCTGGACGCCGGGCGCGCCGCCGAGCGACTGGCAGTCCCAGCGGGCCCGCTGGGACTTCTTCAACTCCATCCGGACGATCGCCGCCGTCAGCGCCCTGGTGCTGCTCGCGCTGGCGGCGACCACGTCCTGACGCCTTCTCCCCGCACTCGTCCGCCCGGCAATCGTGAAACGTCAACTCGACCAGGCCGTTTGCCAACGGTTGCGGATCATTCGGCAAGGAGCCGTCCGCGGGCGGACTTGTCCCCCGCTCGCCCGACTTCTCTAAGGCGATCCTGACGCACTGCTGAACCCAGAACCCAGAACCTGATCAACACTCAGAACGCCTCAGGCCTGTCCGGAACACCCGACTTATCCGCCGCGAGCGAAACCCCCGCAATCGCCCACGGCGGCCACACCTCGGGGAGCAACGCCGTTTAGCCTAGTTTGATCTTGGGCTTGTTGGATCATTGAGGTGCTGCGAAGTACTCGCGCACCGTCATCCCGCGATCTTCTGGGTCACGATCGCGTGAGTTCCGGCTCCTCCACACGACTCATCATGATCTCACCCGATCAACCAGTCCGTCGGGCGATCGACCTCAAACGTAACATCCAGCGGAGACATCTGGTGGCTCCAGGACAACCGAAAGTCAGCAGCTGGTCCGATCATGGTTACGCTCTGTAGTCAATATCCGTCGAGGCGCCGGGGGCTCGAGGCAGTTGATCAGCACTCCGACCTGGACATTTCCCATTCGATCAAGCAGTAAAATTTATAGAGTTTTACTATTTAAGTAGGTCGGAAAAGTGATTACAGAACATGGTGGACCCGGTGTACCGGAATCCGAATCGGTCGATCTTGGTCCGGGGCCCTGAAATCACCGTCCGTCCCGTCTTCACACGGGCTCTGACCAGGGGCGATGTCAAGTGACTGTCGAGACTTGAACATCATCTGCCGAATCGAACGAGCGTTCCGCACACTTGACGGTTTCCGACGCTTCCACGCGCCTGGTGACGGTGATCGCGGGCATGGTGGTCGGGTTAAAGGTCGTTGATGGCGCGGATTCGCTCGTGCGGGGTGTCCGGGTCCACGAACTGCTCGCCAGACGAGACCGACAAAGAGGTCGGGCACGATCCCCGTTGCGGTAGACGGGTCCTTCCTTGCAGGCCACACTCAGGAGTGGCAGCGTCAGGACAGGCAAAAATTCCCAAACGAGGGCAAGCCTTGTGTCGACTAGCCGGGCAGGGAAGTCTAGCCAAATTCCTGGGTCATAGACCATTAGTCGCTTTCCCGTCAGACCTTGGTCGTAGGCGACTTGGATGACCTTTCTCGAGGAGTTGTTGTGCCGTTGCTCCGAGGTTCCCGGGGGCCAGCCCGCGCCGGCACGGTCACGCGAACAGCAGTGGTCATCGCGGCCGCCATGACTGTTGGTCCGGCCGCCAGCGGTCTTCGGCCACCGACCGGCGGTGTCCACCGGCCGGCGGCGCAGGCGATAACACAGGCTCCGGCACTCCCCGGCGCACAGCCAATCTCACCGGACGACCGGGTATACACCGCCGACCAGGACTCCAACACCGTGACAGTCATCGACCCGAAGACCGACACGGTGCTGGGCACGATCCCCCTGGGAAAACCGCGCATGGACACGGACGCGGACGTCCTCGGCGCGATGTATGACGGGCAGATCGGCGTCCACGGTCTCGGATTCTCGCGCGACGGCCGCTACCTCGACGTCATCGACGTAACCACCAACGCCGTGCACGTCATCGACACCGCGACCAACCAGGTGATNCACACCATCTACCTCGGCCGCGCCCCACACGAGGGCTTCTTCTCCCCAGACGGAAACCAGTTGTGGGTAGCCGAGCGAGGCCAGGACACCGTCGCTGTCGTCGACTGGCGCAACAACCAGGTCATCGACCGCATCCACTCCGAAGACGGCCCCTCCAAGGTGGTCTTCAGTCCGGACGGCCGACTAGCCTACGTCAACCACCTGCGCGCCGACGCCTTCGATGTGATTGACGTAGCCAGCCACAGAATTATCCAGCACGTCGCCATCCCGACCAATGCCGGCGGTTCCTCCGACGAGGCGATCTCCCCCGACGGCAAGGAGATCTGGCTGGGCATGCCCAGCAACGGCAAGACCACCACTGTCGTCAACACGCAGACCTACCGGGTCGAGGCCGTCCTGGACACCGGCCCGCGGACCAACCATCCCAACTTCGTCACCGTCGACGGCGTCGACTACGCCTACCTGACGGTCGGCGACCTGAACCAGACTCTGGTTTATCGCCGCTCGACCGGCCGAGCGCCGACATTGGTCCAACGTATCCACAACCACGGCGCTGGTCCGCACGGCCTCTGGCCCAGCCCAGACAACACCCGCATGTACGTGGCGCTGCAGTACTCCGACGCGGTCGACGTGATCGACACCAGGTCCATGCAAGTGATCGATACCCTCCGCGTCGGACAGTCTCCGATGGCCCTGGTCTACCTCGCGCGCAGCAGCCCCGGCAGCACCATGAACCTGACTCGGCAAGGCCTCGGTATGCGCATCGAGAACCGCCCCATCGCAGTGCAAGGCGTTTCCGGAACCGGAGACGCTCAGCTCCGCGCCCTACCCGGCGTCGACGAAGTCGCCGTCCGCGCCCGAGGGCTGCCACCCCATCGTGCCTTCACCGTGTACGCCACCCGGGGCATCGACACCATCGCGTTGCTCACGGCCACCAGCAACAGCATGGGTGTCATCCCCGAGGCGTTGGTCTTCGTAGCCTTCTTCGCCAACAACTACGAGAACCTCATCCTGCGCCCCGCCGCCACGCCCGCCACAGTGCCCCGCGGCCCCGTCGACGCAGGCGGTGGCGGCACCGCCAAAGGATAGGAACAGCGTCACCGAGGCGGGGGTGCGGCTCGGCGGTAACGATGGGGCACCAACCGCCGCCCCGGCGCGTTCGCTATGCGAACGTCTCATCCCGTGGCGCGGCGAGAGCGGTGCTGGCGGCCGGTCGGAGGTGTCCGCCCGGCGTCGAGGTGAGGCGCGGCTCGCACGGGTCAGGAGACGGCGTCCGCGGTCGCCGCCAGGCTGCCCAGGAGGTCGAGCGCCTGGGCGGATGAGGTGCCGGGCTCGGCGTGATAGACGACCAGTTGCTGTCCGGGTGCGGACCGGACGTCGAAGGCCTGCATCCGCAACGTCAACTCTCCGACATCGGGATGGATGAAGGTCTTGATGTCCGCAGCCTTGCCCTGGGCGTCGTTGCGTTCCCAGATCTCGACGAACTCCGGGCTCGCCGCCCGCAGATGCGCGACGATGTCCTTGATGCGAGAGTCGTCGAGCGCAGCCCCGGCAGCGGTGCGAAACCCGGCGACCGTGTTGACCGCCGCCGCGCGCCAGTCCTTGTAGAACGACGGGGCCGCGTCGTCGAGGAAGACGTTGAGCAACAGGTTGTCGGAGTGGGTGAAGGGCCGCCACAACGCGGCGCTGAGACGGTTGCGGGCGAGCACATCGTAGGCGCGGCCGAGCAGCAGGGTCGGGTTGTGCAGCCAGCCGTCCATCAGCTGCCGCAGGTCGGGATCGATGCGCTCGGGGCACGCCGAGGTCCNCAGCCCCGGCACGAAACCGGCGATGCGGAACAGGTGCTGACAGGCGTCGTGGTCAAGCTGCAGCGCGTCGGCGATCGAGGAGAGCACCTGGGTCGACGGGTGCCTCTCGCGCCCCTGCTCAAGCCGGGTGTAGTAGTCGACACTGAGCCCCACAAGCGCCGCGNCCTCCTCCCGCCGCAGCCCGGCTACACGTCGGCGGCCGGTGGTCGGCAACCCCACCTGGTCCGGAGTCACCTGGGCGCGGNGCGCTCGGAGGAAGTCGCCGAACTCCATCGAGGCCATGNGCTGAGGCTACGTCGGCCGACAGCACCGGACGGTGGGTGCGCTGTACCCAGGGTGACTGCGCCCTGAACACGGCCTCGCGAGGTCGGCAGGGTCGAACTCGTCCGACCCACACCAACAGCAGCGAGGCAAGGTACCGACCATGACGACAGCAACGCCAAAGACAGTGATCGTCACAGGCGCCAGCAGCGGCATCGGAGCCGCGACCGCGCGACGGCTGGCTACTGACGGATGGCATGTCATCGCGGCGGCGCGCCGCACGGACCGGCTCATCGACCTGGTCGCGGACATCCGGCAGGACGGTGGCTCGGCGCAGGCGGAGAAGCTCGACGTCACGTCGCGCGGCGACTGCACCGATCTCACCGACCGGGTGGCCACCGAGCACGGCCACCTCGACGCGCTTGTTGCGAACGCTGGCGTGATGCCCCTGTCACGACTCGACGCGGGCCTTGTCGACGACTGGGACCAGATGATCAACGTGAACATCCGCGGACTGCTGTACGGGATCCACGCGGTCCTGCCGCACTTCGCCCGGCAGGGCGCGGGGCACGTCGTCACCGTCGCGTCCGTCGGCGGCCTGCAGGTCACGCCGATGGCGGCCGTGTACTGCGGGACGAAGTTCGCCGCCCGCGCCATCACCGAGGGCCTGCGCCTGGAAAGTGACCCGACGATTCGCGTTACCACTGTCTCGCCCGGAGTTGTCGAGACCGAACTGGCCGACTCGATCACGGACCGGGACGCCGTCGACCTGATGCGGGACTACCGACGCCATTCGATGCCCGCCTCCGTGATCGCCGACGCCATCGCCTACGCCCTCGGCGCACCGGCTGACGTCGACATCAACGAGATCGTGATCCGCCCGACCAGGCAGCGCTAGTGCGCTGACCAACGAACGTGTCCGGTTGTGGTGCGGGTGCTGGTGGTGTGGTTGCGGGCACACCGTCTGGGATGAGGATGCTGGCCGATCCTGGGGGTGATCCGTGATGGCGCAGCCGGTGCGGGCACGGCGGTTGACCGACGAGGAGGGACAGCGGCTCCAGGCCCTCGTGCGTCGGGGGAAGCACGACTCGATCCGGGTTCGCCGTGCTCTGATCATCATGGCGTCGGCGAGTGGGACACCGGTGGCCGCGATCGCCCGGCTCGTCGTCGCGGACGAGGACACGGTCCGGGGGCCCGCGGGCTGCAGGGCCTACCTGCGCTGGCGTTAACACCCACGCCCGCCATCCCAGCGTCCTGGCCGCCCAACGCCGCGAACGCGCCCGCGTCCGCTCCGAACGCCAGCAACGCTGGCGACGACCACGATCACACGCCGCCTAATTCCGAACCAGAGAAGGATCGTTGTCATCGCACTAGCTACTTCAGGACGGCAGCGATGCCTGCGAGGTCGACATCGGGGAACAGGCGGACATATGAGGCGACCAGCCTGAGGGCGTCGTTGACGTCGGACTGCGTGGCAGCCCACAGCCACCTCGCCCAGATCCGCGTGGCCTCGTCGGTCGGCAGAAGCTCGGCGATCGCTTGGCACAGGCGTGGAAATGCGGCGAGCTCGGACCGCCCGGCCAGGACCAGGCTCTCCGCGAGGGCCAGATCCAGAAGCCCCGTCGCCGCGTCCTCCTGGCCGGCCCCGTTCAATCCGATGGCCACGCGGGCCAGGTACTCGGACAGCTCGGTGGCCGTGAGGTTAGGCAGGCTGCGCAGCTGGGCGAGATCGATCCCGGCGGCGAGCTCGCGTGCCCTGGCCGGGTCGCCGTCCGCCGCCGCCATCGCCAGCAGCGCGGTCAGGCTCGCGCGGGCGGCGTCCCGCCGCTCGCGCTCCCGGATATAGCCCTCCGGGAAGAGGACGCGTGGCCCGGGTTCGCCGCGGATGAGGGGTTCTATCGAGGAGAGCAGCATGCGGGCGTGGTCGACGGCGGCGTGACGGTGGCCGCGGTCCCACAGGTGCCAGGCGACCGTCGCGGCCAGGTCTACGTCATCGATGCGGACGGGTGGTAGGTCGAGTGCGGCCCGCGCCGCTTCCAGGCACAGGATCGTCGCCCTCGACGCGTCGCCGCGTGGCACAATGTGGGGCGCCAGCGATGTCGCGGCCCGCAGGAACTCATGAGCGCGGCGCAGCCAACCGCGGGCCTTGCGCCTGCGGCCGACCCTGGCCCACACCAGCACCATCGCGGCCGCGGCCATGGTCCTGACCTGCGCAGCGTCGATGATTTCCTGCTCGGTGATCTCCGGCGGGTGCGCCGCACCGCCGAAACGACGCACCATCGTGGCGAGCGCCGCGGCCTCGCCGGTCGGCACGGACTTCGCGACGTCGGCGGCGGCCGCAACGGACACGAATCGGCCGTGCAGATCGACGACCTCGGCGAGGGTGTCAACAGCACCGGCCGCTGTCCGCACGTCGGTCAGCAGCTCAACAGCCGCGGCCAGCTCCGGCGATCGGGCACCCCGGCGGGCCGCGACTGCGGCTAGGACGGCTGCGCGCGCCTCGGCCCGGGGCGTCTCGAGCATCTGGCTGGCCAGAACCTGGCCGGTCAGCTCTCGCACGCGATCCGGCTGGCCTGTCCGGGCGAGCAGGATTGCCAGCTGTCCGTGAGTCACCGGCAGATCGGCACGCGCGTCGACCCCGCGGAAGAAGAGGCCGTCGACGAGCGCGCCCACGTCGCCGTCGAGCCCGTGCAGGGACAGCGCCTCGGCAAGCGCTTCGTCGATGGCCCCGAGCTCCGTCAGCCTGTCGAGCTCCGTCAGCCTGTCGAGCTCCGTCAGCCTGTCGAGTTCCGTGGCGAGGGCCTGGACCGCGGTCGCCACGGCGGCCCCGGTCCGCTGGCCGGGATCCCGGCCCATCCCGGCCAGCGCGATGGCGTAGCCGAGTGCGCGGCTGCCGGGCCGGAAGGAGCCGTCGAGCAACTCGAGCGCTTCATCGGACCGGCCGCTCGCCGCGAGCTCACGGATGAAGGTGCTCTTGAAGGATGGTGGGCGGCCCAACTCATATTCGATGCCGAACAGAATGACGACGAGGCCCTCGACCAGCGGCTCGCCGATGCGAATCGCGAGGGTGGCCAGCAGCGCCGCCATCTGGGCCACGGCACGAGGCGCCCCGGTGGTTTCCGGGGCCCACCACTGCGAGCCAAGGATCTGTTCAGCGAGCGGCACCGCGGCTCGGACGGCCGTCCGAGCCAGGTCGCGCGCGCCGCGCCGCCAGTGGATTGCGGCGACCCCGACGATGGCCTGCAACGCGAGTGGTGCCTCTGGACCCGGTTCCATCGTGCCGTCGACGAATCGTCTGCCAGCATCCGGGTCCCCGGCCGCCGCCGCGAGGTAGTCGGCCGCCTCGGGGCGGCCCAGGTCCTCGGCTACGGCAGCGAGCCGTCGGCAGTCGGCGGGCCCGGCAGTTTTCAGGGCGGCTTCGACGACGTCACGAAGGGCGGCGTCCACGACCGCCTCGTCGTCGATGGACCCGAGCAGCGCCGCGGCGTCGTCAAAACGGCCGGCTCGGGCTAGGTTACGGGCCAGCCCGCGGCGGCCGGATGTCTGGTAAGAGGCGGGCAGATCGTCGACTGCGGCGTGGGCGGCCTCGAACCGGCCGACCGCGGCGGTCGCGACCGCGTGCAGGCACTTCGCGGCATCGATACGGTCGTCATGGCCGCGGCCGTCGGACTCCGCGGGACGCGGCCTGTAGGCGTCGAGCAGGTCGGCCGCCACCCGGGTCTCGCCAGCCGCCGCGAGTTCCTCGACCGCGACCAGCGGAATGAGGGGGCCATACAGCCCCCAGCCTGGGCTGCTCATGGTAGCTAGGTCGATAACCGTCCCGGCAGCCCAGGCGAGCGGCGCGAGCGACACTAGCGCGTCGAGCGGCTCCCGAACGATCGCGGCCGTCAGGGCGTCGAGTTCTTCCCCGGCGTCTGGCGACGGGAACCCGCGAAGCGCCCGGACGAATGGGATCATAGACGCGTCGATTTCTTCCCACGCGTCCCTGTCCGGGAGGCCAACCAGCGTACGTACCGTCTCCAGGACGGTCTGCTCGGGCAGCATCCCGAGCTCCGGCTGAGCGCCCAACAACGGGATGGTCTCGGCGGCGACCCGGCACACCCGGCGGGCTAGGGGCAGCGAGCCACGGTCCACCAATACCGCGGCCACCGACACCAGCGACGCGAACCGTTCCGGCGCGTTGGGCTGGTCGCCTGCCCACCGCAGCGCGCGCTCCTCCTCGCCGATGTCGGCCAGGGCGGCGATCAGCCCGGCCGGCGCGCGTCGGAGGGCGGCGGTGATCTGCCCGGCGAGCACGGCCAGGCGGGTGACGCTCGCCAGGTCGAGCGGTACCAGGGCCGCGGCGTCCAGCGCCAGGCGGACGTCGTCCAGCGCCTGTCCCAGGTCGCCGCGACGCAGCCACTGCCGCCGGGCCCACCCGTCGGTGACGACCTGCGCCAAGGTCGCCCGGTCATCGAGGTCTGCAAGGTGCTCGACGAGGTGGTCGAACACATAACCGTCGTCGTCTAGCTCGGCCCAGGCCTTTCCCTCGGCGCGATAGCTCTCGACCAGGGCCGCGGCGAGGCCGATCGGGTCGGGATGGCGGACCCGGACGAAGTCCTCGTGCAGGCCGTGCAAGGTATAGCCGTGGCCGTCGGGTGTCGGGCGCAGCAGCAGGCGGCGGTCCAGCACCGGAAGTGCGAGCTCGGCCTCCAGCGGAGTCAGGCGGGGCTGCCGGCTGGCCCGCGACCAGAACCGGACCAGCGCCGGCCTGGTGAGCACGGCACCGGGCCGGAAAGCGGCCAGTTCGAGGTAGCAGCCGGCCGCGCGGGGGTCGTCAGCCGCAAGCGCGTCGACCGAGGCAGCGACGACTCCGAGCACCGTCCGATGCGGATACCCGGGAAACCGTGCCGCCAACAGGTCGAGTCGACGCGCATCCAATGCCTGCGCGACGACGGCCCACGGCGTCCGGTTCGCGAGCATCGCGCCGACGGTCGCGAGAGCGAACGGCAGACCGTCACATGCGGAGAGCAGCACGTCGGCCCCAGCCGGGAGCGGCCCGCCGGTCCAGGCGGCGAGCAGCTCATGCGAGGCCCGATCGTCCATCTGGTCGACGGCGATCTCCACCGCCCCGAGCGCGACCGCCACCGCCTGGTCGAGGGCGGTGATCAGCACTCGGCCGCCCGGGCCGACCGCGGACACCAGCGTTACGACCGCGTCCGGGTCGCGCACGTCGTCCAGGACCAACATGACCTCCCGGTCACCGAGGGCCGCCGCGAGCGCCACGCCCGGATCCGTCTCCGGCGATGGTGCGCCCGGGGCGATCAACCCAAGCAGCTCCCGGGCGGCGGCGAGTGGCTGGAAGCCCGGGCCGGCCGTGAGCCAGACGATGCCATCGGAGAACATCCGACGAGTGCGGACGGCGGAGGCGAACGCCGCGGCGACCGTGCTCTTCCCGACACCGGACACGCCGTACAAGGCCACGACGCGTGGCGCCTGGCCTGCGTCGCGCGGCGCGAGCCGGTCCAGTGCGAGCGCGTCGACCAAGCGCGCGGCCAGCTCGGGACGGTCGTGGGCATGCGGAGGCTGGCGCGGGACATGGAAGCAGTTGCCGAGCGGTCGCGCCGGCTCGGCCAACAGCCTGACCAGCTCCGTCACCGCAGCGGCGGTGGCGTCGGCGGTCAGTCGCCGGGCGTCGACCCCGTGGTAATGACGCAGAACCTCGGGGAGATCGTCGAAGGCAACCCCGCGCAACACCGGGATCACCGGCTTACCGACGTCGTCCGCGTAGCCCCATTCCTGCGCGACGTACGCCGACGCCATCGCGCCTGGGCCAGCCAGCAGGACCAGCCGGTCGCTGGCCTCGATCGCCCGTCGGATCTCCTGCCCGAACGTGGTCCCACGGTTGGGCATCCGCTCCCGGTCGAACCACACCCGATATCCAGCCTGGCTGAGCCCGTCGAGCACGGCGGTCCGGAAATCCGGGGCGTCCGCCCGGGCGTAGGACAGGAACACGTCGTAACGCGCCCGCGTCTCCTCGTCTGCGTCCACGGGGAAATCGTCGCAGCCATGATCCGATCCGTCATCAGGTCAGGCACGCACTGTCCATGAACAATCGTCCGCCCGCGTGGTCTGGCTCCGAAACCTGGTTGCCAGCCTGGGATGTGCGTACCGCAGGTCGGTCCACGTGGTGAGCTCGCCGAAGGTCACGAAGACGATCAGTGGCCGGCGGCCGATCAGACGAGTCGCTACGGGTCCGCTGAGTCTGCGCTTGTGGCTCAGGGATGCGACGTCGGCGTCAAGGACGACAGGCTGCGCGGCGGCGGCTCAGGCGACGACGCTCGGCGTGGGTGAACGCGAGGAACTCGTCGAGCTCCTCGTCAGAGTCGAAGGTGTCGGCCGCCAGGTCGTCGAGGGACCGGATGGGCTGTGTACCTCGCGTGGCCAAGAGCTCCTCAACGGTGGCCTGAGGGCGCAGCGGCGGGCCGGTCTCCGGAGTACTCATAAATGAGGGCCTCCTCGCTGACGTTTCCGGCTGGCTGCGAACCAGGACTAGGAGACGGCGGCGCCCTGGTCGCGACCTGTGACCGACCGTAGTCCACTGAAGCCGTCACCTTGTCGCGCACACCGAAAATCATGATCAGCAGCGTAGTGCGGGAACGTGGACCCGTTGAGTGCCTTCCGGACCGTTGACGACGCCGCCGCCGTCGCGGCCGGCATGGTCGCGGCCGAGTCACGCCTCCAGGACATCTGGCGGCACATCGTTGTCCAGCTGCTCGACGACTACACCAGCGTGCTGCGTCACCAGGGCCTTGATGCAGCCCAGGCGATGTGGACCGACCGCCCCCGGCCGTCCGGCGACCGGCGAGTGGACGCTGCTCTCGCCGCGCTCGGAGAGTATCTCGCCCGCCGCAACGGCTGGCCTGCCCCCCCCGTGGGTGCGCGACCCGGCGCTCGAGGCGGTGCCGTGGTGGTTCGTCACCGCGCTCAAGGGCCTGCATCCCCGGGCGCTGGTCGAGTCCCCGCTGTCGTTCCGCAAACGCGGCGTGTTCATCACCAGCGGCGCGCTCCAGCGGGCGTGACATGACCGGCCCCGGCCTCGGCCGCGAGTCGATCACCGGTCTGCTCCGGGAGCGCAACGACGAACTGGGCCGGCGCGGAGCCAAGGCCGACCTGTTCCTCGTCGGCGGGGCCGCGCTTGCCCTCGTCTACGACGCGACCCGCTCCACCCGCGACCTTGATGCCGTCTTCCTGCCGACCGACGTCGTCCGCGCCGCGGCCTCCGCGCTCGCCGAACGCCACGCCCTCCCGGCCGACTGGCTCAACGACGCGGTGAAGGGCTTCCTGCCCGGCCCAGATCCGGCCGCGACCAGATACTTCGAGGCCGACCACCTCACCGTCGACGTCGCCTCCGCCGAATACCTTCTCGCGATGAAGCTGTTCGCGTCCCGGGTCGAAGCCGACGCCGACGACATCGCGTTCCTCTACCGCACGCTCGGCTATACCACCGTCGACGAAGGCCTCGACCTCGTCCAGTCCGTCTACAGTGACCGCCCGATCGACGCGAAGGCCCAGTTCCTCCTCGAAGTGATCGTCGACTCTCTCCACGGTCGCAGCGGCCACACGGCCACTACTGACGACCCTGCCTGACCCTGGCCGCAGCACGTCCAGCGCCGCCAATGCAGTGGGAGCAGCGCAGCCGCCCGATCTGCGTGAACGGCTCACACGTCGCCGACCAGCGCGAACGCGGCCGGCCACGGCGGCTCACCCCCGCCGCCCGTGAGCGTCTGACTCTTTCCAGGCCACGACGCGGTCACCGGCCCCGCGGCAGACCGGCGAGAGGGGACGGCAGGGGTCTGCGGCCCCGGCGCGCACGCTGTGCGAACAGGGGGCGATCGGCACCGGGTGGACAATCAGCGTCACGGCGATGCTCCCGTCTCGGCGCGCTCCGTGACCGCCACCCTAGTACTACAGCACCAGTGATCTTTATGTGGCTGCTGCCTGCCGGGCGATGCTTTGGGCAGCGTAGATCCGGGTCTGGTAGTGGTAGTAGCGGGCGCGGGCCTGGTGGCCGCGGCGCCAGTCCGACCACCAGGTGATCATGGCGGGTGGGAGAACGGCTTCGGTGAACAGGGCGAAGACATGGCGGATCTCGTTGAGGGTGAACGGTGTCATCATGCGCCTGTCCGGTTCCGGCTGTTCGGCGACCGGCAGGCCACCGGGGAGATGCTTGTATCCCACGGCGGTCATCGTCGGCGGGACGGCCGGCGGGTTCTGGTCGCGGTGTTTCCTCGCGGTGACGGCGAGCCAGGCGTGGGTGAGCAT
>NZ_LJPA01000038.1:0-72956 GCF_001414035.1 Frankia sp. ACN1ag | reverse complement strand
GGCCGTCCACCGCCGGCACCGGACGGCGCCGGTCCGGACGCGGCGGCGGGCGGTGCACGCGGACCGCCGGTCCCTCCGGCGTCCCCTCCCGTCTAAGGTGATTCGGGACGATCGCGCCGAAACGTAGGGGGTCGACGGCGATGAGCGAGGCCGGGGCGGGCACGACCGGGACGGGCTGGTTCACGCCGGTGGCGGCGGACGTCCAGCCGGCGGACCTGAACACCGGGGTTCCCCATCCGGCCCGGATGTACGACTACTACCTCGGCGGGAAGGACAACTTCCCCGCCGACCGGGAGACCGCCGAGCAGGCCATCGCCGCGTTCCCGAACACCCGCAACGCCGCCCGGCAGAACCGCGCGTTCCTGATCCGGGCCGTGCGCCACCTCGTCGGTGAGGTCGGCGTCCGCCAGTTCCTCGACATCGGCACCGGCATCCCCACCTCGCCGAACCTGCACGAGGTCGCGCAGGGCATCGCGCCGGACACCCGCGTCGTCTACGCCGACAACGACCCGATCGTCCTCGCCCACGCCCGGGCGCTGCTGACCAGCACCGCGCAGGGCCGCACCGCCTACCTCGACGCCGACATCCGCGACCCCGAGCGCATCCTCGCCTCCCCCGAGCTGCGCGGCACCCTCGACCTGACGAAGCCGGTCGCGCTCTCCCTCATCGCGATCTTCCACTTCATCGACGACGCGGACGACCCGTACGGCATCGTCCGCCGGCTCGTCGACGCACTCCCGTCCGGTAGTTACCTCGCACTGACGAACGCGACCGGCGACCACGACCCGACGTTCGAACCGGCCGCGGAGACCTACCGCAGCCGCGGCGTCACGATGCGCCTGCGCCACCGCGCCGAGGTGGAGCGCTTCTTCGACGGCCTGGAGCTCATCGACCCGGGCGTCCAGGTCGTCCACCGCTGGCGCCCCGACCCCACCACCGAGGACCTCACCGACGCGCAGGTCAGCGTCTACGGCGGCATCGCGCGCAAGCCATGATGCGCCGACCGCCATGATGCGCTGACCGCGGTGGCCGGCCGCAACCCGATGGACCGCATCGTGGTTGCGGGGCTGCCGGATCGGTCAGCCGGCGGCAGACCAGGAGTCGATCATGGTGCGGGCGATGGACATCCGGCCGGGCAGGCGGATCGGCGGGGTGGCGGTCGCGGGTGAATCGTCCGCGGTGGCCCAGCCGTCGCCGCGGGCCAGGGCCTCGCGCACCTCGTCGCGGGTCACCCACAGCGCCTCACTGATCTCCGTCTCGTCCAGGCGCAGCGGCTGGGCGGGATCGGCCACCGCGTGGAAGCCGAGCATCAGGGACCGCGGGAACGGCCAGGCCTGGCTGCCGAGGTAGCGGATGTCGGTGACGTCGAGCCCCACCTCCTCGCCGATCTCGCGCGCCACGCACGCCTCCAGCGACTCGCCCGCCTCGACGAAGCCGGCGAGCACCGAGAAGCGGCCCGCCGGCCAGGCCCGATGGCGGCCGAGCAGCATCCGATCCGCGCCGTCGTGCACCAGGCAGATCACCGCCGGGTCCGTCCGCGGGTACTCCTCGTGGTGCTGCGCCTCGCAGACGCGCGCCCAGCCGGCGTTGGCCAGCCGGGTCGGCGAACCGTCATGGGCGCAGAACTGGGCCCGGCCGTGCCAGTTCAGCAGGGCAACCCCCGCGGCCAGCAGCGCAGCGTCGCGTTCGCCGAGCTCGGCGCCGACCGAGAACAGGTTGAGCCACCGGACCTCGTCGCCGGCCGCGGTCTGCTCCGCGCCGCCGCGCACCGCCCAGTACGCGACCCCGTCGGCCTCGCCGAGCAGCAGCGCGTCCGGCGGCGGGGAACCAGCGACCTCGGTCGCCGGCGGCATCCACAGCCTGGGGTTGGCGCCCGCGTCGTCGACGCCGGGCACCGCGTCGGCGCCGGGCACCGCGTCGGCGCCGGACCCGTCGACCGGCGGCCCCCACCGCACGGGGCTGCGGCCCTCCTCGTCGACGAGGACGACCCGGGCCGTCGCCCAGGCCTCCTTCTGCCGCCCGGTGTCCTGCCGCAGAGGCTCGTCCCGCAGCAGGGCGGCCCCCGCCAGGACAGGCGGCCGAACCAGCCCGAAGTCAGTCACAGTGGCATCCTCCAGTAGAACCCGCGCGCAGGTAAACGGTATGCCGCCCCCGGCACCCCCTCACCCGAGTCGGCTGGCCGGTCGACCGCTGGGAGTAGACCTCGTCGGCCCGGGGATTCACGGGACGCCGACGACAGTCAGCCCACGTGGCCGCCGCGGACCTGGCCGTCGGCGTCACGCCAGGCGTACATGTTGCCGACGAGCGCGCCGGCGAACCGCGGGGTCGTGCTGGGAACATCGACTGCTCCGCCCCCGGCGCACGGATACCAGCGCTCGTCCTTGTACTGGGCATCGCCGGTTCCCTTGATGGTGAAGCCGGGCTTCGCCAGGGCGCCCGTGAAACACCACCCGGGTGCCGGGGGCGGGTCGTCCAGCGGGCCGTTCGCGACGTCGAGCAGAATCGTCCGCTGCGGGGTCCGGACGGCGTAGCGGGTGTCGTCGACCCGCAGGATGTCCGGCGAGCCCGTCGCGGTGCCGAAGACGAGGCCCGGAACCGCCCCGGCCACCCACCGCCAGGTCGTCCGCCCGCTCTCGACCCCGAATCCCTCCACCGTGACCTGCACGCCCTCGACCGAGGAATCCTGCGCGCCGTACCGAACGGTGCCTGCGTACGTGCACCGGATCGGATTGCGGATGTCGGTGTCCAGGCCGCCGCAGTACGTCGTGGCCGTCGGCGCGACCCACAGTGTCTCGCCGGTCTGCGCGTCGAAGGCGGCGGTTGCCCACAGCCTGGCTGCGTCCCGGGTCAGCGGGGCGCCGGACCGGTCCGCAGCGAGCTGCTCGGGCGACGGGACGTAACCCAGCGACACGACGTAGAGGTCGTTGCTCAGGCCGACCTTCCAACCGTAGCCGGGGCTCACGTTCAGGCCTCGGAACAGGGTCGCGTAGGGCCGCCGCCAGCGCTCGGCCCCGGCCTCGGTGTAGGCGATCAGGTCCCGTCCGTTGTCGTAGAGCCCGGCGCCGATGGAGCGGAAGTATCTCGGGTTCGGCGCGGTCTCGGCCTCGACGGTGGATGCCGTCACGGTGGACGCCGTCACGGTGGACGCCGTCACGATCGAGGCCGTCATGATCGTGGGCCTGGTCGGGGTCGCCGGATCGGGATGGTGGAGCGGGCGCTGGATCTGGCCGGGGCCCGCGAGGTTCGCGGGTTCCGCCGTGGAGTTGCGTGGCGCACCGGTGCGACCGTCCAGGATGATCGGACCCGACCCGTTGCCGGCTGGCACGCAGACGTCACCGTCCCCGCAGATCTCCGGCGCGGACGGCAGCTCGAGGCGCCCGTCGCCATAGGACCACAGTCGGCGGCCGGATCTGGCCTCCGCGGCGACCACGGACACGCCGCCCGCCGTCACCGTGCCGGCCGAGACCGGTTGCCCGGGTTCCATCCAGACGACGACCCTGCCGCCGGACAGCGTCATGGTGCGCAGCCCCACCCCCAGCGGCACCCGCGACGGGCTTGCCGGGGCCGTCCACCGCCGCCGGCCCGAGCCTGGATCGAGGCTCACCATCTCGAAGTCGCCCGCCGCTGTCAGCGCGTGGAAGACGACGGAGTCGTCGGCGGCGAGCGGCGACTCCACCGCGCGGATGCCGCTGCGCCACCGCCCGGCGACCTCTGTGGCGCCGTGCCACGACCCGTCCCCGGCGTCGGCGCTGGCTCCAGCGCCGGTCGTATCGGGAGCCTCGCCGAGGCCGGCACCGTTGGAGCAGGCGCCGAGGACGAGACCGGCCAGGCCGGCGGCGGCCGCGATCCGCCGCAGCCGGCGTCGCCGTTGCCCACGGGTGCGACCGGACGCTTCGACCTGCTCTCCGGCGCACCGCCGCAGGCTCTCCAAGGTGCGCTCCTCGCATCCGACCGCCCACCGGCGGTGATTTCGGGTGGAGAAGTCATATCAGGACGTGCGCGGAGCTGTATGGGCCGGACGGCCGCGGCGACGCTGCGGTCAGGTGAACTTCGGGGCGCGCTTCTCGACGAAGGCCGTGATGCCCTCCCGGCCGTCGCCGACCGCGCTGCGCGCGATCTCGCGCGCCTCCAGCTCCATCTGCGTCTCCAGGCCGTTGGCGAACGTCTGCACCAGCAGGCGCTTGATGGCCCCGTGTGAGTCGGCCGGACCCGCCGCGATCCGCTGCGCCAGCGCCGTCGCCTCACCGGCGAGCTCCTCGGCCGGCACGACCCGGGTGACCAGCCCCCATTCGAGCGCCTCGGCGGCGGACAGCCGGCGGTTGAGGAACATGAACTCCTGCGTGCGGCGCAACCCCATCAACCGGGGCAGCGCGTAGGAGGAACTGCCGTCCGGGCTGAGCCCCACGTTGGTGTAGGCCATGGTGAAGGTGGCGGAGTCGGCCGCGAGGACCAGGTCGCCGGCGGCCACGATGCTGACCCCCGCACCCGCGGCGACGCCGTTGACGGCGACGATCAGCGGCGCGTTCATCCGCGTGAAGATCGA
The DNA here is from genome assembly GCF_001414035.1 of Frankia sp. ACN1ag. NCBI lineage: Bacteria > Bacillati > Actinomycetota > Actinomycetes > Frankiales > Frankiaceae > Frankia > Frankia sp. ACN1ag. The sequence continues at coordinate 68,413 of NZ_LJPA01000038.1, read as the reverse complement.
CGCGGCCCGGTGCAGGTCGTCGGCGAGCTTCTTGATTTCCACGCCGATGCGGTCGCCGTGGTCCGCCATCTCCTTCACGTCGCCGCCGGCGGTGAAGAAACGGCCGGTCGCGGTCAGCAGCACGGCCCGGACCGACGGGTCGCCGTCGCAGACGGCCGCCGCCCGCGCCAGCTCCGCGGCCATCTCCTGATTGACGCCGTTCGCGGCGTCGGGGCGGTCCAGGGTGATCCGGGCCACTCCGCCGTCACGCTCGAACTTCAGCGTCCGGAACTGCGGGCTCATCGGTGTCTCCGTTCCACGGGTCGAGCCTTCATGGGTTGCCTGCGTCCGCAGGTCCTGCCTTCACCGGAACTCGTGGGCACGCGGCCCACGGACGCCGGTCTCCGCCGGCCGCGCCGGACTTGTCCTGACAGACCTACCAGCAACCGACCCTCGCCGCCCGTCTCATGCCCGCCCGCCCGGACTCCGTCCGCTCCCTCCCCATCCCCGGTTCGGGCCACCCCCCTCGGGTCCCGTCCCCCCGGCGCCGCCGCGCAGGCTTTCCGACCTTCGCCGCCGCCTGCGCCGATCCTTCGCCGCCGATCGCCACCGCCGATCGCCACCGCCACCCCTCTCACGATCCGAAACCAATCGACCGCACACCGTGCGGATCTCGCGACACTCGGCATCAGAAATCCCACCCAGCGCAAACAGGGGCCCTCCATGAACACCGGATCGAAATCCTCTCGAAAATCATCGCTGTGATTTCCACCATCACAGCGAAGCCACAGGAACACCCAGGCAATCCACAGGAGAAATCCCCTCCGGCGCACTATCGTGGATTCCGGTCGGCAATACCGTCGACAAATCAGAAGGGAATTCGACAATGCCACTCAAGAAGATTCTTCCGCCGCCGCCGAAGCCGAAGAAGCACAAGAAGCCGCTGCCTCCTCCGCTGCCGAAGAAGCCGTTCCACGGGTAAGAACGATTCAGCGGTAAGAGCGATTCAGCGGTGACAGCTCGGGGTGCGGCGACCATGGTCGCCGCACCCCGGGTCCGCCGGGAAGGGCGGCACAGATGTCCGCGCGACACGCGGCGCGTACCGCGGCCGGCGCGGCCGCGGACGAAAGCGGAACCGCTGCGGCCCGCCGGGTGCTGCGGCGGCTGCTCCCGCTTGTCCGACCCGAGCGCGGCCTGCTCCTCGCGGCGACGGCACTGGTCCTGGCCAGCACGGCCGGCGAGACCGTGACAGTCTGGCTGTTCGGCCGGCTCACCGACTCCGCGCTCGTCCAGGCCTCGCCGCAGGCCTTCCTCATGCCGGCGGTCCTGTGGCTCGCCGTCGCCGTCGCCGGCGGCGCCTGCTCCTACGTGGGCCACTGCCTGCAGGCGAAGGCGTCGGGCCGGCTGCTGACCCGGCTGCGCGAGCTGATGCTCGACCGCCTGCACACCATGTCACCGGCCTTCTTCGCCGAGCGGCCGGCCGGTGATCTGATGACCCGGTTCGGTTCGGACGTCGACGCCGTCGACGAGCTCGCCGCCAGCGGGCTGGTGGGAGCGACCACGGCCGCCTGCGGCGCGGTGTGCTTCACCGCGGCCGCCTTCGTACTGCGCTGGGACCTGGCGCTGCTGGCCTGCGCCGCGGCACCGTTGTACTGGCTGCTCACTCGCCGGCTCGCGGGCCGGGTGCACGAGGTCGCGCAGGAGGAGCGGGCCGCCGAGGGCCGCATCGCCGCCGTGGTCGAGGAGAACATCACCGCCAACTCCCTCATCCAGACGCACGGGATGGCGAAGCACGAACGGCGGCGGCTGCGCCAGCACGGCATGGCCTGGTTCGAGGCCCGGCTGGTCGCCTACCGGATGGCGACGGCGAACGCCGTGCTGGCCACGCTGCTGGAGACGGTCTTCGTGCTGGCCGTGCTGTACATGGGCACCTGGGAGATCTCCGCGGGCCGGCTGACCGTCGGTGGCCTGCTGTCCTTCGCCGGCTTCCTCGGCTACCTGTACGGCCCGGTGCAGGAGCTCGGCGAACTCGTCGTGTCGGTCGGCACCGCGGTGAGCTCCGGCGAGCGGATCATCGAGCTGCTCGACCATCCCGCGGAGGTCGAGGATCACCCTGACGCCCGGCCGCTGCAGCGGGTGCGCGGGCACCTCCGCTTCGAACGGGTCAGCCTGGCCTACCCGGAGGCGACCCGCCCGACCCTCGACGACGTCTCGTTCACTCTGCGTCCCGGCGAGCTGTCCGTGCTCACCGGCCCCAGCGGCGTGGGGAAGTCGACGTTGACGAAACTCATGGTGCGGCTGCACGACCCGTCGGCGGGGCGCGTGCTGCTCGACGGGCAGGACCTGCGTGACATCACCCTGGCGTCGCTGCGCCGGGCGGTGACGGTGGTGGCCCAGGACAGCCAGCTCGTCGACGGCACGCTGTGGCAGAACCTCACCTGGAGCATCCCGGACGCCGACCCCGACCGGGTCGTCGCGGCCGCGCGCGCCGCCGGGGTGCACGGCTTCGCGCTCCGGCTGCCCGACGGCTACGAGACGCCGCTCGGTCAGAGCGGCCGACGACTGTCCGGGGGGCAGCGGCGACGGGTCGCGATCGCGCGGGCACTGCTGCGCGACTCGCCCGTCCTCATCCTCGACGAGCCGACCGCAGGGCTCGACGACGACGTCGCCGGGCTCGTGGTGCACTCCCTGCGCCGGCTCNCCGCCCGCCGGACCGTCCTGGTGATCACCCATGACACGCGCCTGGTGGCCCAGGCCGACGCGCTCATCGTGCTCGACCGGGGCGGGGTCCTCGACCGGGGCGGGGTCCTCGACCGGGACGGGGTCCTCGACCGGGACGGGGTCCTCGACCGGGACGGGGTCCTCGACCGGGGCGGGGTCCTCGACCCGAGGGCCGGCCACAGGCCACGCGCGGGCAGCGGAGCCTGGGAACGGACGCATACCGGGGAGCCGCACACCGGGGAGGCCCACACCGGGGAGGCCCACACCGGGAACGAGTCCTGCGAGCAGCCCGGCCGCCCGCTGCGGGACCGGACGCACACCACCGGCATCCGGATCGGAACTGTGCCGGCTACCTCCCCGGGCCGTTCCACCTCCCCGGGCCGTTCCACCTCCCCGGGCCGTTCCACCCGCCGGGCGACGCCGGCGCGGCGGTAACCCGAAGGCGGTAACCCGAAAGAGCCACCGGAAAAGGCCGTCGCACGCCGCTCGGGCAGGACTGCCGGCGACTTTCCGGCACGTCAGGTGCGGCGTTCGGGCCGGAGACCCGATCAACGAGCGGTAGCGTGCCGGCCATGACGGCGTTGCTCGACGACTACGTGGCCCGGTCGAGGAAGGCGGTGGCGGCCGGCTGTCTGCTGCTCGACGACGCCGGGCGGGTGCTGCTGGTGGAGCCGACGTACAAGCCGAACTGGGAGGTCCCCGGCGGGATCGCCGAGCCCGGCGAGTCCCCGCGGCAGACCGCGCAGCGCGAGCTGGGCGAGGAGCTCGGGCTCGACCTGCCGGTCGGGCGGCTGATCTGCGTCGACCACCTCGCCGCCACCCCGCGCCGGGCGGACGCGCTGCGGTTCCTGTTCGCCGTGGACGGTCCGCCGATCCCGGTGGACGCGCTCGTCCTGCAGGCCGCGGAGATCCGCTCGGCCCGGTACTGCACTCCCGCCGAGGTCGCCGAGCGGGCGGCGGCGCGCCTGTCCCGTCGGATCGCCGCGTGCCTGGCAGCCTCGCTCCTGCCCGTCTACCTGGAGGACGGCGCCCCTGCCGGGTGATCCGTCGACGGCCGACCCCCTTGACCGGATCTATCACCTGGATAACATAGCTCACCATGTGAGCTGGGTAACATACCCGGCTCTCGCCGCCGAGCCCTTCCGACGGGCCGAGTGGACGAGATGGAGGGGCTGTGGGCAGCACAGGTATGTGGGGGAGGCGTCCGCGCCGGGCACGGGTGGGAGCGGCGCTCCTGGCCGTCGGCCTGGGCCTGTTACCGGCCGCGTGCGGCAGCGACGGAGGCAGCGGGGGCGGCGGAGGCGCCGGGGGCGCGACCCCGGCGGCCGGGTCGACCGCGACGCTCCCCCCGGGCACGAAGGCGGCGGGTGCGCCGGTGAAGATCGGTTTCATCACCGCGGAGGGCGGCAGCGCGGTGTCCCTGCCCGAGGTCCGCGAGGGCGCCCAGGCGGCCACCGCCTACGCCAACGACTACCTCGGCGGCATCGGCGGGCGGCCCATCCAGCTCGTCGTCTGCAAGTCGCAGGAGGACGCGGCCTCCGCCCGCACCTGCGCCAACGAGATGGTCGAACAGAAGGTCACCGCCGTGAACATCGGCACCACGGCCTTCGCCGACTCGATGGTCCCGGTCATCACCGGCGCCAGGATCCCCTACACGACGGGCGTGGCGGCCAGCGGCACCGAGTTCGTCACCGACGGCGCCTTCTCCTGGACCGGTGGCTTCCCGGCGACGCTCGGCGTCATGGCGCAGACCGCCAAGGACAAGGGCTACAAGAGCGTCTCCCTGTTCGTCACGGACGCCCCCGCCGTGACCGCGGGCGCGAACGCATTGGGCAAGCCGGTGTTCGCCAAGGCCGGCGTCGGCCTCGACATCGTCCCGATCCCGCTCGGCACGCCGGATGCCACCTCCCAGGTCACCGCGGCGATCGGCAAGAAGCCCGGCGCCGTGATCCTCGTCGGGGAGGGGACCTTCTGCAGCACCGTGCTCAAGGGCCTGGTCGCGGTCAACGCCACCCAGCCGAAGTTCGTCATCCAGCCGTGCCTGTCGAAGACCGTCGAGGACGCCGCCCCCGGCGCGCTGGACGGCGCGACGCTGTTCACCCCGGGTGACACCGAGAGTGACAACGCCGAGTCCCGGCTCTACCGGACGGTGATGGGCAGGTACGCGCCGAAGACAGCCCTCGACGGCTACGCGGTGACCGGCTACCAGAACCTGCTGGGCCTCGTCCGCGCCCTCAAGGGCCTCACCGGAGACGTCACCCCCGCCTCCGTGACCAGCACGCTCAAGGCCGCCAAGGACGTCGTGCTACCGNCCGGCGACGGGCTGACGTTCACCTGCGACGGCACCGCCGTCCCGAGCCTGAAGGCGCTGTGTTCAACGGGCTCGGTCGTCGCCACGGTCAAGGGCACCAAGGCGACCGACTACCGGACCGCGGACTCGGCCAGCCTGTTCGGCGGCTGATCCCGCACCCGTCATCCGTCCCGTCGGCGCCGAATCCGACGCCGCCCCCGGCACCCCCACCCGGCTGGTCCGCCCGGCTGCTGCGCTCGGACGCAGCAGCCGGGTGAGAGCAGCCACGGCGATGGCGACCCCGACCAGCACCCGCAGGCTCGCCGTGAACGCGCCCTCGGCCGACCCCGCGCCGAAGAACACCACGCCGATCACGGCGACCCCCAGCGCGCCGCCGGTCTGCTGCGCCATGGACAGCACCCCCGCCGCGGCGCCCGCATGGCGCGGGTCGATGCCCGCCAGCACCGTCGAGGACAGCGGGACGAGCACCAGGCCGATGCCGAGCCCGGTCACCGCGAGCCCGGGGACCATCGCGAGGGCGCTCGCCGCCGACGCGGTGACCACGAGCAGCGCGCAGCCGGCGGCGACGCCGAGGGCGCCCACCGCGAGGACCCGGTGACCAAGCCGGTCGCCGAGCGGCCCGGCCAGGAACATCGCCAGCATGTAGCCGGCGCCGACGGCGGCGAAGACGATCCCGGAGAACAGCGCACCGTAGCCGCGTCCCTGCTGGAGGTGGAGCGCGAGGACGAAGAAGAACGAACTCGGGATCAGGGCGAACCCCAGCGCGACGCACGTGCCGGCCGCGAAGGCGCGATGCCGGAACAGGCCGAGGTCGATCAGCGGCGCCCCGCCGCGGGCGGCGAGCCGGCGCTGGCGGGCGACGAACCCGCCGGCCACGACCGGCGCGGCGGCCAGGCAGCACCACACCCATCCCGGCCAGCCGTGTTCGCGCCCCTCCACCAGCGGCAGGACGAGCAGGGTCGCGGCCACGGTCACGAGCGCGACGCCGGCCAGGTCCAGCCGCGCCCGGGGGCCGCGCGACTCCGGCAGGACGCGCCGGGCGGCGGGCAGGGCGAGCAGGCCGACCGGCACGTTGATGAGGAACACGGCCCGCCAGCCCGAGCCGGCGAGGTCCGCCTCGATGAGCGCGCCGCCGATGAGCTGGCCGAGGACCCCGGCGATCCCCATCGCGAACCCGTAGGCCGCGAACGCCGGCCCCCGGCGCCGCCCGGCGTACAGGGTGCCGAGGATGGCCAGCACCTGCGGGGTGAGCAGCGCGCCGGCGGCGCCCTGCAGGAACCGGGCAACCACGAGCACCTCGGCGTTCGGAGCGAGGCCGCAGGCCGCCGACGTGAGGGTGAACAGCCCGAGCCCCACCAGGAACATCCGGCGTCGGCCGTAGAGATCGCCCAGCCGCCCGCCGGTGATCATTCCGACCGCGAAGGTGAGCCCGTAGCCGGCGACGACGAGCGACAGCGTCGCCGACCCGGCGGCCAGGTCCGTCTCGATCGACGGCAGCGCGACGTTGACGATGAAGAAGTCGAGGAAGGTGACGAACGTGCCGGCGAGCACCACGACCAGTGGCAGCCAGCCGGCCGTTTGCGCACCGTCGGTCCGCGGCGGAGCTTGCGTAAACGAGGTCACGGATCTCCCAGAGCAGCCGGCATCCCCACGGCGGCGCCGCCCACGCGAGCGGCCGGCCGATCGGTGCCGAGAACGGAATCGGATCGGTGGCGGCGAGGGAACCTCCCCGCCGCGCCGATCCTCCGGCCACCCGCACATCCCGTCGATGACGCGCGAGGTAATGCCGCACCGTCGGGCGGGACCTTGCGGGGCCGGGCGGCGGAAGGGGATGAGGAGGCCGAGGGGCCTCGGGTGCCTACCGCTCGGCGTCGGCCTGCCGGCCGCCGTCGACCAGCTCGAACGGCTGGCCCCGCTGCTGTCCGGCGCCTGAGGTCAACGCCCGTCGTACTCCCGGCGCGCGTCGTCGATCTGGTCCAGGTGTTCCAGGGCCCAGCTCATCAGCGCCCAGGCCGTGTCAAGCAGCGTCCGGCCGAGCTCGGTCAGCTCGTAGTCGACCCGCGGCGGGACGACCGGATGCACGGTCCGGCGGACCAGTCCGTCGCGTTCAAGCCCGCGCAGGGTCGAGGTCAGCATGCGTTGGCTGATGCCCGGCACGGCCCGCCGCAGCTCGGTGAACCGGTGGCTGCCCCGACCGAGCTCGCTGACCACCGCCAGCGTCCACTTGTCGCCGACCCGGTCGAGGATCTCGCGGACCCGGCACGTCGCATCGTCGCGGACCGCCAGGACCGCCGCCGCCCGCGTGTCGGCCGGCCCGCCGCCGTTCCGGCCGACCACACCGCCGTTCCGGCCGACCACACCGCCGTTCCGGCCATCCCCATCGCCGCTCGGGCCACCCTCGTCGCCGACGGCGGACTTCGCGCGCATGGTTACCTCCACGTCACCGAGGCAGAAAATAGTGCCGTCTTCCGAGGCACTCGATGGTTCCGCAGAATCGGTCCAGTTACCAGAAGGAACCATCAACCCGCATCGGAGTGACCACCATGACCACCCTGACACCCCCGCTCGACGAGGCGTTCGCGGTCCCGGCCGACGCGGCGCGGCTCGACCGGGCGGCCGCGAACCTCCGCGAGCGCGGCTATCTCGTCCACCTCGTGGACACCGCCGAGCAGGCCCGCCAACTCGTCCGGGAGCTGCTCCCTCGGGACGAGGAGATCTTCACCGCCGCCAGCGAGACGCTGCGCCTGTCCGGCATCGCGGCGGACATCGACGAGTCCGGCGAGTTCCGGTCGGTCCGGCGTGGCGCTCCGTCGCCGGGGGCCGACGTGGTCGCCCAGATCCGGCTCGGGGCCCTGCCCGACGTGGTCGTTGGCAGCGTGCACGCGATGACGGAGGATGGCCAGCTCGTCGTCGGCTCGGCCAGCGGCAGCCAGCTCGCGCCGTACGCCTCGGGCGCCCGCCGGGTGATCTGGGTGGTCGGGGCGCAGAAGGTGGTGCCGGACCTGGCGACCGGGATCCGCCGCGTCCATGCCTACAGCCTGCCCCGGGAGTGGCAGCGGTTGCGGGATCTCTACGGCCAGAGCTCGTTCATCGGCAAGATCCTCATCGTGGAACGGGAGGCCCTCCCGGAACGCGCCACCATCGTCCTGGTCCGCGAGACGCTGGGCTTCTGACCGTGTCGCCCGACGCGCGCGCCGGTGGCGAAGCGGCGTGAAATTCCTGGCCAGCACGCTGGCGGCACGCGATAGCGGCCCCGCCGTGACGATGACGACGCCCGCCTCGACGACAGCGCGGTCCTCGCCGGCGGCGGAGTACGAGCGGGAGCGGCTGCGGGCTCTGGTCGACCTCGCGGCCTGGGCCGAGGGCGTGGGTTACGACGCGTTCGGCGTCGGCGAGCGGCACAATCCCGCGTTCCTGTCGTCCGCCCCCGCCGTCCTGCTCGCCCACATCGCCGCTCGGACCAGCCGGATCCGGCTGGTCACCACCGTCGCCGTGCTCTCCCTGGCCGACCCGGTCCGCGCCGCCGAGGAGTACGCCACCCTCGACCATCTCAGCGACGGGCGCCTCGACCTGATCATCGGCAAGGGCAACGATCCGGTCTCACCGGGCATGTTCGGCGTCGACGCCGCCGAGCTCTGGGATCGGCTGGCGGAGAACTACGAGCTGTTCCGCCGGCTGTGGCGGGAGGAGAACGTGACCTGGACAGGCCGCTTCCGCCCGCCGCTGCACGGGGCGACCACCCGCCCGCGGCCGTTGCAGCAGCCAGCGCCGCGCGTCTGGCACGGCTCGGCGTCCAGCGAGCGGTCGACCGACCTCGCCGCCCGCTGGGGCGACCCGTTGTACTCGGCGAACGGCTTCCGCCGCACCGACCACTACCTCGCGCTCGTCCAGCGCTACCGCGATCGGCTCGCCCACCACGGTCACGACCCGGCCGCCACGCCGCTCGCTCTCGGCGTGCACTCCCCGATCATCACGGACCGCTCGCAGGACGCCCTCGCGCTCGCCCGCCCCGCCTTCGCCGCGTTCCGCGACCTCCCGGTGGCCCGGCAGAACCACTTTCCGTTCGACTCGTTGGAGGACTTCATCGACAACGGCTCGGCCCTCGTCGGCACCGCCGACCAGATCACCGAAAAACTGCTCGACCTGCACCGGCGCTTCGGCAACCAGGTCCTCGGCGTCGGGGTGGAGGGCTTCTTCCTCACCGACCCCGCCACCACCCGCGCCCACCTGGAACGCTTCTTCGCCGAGGTCGCCCCCACCCTGCGCGCCGAGCTCCCCGCCCCCGTCTGGGCCCCCGATCCGCCGGAACGTCAGGGCCGCGGCGCCGCTCGACCTGCTCACTGATCAGCGGCCACGGCCTGCCCGCACCTGGCGGCCCCGCCCCCGCGAGACGGTGTGCATGGGCCACTACCATCGCCATCCGTGACCATCGACGCTTCCCCTGACGGCATCCCCACGGACGACGCGGCGGGCAGTGGCGACCGGATCGCCGCGGCGGCCTCACGGTCGGCGGGTCGACCTGCGGCCAGGCCGGCCGGGCCGGTCGATCTGCGCAGCGACACGGTGACCCGGCCGACTGCGGCGATGCGCCGGGCGATGGCGCAGGCCGAGGTCGGCGACGACCACTACGGCGAGGACCCGTCGGTGCGGGCCCTGGAGGAGTACGCCGCGGACCTGCTCGGCCACGACGCGGCCGTGTTCGTGCCGAGCGGGACCATGGCCAACTTCGTCGCCCTGCGCGCCAGCGCCCAGATCGGCACCGAGATCATCGCCGACACCGAGGCCCACATCGTGACCTACGAGATGGGTGGCCTGGCCGCACTCGGCGGAATCCAGACCCGCACGCTGCCCGGCCTCGTCGACACCGCGGACCTGGCGGACGTCGCCGCGGCGATCCGCTCGCACAGCGTCGGCGGCAACTACAACATGATCCGCACAAGCGTGCTGGCCGTGGAGAACACCGCCGCCCGGGCCGGCGGGCGGGTCTGGGCGCCGGCCCGGCTGGACCAGTTCCGCGACCTCGCCACCGCCGCCGGCGTCGCCCTGCACTGCGACGGCGCCCGGCTGTGGAACGCGGCCGTGGCCGGCGCCGTCGAACCACGCCGGCTCGCGGCGCCGTTCACGACCCTGTCCGTCTGCCTGTCCAAGGGGCTCGGCGCCCCGGTCGGATCGCTGGTGATCTGCGACGCCGGTCGGGTCGACGAGGTCCGGAACTGGCGCCGGCGGCTCGGCGGGGCGATGCGCCAGTCCGGCGTGCTGGCCGCGGCGGGCCTGCACGCGCTGCACCACCACATCGAACGCCTCGCCGAGGATCACCGGCGGGCGGACGAGCTCGCCGCGCTGCTCGCCGACGCCGCGCCCGGTCACGTGGACCCCAAGCAGGTCGAGACCAACATGGTGCTCGTCAAGGTCGCCGACGCCGGGCGGTTCTCCCGCAGCGCAGCGGAGCAGGGCGTCCTGATCGGCGCGATCAGCCCGACCACCCTGCGGATCGTCACCCACCTCGACGTCGACGACGCGGGCATCCGCCACGCCGGCTCGGTCCTCGCCGGCCTGCTGCGCGCCGAGCCGGCCACCGCCTAGAACCGACCGGCCCCGGGGGACGCCGAACCCGGGAACCCAGCTCGCAGCGGGCCCAGCTCGGAACAGGCTCAGCTCGCCGCGGGCGTGGAGACGTTCGGCCCGACCAGCTTGAACACGGCGCCGGTGGGGTCGGCGGCCGCGGCGAGGCGGCCGTACGGGGTGTCCTCCGCCGGCAGGACGACCGAGCCGCCGAGCGCGGCGACCCGCTCCAGCGTCGCGTCCGTGTCCGCCGTGGCGAAGTACACCGACCAGTGCGCCGGCACGCCGTCCGGCAGGAAACCGCTCGCGTCCATGATCCCGGCGTGCGCGGCGTCGCCCGGCCCGTAGGTCGAGTAGCGGAACTCCGGGGTGTCGGCGGCGACGTGGACGTCCCAGCCGAAGACGTCGCGGTAGAAAGGGACCGCGGCGTTGTAGTCCCGGGTCAGCAGCTCGAACCAGGCCGGCGCGCCCGGCTCGGCGGTGACGCCGAAGCCGGTGTGCAGGCCGGGCTGCCACAGGCCGACGGCCGCGCCGCCCGGGTCGGTCACCACGGCCATGACACCGAGGTCGGCCACGGCCATCGACCCGACGATCACTCCGCCCCCGTGCTCGGTCGCGGCGGTGACGGTCTTCTCCGCGTCGGGCGTGGACAGGTAGATCGACCAGCCGTCGGGGGCGTCCATCCCCGGCTGCTTGGGCATGAGACCGCCGACGCGGACGCCGTCCTTCGTGAGGTTGGTGTAGCCGCCGAACTCGGCGGCGGGCTCCTCGGCCCCCCAACCGAACAGCTCGCCGTAGAACGCCTTGGCGCCGGCGGCGTCGGAGGTCATCAGGTCGACCCAACAGGGGGCGCCGGCCGGGATGGTGTCTCGCGTGGGCATGGTGACTCCTTCGAGTGCTGCGAACCGTGCCACCACCCTGGACCCCACCACCGACAGTTTTTCGTCGTCGCCTGGCGGGACGCCATCCGGAGGCCACGACGGAGACACGATGCGGACCCGGGACGGACTTGCCGACCCGGACGGCACCGGTGGCACGGAACGCCTGTGACCTGGGCGTACCCACGCCCGGATCGGCGCATCCCGGCATGGGCCACGCGGCACCGATCGCCGGTGGCGGCCGCCGATCACGTCCCGGCACGCAGGATTCCGCGCTGAGGATTCGACGCTGAGGATTCCGCGCTCAGGGCTCGGCGATGACCTTGTCGTCGAGCAGGCGGAGGATCTCCGTCTCGCCGTAGCCGAGTTCGGTGAGGACCTCGCGGGAGTGCTGGCCCAGGGTCGGTCCCGGGCGCCGGGCCGACGGCAGTTCGTCGTCGAACTGCACCGGAGCGGCCGCGAGCCNGACGTCGGGATGCTCGGGGTGCTGCATGAGGTAGCCGTTCTCGACCACCGCCGGATCGGCGACGACCTCCATCGGGGTCGCGAAGAACGAGAAGATGCAGCCCTGGGCGCGCAGCTTCGCCTCCAGCTCGGCGTGGTCGAGCGTGGTGATGACCGCGTTGATCCGCTCATGGATCACCGGCCAGCCGGCCCGGCGCGCGGCCGGGTCGGGGTAACGGGTGACGAGATCGTCCAGGCCGAGCGCCCGGCAGGCCTGCTCCCAGTAGCGAGCCTCGTCGATCATCATCAGGGACACCCACCGGCCGTCGACCGTCCGGTACTGGCGCACGAGCGGCGACACCTGCTCGTCGGCCGCCATCGGCATCTGCTCGCCGGCCAGGGTGGTGTAGGCCAGGTCGGGCCCGAGTGTCCACGCCGCCGAGCCGAGCAGGGAGGTGTCGACCACGATGCCCTTACCGGTCCGCCCCACGTGGACGAGCCCGGCGCAGATGCCGCCGGCCAGGAACATTCCGCTGGGGCCGTCGCCGAGGGCCGGGCGCTGCCTGGTCGGACGCGTCGCGTCCGCGTCGGTCAGGACGTGGGCCACGCCCCCGCGCGCCCAGTACGAGACCCCGTCGAAACCGCCGGCCTCGGCGTCGGGTCCGCGCTGCCCCTGGCCGTGCCCACGCGCGTACACGATGGTCGGGTTGAGCGCGAAGACGTCGGCCGGCTCCGTGCACAGCTTGCGCCGGACCCGGGGAAGCTGGTTGGTGATGTACACCTCGGCCCAGCGCACGAGTTTCTCGAAGATCTCGCGGCCCGCGGGCTGCTCGACGTCTAACGCGATGCCGCGCTTGTTGCGGTTGAACAGCTCGAACTGGAAGTCGTAGCCGTCCTTCGTGGCCACCAGGCCGCTGGCGATGATCCGGCGCATGGCGTCGCCGGCCAGCCGCTCGATCTTGACCACGTCGGCGCCGAAGTCGCCCAGCGCCGCGGCGGCCGACGGCACGAAGCCGTGCTCGGAGAAGTCGAGGACCCGGACGCCCTCCAACGGTCTGGTCATGGCTGCTCTCCCTGTCTCGATGCACTTTGGCGCGGAACGTAACACCACGGCCCGGGTCGAAGTCGTGGTCAGCGGCGTCAGGCCAGACCGCGGTGACCCGTCCGGTGGTGCCACACACGGCAGCGCTCGGGGGGCGGGAATGCGCCCCGGCGGTCGCCGGGCGCGGGAGGATGACGGCTATGGGCGCATACCAGCGGGAGTACGAACGGGCCGCGAACGATCCCGAGGAATTCTGGGCGGCCGCCGCTCAGGCCCTCGACTGGACCCGGCCGCCGCGGCGGATACTCGACGCCGACCAGGCGCCGTTCACCCGCTGGTTCCCCGACGCCGCGCTCAACACCTGCGCCAACGCCCTCGACCGGCACGTCGCCGCCGGTCGGGGCGACGCGCTCGCGCTGATCTACGACTCGCCGGTCACCGGCACGGTCCGCCGCTTCACCTTCGCCGAGCTGACCGACGAGGTGGCGCGCGCCGCCGGGGCACTGGCCGCGCTCGGGGTCGGCCGCGGCGACCGGGTCATCATCTACCTGCCCATGATCCCCGCGGCGGTGGTGAGCATGCTCGCCTGCGCCCGTCTCGGCGCGGTGCACTCCGTGGTGTTCGGCGGGTTCGCCGCGGCCGAACTCGCCGCCCGGATGGACGACGCCCGGGCGAAGGTCGTCGTCAGCGCCTCCTGCGGCATCGAACCGACGCGGCTGGTCCCGTACAAGCCGATCCTCGACGAGGCGATCGCGCTGGCCGCGCATGCTCCCGCCGCGACCCTCATCGTCCAGCGGGACCGGCAGCGCTGCTCGATGATCGCCGGCCGGGACCATGACTGGGACGCCGCGCTGGCCGCGGCCGCGCCGCTGTCACCGGTGCCGGTCGCCGCCACCGACCCGCTCTACATCCTCTACACGTCGGGCACCACCGGCCGGCCGAAGGGGATCGTGCGCGACAACGGCGGCCACGCCGTCGCCCTGACCTGGTCGATGGGCAACATCTACGGGATCCGGGCGGGGGACGTCATGTGGGCGGCCTCCGACGTGGGCTGGGCGGTCGGGCACTCGTACACGGTCTACGCCCCGTTGCTCGCCGGCGCGACGACCGTGCTCTACGAGGGCAAGCCGGTGGGCACGCCGGACGCCGGCGCCTTCTGGCGGGTGGTCGCCGAGCACGGGGTGAACGTGCTGTTCACCGCGCCGACGGCGATCCGGGCGATCAAGAAAGAGGACCCGGCGGGCGCCCTGGTACGCGAGTACGACCGCTCGTCGCTGCGCGCGCTGTTCCTGGCCGGCGAGCGCCTCGACCCGGCCACCTACGACTGGGCCGTCACCACCCTGGGCATCCCGGTGGTCGACAACTACTGGCAGACCGAAACGGGTTGGCCCATCTGCGCAAATCCGATCGGTCTGGAGTCGCTGCCCGCCCGTGCGGGCTCCCCCACCGTGCCGATGCCGGGCTACGACGTGCGAGTGCTGGACCCGGCGGGCCAACCCGTCCCCACCGGCACGGAGGGCGCGATCTGCCTGCGCCTGCCGCTGCCGCCCGGCGCTCTGCCGACCCTGTGGGAGGACGACGACCGGTACGCCGCGTCCTACCTGTCCGCCTTCGACGGGTACTACCTGACCGGCGACGGCGGCTACCTCGACGCCGATGGGTACCTGTTCGTGCTGGGCCGCACCGACGACGTGATCAACGTGGCCGGGCACCGGCTGTCCACCGGGTCGATGGAGGCCGTCCTCGCCGCCCACCCGGCCGTGGCCGAGTGTGCCGTCGTCGGCGTCGCGGACGCGTTGAAGGGCCAGGTACCGCGCGGGCTGGTGGTGGTGAAGACCGGCGTCGAGATCGGGCCGGACACGCTCGCCGCGGAACTCGTCGCCCGCGTCCGCGCGGAGATCGGGCCGGTGGCGGCGTTCCAGCGGGTCGACGTGGTGGCGGCCCTGCCCAAGACCCGGTCCGGCAAGATCCTTCGCCGGACCATGCGCGAGATCGCCGACGGCCGCTCCCCCGCCGTCCCGCCGACCATCGAGGACGCCACCGTCCTCGACGCGCTGCGCCCGGTCCTCACCGCCTCCCACTGACCCCGACCCCGCCCGGCGAGCCGGGCGGGGTCAGTGGTGGAAGGACGCCGCCTCGCCGTCCGGTGGGGGCGGCGGGAGGCGCCGCGCGGCGCCGGACAGCCTGTCCACGACCCGGCGCAGGTCGGCGACGAGCAGCCCGGCGAGATCGCGGCTGAACTCGTGACGCACCACGATCCGCAGCACGGCGAGGTCGGTCAGGTCCGGCGGGAACCGGTAGGCGGGCACCAACCAGCCGCGGGNGCGCAGCAGCTCGGAGACGTCAAAGACGGTGTAGTCGGTGATCTCGTCGCGCAGCCGGAACGCGAACGCGGGGATCCCGCTGCCGTCCGAGACGAGTTCGAAGGGACCCATCCGGGCCACCTCGTCGGCGAGCCAGCGGGCATTGTCCCGGCACGCCTGGGCCACCCGGCGGTAGCCGGCGAAGCCCAACTGGAGCAGCGTGTAGTACTGCGCGACGACCTGAGCCCCCGGGCGGGAGAAGTTCAGCGAGAACGTCGGCATCTTCCCGNCGAGGTAGTCCACCTCGAACACGAGCTCGTCCGGCAGGTGGGCGCGGTCGCGCCACACCACCCAGCCGACCCCCGGGTAGACCAGCCCGTACTTGTGCCCCGACGCGTTGATCGACACGACCCGGTCGAGCTGGAAGTCCCAGACCAGTTCGGGGTCGCAGAACGGGGCGATGAACCCTCCGGACGCGCCGTCGACGTGCACCGGCACGTCCGGGCCACCTCCGGCGGCCAGGCGGTCGAGCCCGGCGGCGATCTCGGCGACCGGCTCGTAGCTGCCGTCGAACGTCGAGCCGAGGATCGCCACGACGCCGATCGTGTTCTCGTCGCAGCGCGCGGCGGCCTCGTCGGCGGTCAGGTGCGTGCGGCCCGGCGCCATCGGAACCAGGCGTGGTTCCACGTCCCAGTAGCGGGCGAACTTGTCCCAGCACACCTGGACGTTGACGCCCATGACGAGGTTGGGCCGGTCGGCCGGGGCACCCGCCGTCCGCCGCCGGGCCCGCCAGCGCCGCAGCAGCGCCAGGCCGGCGAGCATGCCCGCCTCGGAGGAGCCGGTGGTCGAGCAGCCGACCGCATGCTCCGAGTCGGGGGCGTGCCACAGGTCCGCGAGGATGTTGACGCAACGCTTTTCCAGCTCCGCCGTCTGCGGGTACTCGTCCTTGTCGATCATGTTCTTCGGCGCGCACTCGGCCATCAGCCGATCGGCCTGGGGGTCCATCCAGGTGGTCACGAACGTCGCCAGGTTCAGCCGCGCGTTGCCGTCGAGCATCAGCTCGTCATGGACGATCTGATAGGCGGTCTCGGGCGAGATCGACTCCCGCGGGATCCGGAACCGCGGGACGGCGACGTCCTCCCCCGACCGGACCAGCTGCGGCCGCACGTCGACCGTCTGCTCCGCCTGCGACCCACTCGCCTTCCCGTGCAGCGCCATCCAGGTCCACCTCCCGTCACCTGCCGCCGACGTCTCCGTCTACACGCTCCCGGTAAACACCCGACCGCCCGGCGCCCGACCGCCCGACACCCGGGAAGCCGGTCGGTCAGGCCATCGCTCCCGGGCGGCGCAGCATCCGGTGAACCTGCTCCCGCTGGTGGGCGAGCAACGCCGGCGCGCGCGCCTGCAGAGCCCGCTCGAGGAGGTCGGCCGCCCGCGAGTCGTCTCCGATGGTCTGGAGCACACCCGCCGCACGCCAGAGGACCGGCCCGCTGTCCGGGGCGTCGTCGAGCACCGCCGACGTCTCCGTGGCCGCGGTGGCCGAGCGTCCGAGCCGCGCCAGCGCCAGCGCACGAGCGGCCCGGGTCTCGGCGGAGTCCCCAGCACCGGCAGGGCCTGCGAGGTCGGCGGTGTCGGCGGTGTCCGGGCCGCCCGGGCCCAGCCGGACCGCTCGGTCGAGGTCGTCCAGGGCCGCCGCGTCGTCCCCCAGCTCGACCCGTAGCTGACCGCGCCCAGCCAGGGCCGCCGGCGTCAGCGGCGCGATGGTCAGCACCGTCGAGAAGATCGCGGCGGCGGCCCAGCGCTGGCCCGAGTACCACAGGGCCCGAGCAAGATCGATCTGCACGTCGAGTTCGGCCGGCAGCCGGGCCGACGCCGACTGAAGATCCTCGACCGCGGAGCCGAGCCGCCCGGCCCGCAGCAGCAGCCGCCCGGCCGCGGCCAGCGCCCGGCCCGACGATTCGGCGTCCGGCAGCGACTCGTAGAGCTGCGCGGCCTCCCGGTAGCCGCGCTCGGCCTGCTCGATCCGCCCCTGGGCCTCGTCGAGATCGGCGCGCAGCATCACTGCCTGTGCCCGGATGCGCGGATCCTCGGCGTCGCGCCGCAGCACCTCGTCGGCATGTACCCGGGCGGCCGCAAGATCGCCGTCCGCGAGGCTGATCAGGGCCGCCTGAAGGTAGTCGATCGCACCGATCTCCGCCGCCGGCGCGTCGGCCGCCGGCCAGTCCGGCACCGCTGCCTGCAGCGGGGGGATGAGCCGGTCGTCGAAGAGCTCGAACCGGCGGGAGCCCGAACGCCACTCGCTGGCCAGGACGTACCGCTCGGCCAGCGCCGCCAGCAGCGCGTTGGGCATCCCGGCGGTCGCGACGAGGCCCTCGTCGACCGTCGCCCGACGCCCGCGTTCGGTGACGAAGGTACGGATCAGCCACCGGCGCACGTCCCCGGCGTCGAGGTGGTGCCGCCCCGCCTCCGTCACGATGACCTGCGTGAGGTGGGCCCCCAGGACCGCGTCGACCCGAGCGGCGGATTCCATGAGGTCCGGCCCGAGCGAGGCGCCGCGGTCGGCCGTGTCCCGCCACAGCGACGCGGCCACGAGCTGGAGGTAGGCCGGCGGGACGGCGTCCGCGGTCAGGACCGACACGGTTCCGGCGGCGTCCACCACCCGGCTGTTGAGGAGTTCGTCGATACAGGCCGCCACGACCTCCGGCGGCAGCGGCCGACCGGCCCGCCGCATCGGCTCGGCGCACGCGGCGATCGCGGAGTGCCGGTCCAGCCCCCCGACCCGGACTCCGGCGGCATCCTCGCCGCCGGCGAGCGTCGTCTCGTAGGGGGCGAGACGGGACCGGGCATTGTGCCGGATCACCAGGAGCAGGCGCAGGTTGGGCAGCGCCGCGACCGCCTCGCCCAGCAGCGTGATGAACTGCTCCCGCAACGGATCAAGGTAGGGGGTGCACGGCGCGAAGAAATCCTCGAACTGATCCACCGCAGCGAGGATCGGCCGGTCCGGGTCGGCGGGCCGCCGACGGCCCTGCAGGCTCGGCCCATCTCCGCCCAGCCGGTCGCGCAGGGCGGGCGGCAGCGTCGACGTCCCCCGCGGGCCGGACCAGGTCCGCAACAACGTCTCGGCGAACGGGTTGGCCACCCGGCCGAGCGAGGGAACACCGGCGCCGGTGGCGCCCGGCAGCGGGGTGATCCGACCCACCGGCAGCACGTGGGCGACCTCCGGCGAAAGGTGTGGAAGCACTCCCGCCCGCAACAGCGAGCTTTTTCCCACGCCTGGTGGTCCGTACACGACCACCAGGCGGTTCTCAAGCCATTTCGCCAACAGGGCGTGGGCGGCGGCGGTCCGCCCGAAGAACCGGGCGGAGTCGATCTCCGTGAAAGGCCGCAGACCGGGAAACGGCGAGGCGCCCGGGACAACCGTCATCGCGCGACTCGTCCACTACAGCGCCGGGAGCTGCGCGCCTCGTTCGGCCGGGACGACGCACTGCACACAGAAGATTCGGCCGGCAGCCATGAACTCCGCCCGGCCCTGGCAGCTCCGCCCAGCAAAGGGCGAACCGTCCCCGCGACGAGCTCGCCCGAGAAAATCGCATTTACGCCGCCCGCCGCGACCGCTTCAGTAGCCAATGTGGTAGAGCCCCTCGCTGCCAACCCGGTGACCTCGGTGAATACTATCCGACCCCGGATCGGCGGCGGTGGACAACGGCCCGGTGGACCACACCGGCCATATTCGCCGCCTGCCGGGAATAGGGCCCTCCGGCGCGGGCACCCGCGCTGTGGCGGCCTGGGCTGCGGCCAGGCTGACACCGCGGCGACCAGGGCCGCCGCCGCGGCAGTCGCCCCCGGGGCTCCGCATCCGCCCGCTTCGACGTTCACCCCCCGGACACTCACCCCGAACACTCACCCCAGGCACACACCCTGGACATCGCTCAGACAGCGCAGCCAGCATCGCCAGGGCGGCTCCCGCCGCAACGCACACCGGAAGCCGGCCCTTGACCTGGACTTTCCCCAGTCGTCCAGATGTCGCCTGGCAAGAACCGGACAACCGTCTTTTTCATCACTATATGGTAGAAAAGTTCGGGGAGTGCGCGGAGCGACACGCAGCCCGGCCAGGGGTGCCCACCCAGCCCCTTCCAGAGGTAAGATCCAGGCGCTCGGTAAGCTGAAGATTGTTTGTATGGGCGAGGTATGACGTCGACAAACGAACCACCTCGCGTCGAACAACGCGGGGGAATGGTGGATTCGGTGGTGAAGTCGGTTCCGGTGCAGGACACCGGTCGGCGAGTGCCGGCCGTGTGGGGCAACGTGCCGCAACGGAACAAGAACTTCACCGGCCGGGAAGGCCTGCTCGCCGATCTGCGCGCCCGCATCACCTCGGACACACGTGACGTCACCGCGGTCCTGCCGCACGCGCTACAGGGGCTCGGCGGGGTGGGCAAGACCCATCTGGCGATCGAGTACGCCCACCGTTTCCAGACCGACTACGACCTCGTGTGGTGGGTGCCCGCCGACCAGCCCTCGCTGGTCCGGTCCACCCTCGCCACCCTCGCACCCCGGTTGGGGCTGGCGGACACCGCCCCGTTGCGGGTCGACGACGCCGTCACCCAGGTGCTGGACGCGCTGCGCCGCGGGGAACCCTACCGCCGCTGGCTGCTGATCTTCGACAACGCCGAGCAGCCAGAACTGATCCGTCCCAGCATTCCGCACGGTCCAGGCCATGTCATCGTGACCTCGCGCAACCGGAGTTGGCTCAGTCACGTCGACACGCTCGAGGTGAACGTCTTCGACCGCCGGGAAAGCCTGGAGTTCCTCACCCGCCGGGTTGAGGGTATTTCACGAGCCGACGCCGACGAACTCGCCGACGCGCTCGGTGACCTGCCACTCGCCCTGGAGCAGGCGGGCGCCCTGCAGGCCGAGACGGGCATGGGCGCCCAGGAGTACCTGGAGCTGCTGCGCGAGGCCGGCGGCCGGCTGCTCGCCGAGAACGCGCCCGCCGACTACTCCCGGCCGGTCGCCGCGGCCTGGAGTCTGTCGGTGAGCAAGTTGCAGGAGCAGGCGCCGTTCGCCCTGGAGCTGCTCCGCCGCTGCGCGTTCTTCAGCCCGGAACCGATCTCGTTGGAGATCCTCGACCGCGGCAAGTACATCCTGAAGTCCGAGTTCGGCGTTGCCATGCAGGATCGGCTGGTCGTCAGCCGCGCGATCCGGGAGCTCGGCCGCTACGCCCTGGCCCGCCTCGACACCACCAACAAGACGCTGCAGGTCCACCGGCTCGTCCAGAAGCTCATCCGCGACGATCTGCCGGCCGAGGACCAGCGTCGGGTGCGCGACGAGGTGCACCAGCTGCTCATCGGGGCGGACCCGGGCGAGGCGGAGGAGGACAACTGGCCGCTGTTCAGCCGGCTGCTGCCGCACATCGTGCCCTCCGAGGTCTACCGGGCCCCGCAGCCGCCGGCGCGTCAGCTGATCGAACACGTCGTGCGGTACCTCTACCAGATCGGTGACTTCTCCACCGGCCTCGTCGAGGCGGATCGGGCGCTGGCCGGCTGGGTCACCGACTCCGGCGATCGTGATCCCGACGTCCTTATCCTGCAGGGAATCAAGGCTGACATCCTGTGGGCACTCGGCCGGTATCGCGAGGCCTACGAGCTGCGGCGCCCCACCCTGGAGGCGATCACGGACGTGCTCGGGGCGGAGCACGAGGAGACGCTGCTCGTCCTGAACGGTTACGGTGCGGACCTGCGTTCCCTCGGCGAGTTCCAGGCCGCCCGCGAGCTCGACGAGGACTCCCTCGCCCGGCACCGGGCGGTCTTCGGCGAGGAACACCAGGCCACCCTGTTCGCCGCCAACAACCTCGCCGTCGACTACACCCTCACCAGCTCGTATGTCCGGGCCCTCGAAGCAGATCAGCGCAACCTCGCCGACCGGCGCGCCGCGTACACCCGCGACGACGCGGTGTGGGTGGTGTTCTCCATGGCCGCCCTCGCCCGCGATCTCCGCCATGCCGGGCAGTACCTGGAGGCCCGGGAGCTGGCCGAGCAGGCGTACCTGATCTACCTCGACCTGGTGCAGCGTCGGATCCTGCCGGCCGGGCACTGGCACGTGCTCCAGCACGCCAAGGAGCTCTCGGTTGCGCGCCGCAAGGCTGGAGACTTCGCCGCCGCGCTGGAGTTGGCACGGGAGGTGCACGCCCGGTACACCAACAGCCCGCAGTACGGCTCCGAGCACCCGGACACCCTCGCCGCCGGGATCAACCTCGGCAACGCGCAGCGAGTGGCGGGCGATCCGGACGAGGCGACCGTCCGGATCGAGAAGACCGTCCGTCGCTATCGCGACGTGCTCGGCCCCGACCATCCCTACACCTACGGCTGCGGCCTGAACCTCGCCCTCGTCCACCGGCAGCTCGGCCGGATCGAGGAGGCCGAGACCCTGCTGGCCGAGTCGCTCGCTGGTCTGGAGGCCAGGCTGGGCGCCGACCACCACTTCACCCTGACCTGTGTGGCGAACCTGGCGACGGCACGTTCCGCGCTGGGGCGGACCGACGAGGCGGTGAAGATGGGAGAGGCGGCCCTCCCCCGGTTCCGGGAACTCCTCGGTCATGATCATCCGCACACGCTCGTCTGCGCGACCAACGTCGCGCTGGACCTCGCCACCGTCGGCCGGACGGAGGAGGGCCAGGCCCTCACCGAGGACACGGTGCGCCGCTACCGGCGGGTCCTCGGTGAAGAGCATCCGGACGTGCGGGCCGGCCTGCGCGGCGAGCGGCTGGACTTCGACTTCGAGCCGCCGCCGCTATAACCCCGTTCCCCCAGGGGTCCCGTCGGGGGCCGGCTCGGGTAGCCAGGCCGCGAGATCATCCGGGTCGACGCGGTCCCCGCTCAGCTCCTCGACCCCCCGGTGCACCGCGCGGACGAGCTCGGGGTGGGCGATAAGCACCCGGCTGCCGTGTCGGCCGGTCTCCCGGCGGCACAGCGCGAGACCGGCCCAGGCCCCGAGGTGATCCGGATCGTCGGCGATCTGCTGCTTGTAGGCGGCCGCGGCGGCCGGGAAGTCGCCGCAGGCATACGCCCGATCGGCCAACGAGAAGTTCTCCTCGAGCACACCGGGAACGCCCTCACGCACGGCTGCGAAGAGCTTCGGCTCATGCAGCCGGAGATGCGCCAGACTGAGCCGGGTGCTGTCGACCAGGCCGCGGTTGCCGGCCCGGATGCTTGTGGGCACCCGCATCCCGGTCGGCGCCGGGCGGCCGGCGGCCCAGGCCCGGACGAGGGCCGCCACCCGGTCGGCGGCGGGTTCGGCGTTGCGCAGCCGCCAGGCCGTCCAGGTGTCGGCGCTGATCCGCCGGGCCAGCATCCGCGGCTCCGCTGGCACCGCGGCCTGCCGGTGGCGCCAGACCACCGTCCGCATGCCGTCGAGGAAACGCAGTCCAGGCGGGGTCAGCGCACCGGACAGTCGGATCGCGACGAGGACCCGCCACACCTCCTCCCGCCACCGGGCGAACTCGAAATGCGCGTAGGCCGGCTCGGGGAGCACCCGCCGCTGGAAGTCCCAGAATCCGGTGAGGCCGAGGTAGGCGTAGGCACCCTGGAGGAGGCCGGGCAGGGGGCGGGGATCGGCGCGCCAGGGCGCGTAGAGCAGCCGTCCCTCGACGGGCTCGACCAGGGTGACGAGATCGAGCAGTGCGGACAGCTTGTTGTGCTGAAACTCGTGGACGAGGGCGGCCGCGCACGACAGGCCGTCCTTGGGCAGCGTCATCGCGACCGCCCCGAACGCCTCGCCGACGGAGGCGCTGAGCTCGGTCGCGCCGCTCGTCGGCCGCAACGGGAAGACCGTCGTGAGCCCGGCGGCGATCGCCCGCGCCGCGCGTGGGTCGCACCGGCACAGGATCCGCCAGCCCTCGGCAAGCCGCTGGCGCCACAGGTCGAGCGCCTCCGGGACGATCTCGGACGTCATGGGCAGGTCGAGCAGCAGGCGGGCGGGATCGACGAAGTCCAGGCGCAGCTCGATCCGCTCGCCCGCCGCCTGCGCGTCGAGAGTGGGAATCGGCTCCCAGTCGGAACCGGCGTCGCGGATCAGGTTGCGCTCGGCCGCCCCCGCTGCCCGGGCGATCAGGACCGGGTGCTCCTGCGGTGAGCCGGCTGTGCGCAACGTCAGTGCGCCACCGGCGGTCCGCGCCTGGGCCCAGCCGGAAGACGCGCCACGGTAACGGCCAAGGGTGGGCAGAACCAGCTCGTCGTCTCGGATCAGTACCGGGACCTCGGCCTCCAGCCCGGCCCGCAGGGCCGCGGCGACGGCCAGCGCACCGAGCCCGGCCAGATCGTCCTCGAGCGGGATGGGTGAGGACACGGCGCCGCGCATCCGCCGCAGGCAGTGCATCGCCCACAGCCCGAAGCCCGGCGAGAGCAACAGCTCGTCCACCATGTCCGGCGCGGCGCGCTGCGCGGCGACAAGCACCTCGAAGCTGCGTGCGAGCCGGCCGCCGGCCGTCGGCGCCAGGCGGGCGGCGTCGTCCATGACCGCACGCAGAGTCAACAGCCGCTTGCTGAGCTGCGTCGCCCGGAGGCGGTGGACAACCTCCGCCCCGCCGCCCCCCACCGCCAGCTCATCGAAATCAGCGGCGGCCAGCCGATGAAGTTTCACGCTCACTCTGTGCGGCGTCGGGCGCGCTCGAGATCCGCGCCGATCCGGGTTCCGATATGCGAGATCAGGTGGAACAGATCCGGACAGTACACCGAGCGGTTCCGGAAGCCGGTACCCGGCCGGTATCGATGGGGGTAGTACCCACCACCGCAGACCCGATGGATCGGGCAACCGGCGCATTCCTCGCCGAGCGCCGCGGCACCGATCTGTCTGGCGACGATGCCCGGATGCCGCAGAGCGGCATCGAAGTCGTCCCGGTCGACGTGCAACCCGGTTGACGCGGCTCCCTGGTAGGCGGACTTCAGCGCGTCAACCTGCTCGATCGAGCCGTCTGTCTCGACCACGACCACCGTCGACGGGGTCAGCCCCACGGTCTCGACCCGGCTGCGGCCGCCGAGCAGCAGAGCGATGATCTCGTCGAAGAGGCGGAGTTCCGTCTCGTGTTCCGAGGCGGAATACCAGCGGTCGAACAACGACTCGAGCCAGTCCGCGTACGGCGTGTCCCGCTCGTCCGCCCCCCGCCCGGGCGGTCGGACCAGCCAGTTTCCATGAGGCAGCAGAAAGTCGACCGCCGGCGGGTCCCAGGCGAGCAGGCTTTCATACACCTCCACCGGGTCGCTTGCCAGATCTATGACGCAGAGCAGACCGCCGAAGATGTCACGGAACCGCTGCCCGGTCAGCCGGGCGAGTCCGGCCTGCGTGTCCGCGAGGCTTTCCGACCCGTCCCGTCGGATCCGCCGTCGGTTGTGGTGGTCGACGCCGCCGTCCACGCTGACGCCCACGCGGATGCCGTGGCCCAGGCAGAGATCGAGCATGCGCTCGGTCAGCAGCACGGCGTTCGTCTGGAGGCTGAACACGACGCGCGTTCCGGCGGGCACCGCATCCCGAAAAGCCGTGACCACGTGGTCGAGCAGGTCGGCCCCGGCCAGGAGCGGCTCGCCGCCGTGCAGGACGACGTGGACGGCGCTCAGAGCGTGCCGCCGAGCATGCTGCGCCACTCGCCCGGCCGTCGCGGCAACCGTCCGGTGGCTCATCGCCGCGGGCTGACTGCGCCAGCTCTGATCAACCTGATGGTAGACGTAACAATAGGTGCACGAAAGGTTGCAGCGGCTGTGCACCTTGAGAACGAACTGCGAGAAGGGCTCGGGTCGCCAACCCGAGCCTTCCAGCTCTTTGTCGGGAAGCGAGCCATACGGCCACTCCATCCGCCGCGGTCGCCTCGCGTCGGCGTCAGAGATCTGCACCCTGCCCCTGTCTAAAGCGCCGACAGGGCAGAGGTGAAAGCCAGACTCGAGTTGAAGCCGGTCGGCGGTGCGGAGACCTGCGCCGCCTCGCGATCCAGGCGCGCCAGTGCCCGCCGGAGTCCAGGGCTGTCCACCGCCCCGATCGTGTCAAGCGCCACCCCGGTCATGTCGGGTAGCCATGACTCGAAATCTGTCAACGACCGATCCATCCGCGCCCTCCTCAAGGGGCCCCGGTCTTCCAATCTAGCCTGACCGGCGAGCCGGCGCCTGTAAAGCAACACAGTAGGCGCCGGCCGGCGGGAACCGGCGTCGCGGCGACAAGCCGACGGCGCGCGGCCGACGGGCCGTATACCGCCGCCGGGCCCTTCGGAAACCGTACTTACCTGGTTTCCGGCGTACCGGTGCCAGGTCTCCTGCCACCTCCCACGACGTAGACTCTCTTCTCACTCATCGATACCCGACACCGGCTGGACCGGCGGGTGCGGTGCCGGTCAGGTAGGAAACGAGGGGACCAGTGGAACCGGGGGAGATCGTCCGTGGGTCATGGGTCAGCCAGTCGACACAGTGCCAGATAGCCGGCCGAGAACGCCCACCCGCACCGGGCCGCATCGCGGCCCGAATCCGGTGGGCGACCCAGGCCCACGCCAGCGCCCGCCGCTTCGGACGTCCCCCGGCCCGATGACTGCGCTTCCGTTGTACTTCTTCCTCAGTTACGCGCGGCTTGACATCAAGGACGGCCCGTTTCTCAACAGATTCTTTCTGGATCTTCGACGGGAGGTCCGGGCCCGCTGCGGCCATCCCAGCCTGGATGACGTCGGCTTTCTCGACACCTCGAACATCCGGCCGGGTGCGGCCTGGCCGAATGAGCTGAGCGACGCCCTCCGGCGATGCCGGACCTTCGTGGCGATCTGCTCACGCAGCCTCTTCGCCAGCGAAAACTGCGGCCGGGAGTGGCAGGTCTTCGACGACCGGCTCCGGGCACAGGAAGCCAACGGGGCGATCCGCCCGCCGGCGTTGCTCCCCGTGATCTGGACGCCATTGCGGCCAACGCCCGCAATCCTCTCCGGGTTGCAGTACAGTCATAGGGATCTCGGGGAGGGCTACGCCACACACGGTCTGCGATATCTCCTGCAACTGAAGCGGAACTATGACGAGTACCAGGAGTTCCTGGTGGCGCTGGCCAACCGGATCATATTTCTGGCCGAAGAGTCCCCCCTCCCGTCCATGGCAGCCGTCCCCGACTTCGATGCGGTCCGCAACGCTTTCGAGCCGGCGGAGATCGCGGCCCACTCGTCCGCCTCCGCACCCCGGCCCACCGAAGGCAACGGTGTGCTCATCCTGACCGGCCGCGAGCGGACGAGTACGGCGCCACCGACGGAAGGTCGAGCCGAGCCACCCCCACGAC
Source organism: Frankia sp. ACN1ag (assembly GCF_001414035.1). Taxonomy (NCBI): domain Bacteria; kingdom Bacillati; phylum Actinomycetota; class Actinomycetes; order Frankiales; family Frankiaceae; genus Frankia; species Frankia sp. ACN1ag. The sequence continues at coordinate 41,887 of NZ_LJPA01000038.1, read as the reverse complement.
CTCAACCGTCCTCAGGGCCTGAACCATCACCAGGACGTGAGCCATCACCAGGACGTGAGCCGCCCGCAGGGCGGGAACCGTCACCGGGCCTGGCTCGCGGCACCGAGCTGGCCACCCCACAGGAGCCGGACTCGCCGCGCGCGCAGGAGTTCACCGCACCCGCATCCACGGCCGACGGATCGGCCGGCAACGCCTGGGCTTCCCAGAAGCCCGGCGCTCCCCACCGGATGGCCGCGTCGGCGGCCCGCGCGGCCGTCGGCGATCCCGGCGGCGGTCCCAAACGGGTTACCTTCGTCCTCGCCGTGACCTCGGCGAACGAGCTGGCGGCACTGCGCCGGCGCCTGGACTACTACGGCGGTCAGTTCGATGAGTGGACGCCGTTTCACCCGCACTTCCGCCAGCGGGTCTGCGTTCTGGCGCAGTCCGTCGCCGCGAGCCAGGACATGGTCTCGAACATCGTCAAGCTGCACACCGGCATCGGCGGGTTGCTCGAGACCTCCAAGGAACGCAACGAGGTCGTCGTCTTCATCATCGATGTGTGGACCGCGATGCTGGAGCCCTTTCATACCGCGCTCATCGAGTATGACGGACGAAACGAGCCCACCACGGGTGTCCTGGTACCCTGGAATCCGCACGATGCCGAGACGATCGAGAACGCCGCCGAGCTGAGGGCCAGCCTGGCCCAGGCACTGCGCAACAACGTGCTTCGGCAGGACGACTTCCTTCGCATGAACGTCAGCTCACACGACGAGTTCGGGAGGACCCTCGTCCAGGTGCTCGCAGACCTGCAGGCTCGCATCTTCTCCTCTCATGCATCGTTGCGTACCCGTGACGCCCAGCCCCGCCGCCGACCGTTCCTCCAGAGCCCGTAGGAGGTTCGGTGGCAGGAACACCGCCGGGCACCATCGTCACGTTCTACTCGTACAAGGGCGGAACGGGCCGCTCGATGGCGCTGGCCAACATCGCCTGGTTGCTCGCCAGCAACGGCCGGCGCGTCCTCGTCGTGGACTGGGATCTGGAGGCGCCCGGTCTGCAGCGATACTTTCACCCTTTTCTCCACGACCCCGAGCTGCGCTCGACCCGTGGCGTGATGGACATGATCTGGGATTTCACCGCAACGGTGATGTCCCCACCGGTCCCCGGCGACGAGGACTGGTTCGAGCGCGCCACCGCGATCACACCCTACGCGGAATCACTGGACACGATATTTCCGGACGACGGAACGATCGACTTCGTCTGTTCCGGCCGCCACGATCCGGCGTACTCCCAGCGCCTGAGCACCTTCGACTGGAGCACCTTCTACGATGCGCACGGCGGCGCAGACTTCATCGACGCCGTTGCCAGGAACATGCGCGCGTCCTATGAGTGGATACTCGTCGACAGCCGGACCGGGCTGAGTGACACCGCCGGGATCTGCACCGTCCAGCTACCCGACATCGTCGTCAACTGCTTCACCCTCAGCACGCAGAGCATCGAGGGGGCGGCTGCCGCCGCTCGATCGATCGACGGGGCGGACGATGCCCATAGAATCCGTATCCTCCCGGTTCCGATGCGGGTCGAGGACGGCGAACAGAAGAAGCTGGAGCTGGGCCGCGACCTCGCCCGAGCGACCTTCGACACCTTCCTGCACGGCATGGACGGCCGCGGGCGGGAACGCTACTGGGGTGATGTCGAGATACCGTACAAGCCCTACTACGCGTACGAGGAGATCCNGGCCGTCTTCGGTGACCGCCCCCAGCAGGAGGGGACGTTGCTGGCGGCGTACGAGCGGCTCGCGTCCTGTCTTTCCGACGGCAAGGTAAGCGCTCTTGCCCCGCAGGACGAGCGGGAGCGCCGACGCATTCTCGCGCTGTTCGAACGCACCCAGATCCCCATCCCGACGGAGATCCTCGTCAACTATGCCGCCGAGGATCGCACCTGGGCCGACTGGATCGCCGTGGAGCTGGCGGCGGTCGGCTTCGCCGTGACACTGGAGACGACCACCGGCGTGCCACCAGGCTGGACCGGCGATGGCCCGGCCGCAACCGCACCCGGCGGAGGCTCCCGGACGGTGGCCGTCCTGTCCCGGGCCTATCTCCGCTCCTCCGGGCAGGAGCGCTGGCGTCAGGCGACCGCCCGCGATCCGAATGGCCTCGCCCGCCTGTTCCTGCCCGTACGTATCGAGGAGTTTCCGCTCCCCGCCCAGTTCGGCGAGCAGGACTACACCGACCTCGCCGGCCTGAGCGAGACCACCGCGCGGCGGGCGCTGCTCGCCGCGGTGGGGCGGCCCGACCGCCGTACCGCACCCCTGCGCACCAGGACCGGCGCGGACACCGCGGTCCGCTTCCCCGGCGACCCACCGCAGGTCTGGGCGGGAGTGCCCGCCCGCAACCTCGCGTTCGTGGGCCGGAAGGAGCTCCTCACCGAGCTTCGGAACCGTTTCGTCGGCGTCGGCACCGTCCCGGCCCACACCCAGGTGTTGCAGGGCCTCGGCGGCGTGGGCAAGACCCAGCTCGCCACGGAGTACGTACACCGCTTCGCGACTTCGTACGATCTGGTCTGCTGGATCCGCTGTGACCAGTCCACGCTGCTGCGCAGTGGGCTGGCGGCCCTCGCCCGGCAGCTCGGGTTGCCGGCGCGCCCGCGGCACGAGCCGGTCGACGACGTGTTGAACGCCCTGCGCCGCGGCGATCCGTACCGGCGATGGCTGCTCGTCTTCGACAACGCCGACAGCCCGGACGACATCACCCCGCTGATTCCCCTCGGGCCGGGGCATGTGCTTATCACCTCCCGTAACCAGCGCTGGCAGGGCCGTCAGGAACGGATGGAGATCGGGGTTTTTGGTCAGGAAGAGAGCGTCGCCCTGCTGCGCCGTCGAGCTCCGACGCTGGCGGTGGAGGTCGCGACCAGGCTCGCCGACGCGCTGGGCCACCTGCCGCTGGCCCTCGAGCATGCGGCCGCCTGGCATGCCGAGACCGGGATGAGCGCCGAGAGCTACCTGCAGCTCCTCGACAGCAGTCCCGGTCCACTGCTGCTGAAGGGCGAGATTCCCAGCTATCCGGGCCCCATCGCCCGGACCTGGCTGCTGTCCGTCGACCGGCTACGCACGCAGGCCCCCCTCGCGGCGCGGCTCGCCGAGCTGTGTGCCTTCTTCGGCCCGGAACCGATCAGCCTGCGGCTCTTCGCCGGTGAGGAACTGCGAGATCTGGAGGACCCCCGGGACCAGGAGTTCCGGGATCCACTCACGCTGGCCACCGCCGTCCGGAACATGACCGAGCACGCGCTGGCCCGGGTCGACGAGCGGGATCAGAGCCTGGAGATGCACCGGCTCGTGCAGGCGGCGATCCGCGACGACTTCTCTCCGGACCAGCAGGCGGGCGTCCGTCAGCGGGTGCAGGCGTTGCTGGCGGCGGCGGATCCCGGCGATCCCGACGAGCCGCATACCTGGCCTCGCTATGCCTTGCTACGCCCCCATCTCGGGCCGGCGGGAGCCGCCGATTCCACCTCACGGGACGTCTCCAAGCTGGTCCTCAACATCGTCCGCAGCCTGTACATGCAGCGTGACCACAGCGGCTGCCGGGACCTCGCCGACGACACGTTGCGCGCCTGGAACGTCAGCCTGGGCGAGAACGACCAGCGGACCTTGGAACTCACCCTGAATCTCGCTGACAGCCTGCGGGACCTGGACGAGCCGGAACGGGCCCGCCAGCTGGACCAGTCGGCCCGGGAACGGCTACAACGCGTTCTCGGGCCGGATGCTCCCCTCACGCTGCGGGCGGCGATGGCGCTGGGCGGCGACCTCCGCCGGATCCGCAGGTACCAGGATGCCCGCACGCTCGACGAGGAGACCTACGAGCGGTGCCGGATGCGCGGCTGGCTCGATCACCCCGACGGGATCCTGAGTGCCAACAATCTNGCGGTTTCCCTGCGCTTCGTGGGTGATTTTGCCACCGCCCTCGACATGAGCCGAGACATCTATGAACGGGCGCTTCGGCTGAACAGCAAGAAAGCCGTCTACACCCTGCAGCTCGCGGACAACCATGCCCGCGATCTCCGCGAGTGCGGCCACTACCAGGAATCGCTCACGCTCCTGGAGGAAACCGTGGAACGCTGCCGCGAGGACCTGGGCGAGGGTCATGCCGACACCCTCAGATCGTTGCGGAACCGCGCGATCTCCATGCGGTGGTGCGGCCAGAGCGACCGCGCTCGTCAGGAGTCGGCCTACACGCTCGGCAAGATTGACAACCTGGTAGGACAGGACCATCCGGAGGCGCTGGCGACGGCCGTCAGCCTGGTCTTCGACCTGTGCCTGGCCAGGGAGACCTCAGCGGCCCGCAGCCTGGCGGAGGCTACATTCCGGCGCGCCCGCGGTCGGCTCGGACCGGACAGTCTCTACACTCTTGCCGCCGCGAACGCGTTGATCACGGCCCTCCGGTCGGAAGGGAGCGCGGCCGCCGCCACCCAACTCGCGAAACAGACCGTCGAATTGCTGAGGACGTCACTACCCCAGGATCACCCGTTCATCTTCTACTGCCTGGAAAATCTGGCCAACTGCTACTACGACACGAACAACTTCATCCTCGCCCAAGGACTCGATCAGGAGGTCGAGGCCGGCCTGCGGGCGAAGCTCGGCGACAGCCATCCCCTCACCATGATTGCGTCCCTCAACCATGCCACCAGCCTCTCGAGAACCGACCCGGCGACCTTGACCCGGGGTCTGCAGGTGGACATTCTCGAAAATCTTGAGGCGGGACTCGGCGCCAACCATCCGGTCAGTGTTCGAGCACGCGACGGCGAGCGGGTGGACCTTGAGATCGATCCGCCCCCACCGTAGCGGAACGAGCCCGTACGGTCAGGGACCGCTGCCGGGCCGGATGCTCGAGGTGAAGCCGGACATGGCGTCGGCGGGGCGCACGGCCTCCTGGCGGAGCCTCGCCAGGGCGTCGCGCAGCCGCGGATGGGAGCGGTCGCCGAGGTCGCCGAAATCACCGAGATCGGCGAGATCGATCTCGGACAGATCGGGCAGAGCCGACTCGAACGCCTCGTCCCGGTCGATCATGCGCTGCTCGCTCCCGTCCCGTTCGACGACCCGCGCGGCCGACGGTCAGACTGCAGCGTACGGGCCGGCAGTCAGCCCACCGACAACGGCGCCGTAGAACGGGCGAGTTGGTCGTCCTACCGTCGATCCGGCCCGACAGCCTGGACCTCCGACAGCATTCCGTGGTCGAGCGCGTCATCCGGGTAACCGCCACGGGGCGCGGCGGCCGCGGGGCGCCACCTCTCCTCAACGGAGGATCAATCCACAGGTGACCGGACCCCGCCGACGATCTCGCGCACTTGTTGACTGCGGTCTGGACGACCTGTTTAGGTCGGATGGCGAGATGCGGCATAGCTCACACTCCGCACGTCATCCTGGTGCCCGACCGTCCGTCGGCTCCGGGCCCCGCCGAAGGGTCGGGGGCCGGTCGGGTGCACGGTGGGCGCGGAGGCGATCGCAGGATCGGTGGCGGGGTCGCGTCGGCATCCGAGGTGTCCTGTCGTCCATGCGGGGAGTGGCCCATGAGCTCGGAGTTCGCCTGGTCCGCTGAGCAGGTCGAGCTGCGCCGGACGGTACGCGCGTTCGCCGCGCAGGTCAGTCCGCAGGAGGAGGTCCGGCGGCTGATGGCGTCGCCGCTCGGCCACGATCCCGCCGTCTGGTCCCGGCTCGGCGAGGAACTCGGTGTGCTCGGCCTCGCCACGGACGAGGAGTACGACGGCGTCGGCGACGGGCTGGTCTCCCAGGCGGTGGTGATCGAGGAGTTGGGCCGGGCGCTCGTGTGCGGGCCGCTGCTCGGTTCGATCATCCTCGGTGCCACGGTGCTGGGGGGCCTGAGCGACAAGGCGGCCCGAGCGGAACTGCTGCCGGGGCTCGTCGCGGGCCGAACCACTGCCGCGCTGGCGGCGCCGCTGCACCGGGGCGGGTTCGACCCGGCCGCCGTCACCGTGACCGCCACCGCCCGCCACAGCAGCGCCTCCGCCTCGGACGGCACCCCCTCGCCGGACGGAACCCCCTCGCCGGACGGCACCGCGACCGCCGGGTACACGCTGCGTGGTTCGGTCGCGCACGTGCTGGACGGCGCCGCGGCGGACCTGCTGCTGGTCGCCGCGACGATCGGCGGCGCGGGCGCGGGCACCGACGGGGACGGCGACGGAGACGGGGACGCCGTCGGGCTGTTCGCGGTGAGCGCCGACGCCACCGGCCTGGTCCGGCAGTCCGCGGCGACGATGGACCTCACCCGCCGGCAGGCCACCGTCAGCTTCAACGACGTCCCGGCCCGGCTGCTCGCCGCGGCGCCGGAGGCCGCGGCCGTCCTCGCCACCACCGCGGAGACCGCCGCCGTGCTGCTGGCCGCCGAGCAGGTCGGCGCCGCCCAGTACCTGCTTGATCTCTCCGTCGAGTACGCCAGGACCCGGCTGCAGTTCGGCCGGCCGATCGGGTCGTTCCAAGCGGTCAAGCACCTGTGTGCCGACATGCTGGTGCTGGTCGAGCAGGCCCGTTCGGTGGCCTACCACGGGGCATGGGCGCTCGACGAGGGCACCGACGACCCGCGGATCGCGGCGAGCCTCGCGCAGTCGGTGTGCTCGACGGCGTTCACGCAGGTCGCGGCGATGGCCGTGCAGGTGCACGGCGGGATCGGCTTCACCTGGGAGCATCCCGCGCACCTGTACCTCAAGCGCGCCTATACCGACGCGGCCCTGTTCGGTGGCGCCGAGGCGCACCAGGAGCGGCTGGCCCAGCTCGTCCTTGACGACGCCGACGGCCACTAGCCCGGCCGGCGCAACCCACGGCCCACGCAGGCACCAGCAACCCACGCAGACACCAGCGACCTACGGCACGACGTGACGACGACAGGCGGGAGACGGCGATGAGCGCCGAGACGGCCGACGCCCTGGCTGCGGCGGGGGCTTCGCAGGACGACCGGGCGCGCGTCGAGCGGGCCGCCCACGGGGTGGTCGCCGGCCTCGACCCGGCCACCGCGACGACGGCGGAGTACCTCGGCGCCTGCTACGACGCGGGCCTGGCCTGGGTGCACTTCCCCGTCGGCTTCGGCGGCCTCGGCCTGCCCGCCGGGCTGCAGGCGGTCGCCGACGCGATCCTGGCCGCCGGCGGGCGGCCCGACCCGTTCCTGAACAACCCGATCGGCGTCGGCATGGCCGGCCCGACCCTGCACGGCCACGCCGACGAGGAACTCCGGGCGAGGCTGCTGCGCCCGCTGTACACCGGCGAGCAGATGTGGGCCCAGTTGTTCAGCGAGCCGGGCGCAGGCTCCGACCTCGCCGGACTGTCGACCCGCGCGGTGCGCGACGGCGACGACTGGGTCGTCGACGGGCAGAAGGTGTGGACGAGCCTCGCGCACCTGGCGAGCTGGGCGCTGCTGCTGGCCCGGACCGACCCGGACCTGCCCAAGCACCGCGGGCTGACGTACTTCATCGTCGACATGCACGCCCCCGGCGTCGAGGTCCGGCCGCTGCGGCAGGCCACCGGCCAGGCCGAGTTCAACGAGGTCTACCTGACCGGCGTGCGCGTCCCGGACGCCCACCGCCTGGGCGACGTCGGCCAGGGCTGGAACGTCGCGATGACCACGCTGATGAACGAGCGCTCCGCGATCGGCGACTCCGCGCTCGGCCGCGGCTCCGGCACGATCGCCGACGCGCTGGAGCTGTGGCGGGACCGGCCCGACCTGCACAGCCCGGCGCTGCGGCTGCGGCTGGCCGATCTGTGGACGCAGGCCGAGGCCTACCGGCTCACCGGGGAGCGTGCCCGGGTCGCCCGCACCGCCGGACCGCCCGGACCGGAGGCGTCCATCGGCAAGCTCGTCGGCGCCGAACTCAACCAGAAGATCTACGACTTCTGCATGGACGTGCTCGGCCCGGAGGGCACCCTCTACGACTCCTACGACGACCCCGCCGACAGCCTGCAGCGCCGATTCCTGCGGGCCCGGGCCAACACGATCGAGGGCGGGACATCGCAGATCCTGCGCAACGTGCTGGGCGAACGGGTGCTCCGGCTGCCCGGCGACGTCCGCGTCGACACCGGCAAGCCCTGGCGGGACGTCCCTCGCGGCTGACCCGCCCGTCAGTGTCGCAACGCCGTTACCCGCGCGATGCGGTGAACGGGCAGGATCGGACAGGTGCGCATACGGCGGGCGTCCGAGGAGGACTGGGACAGGATCTGGCCAATCTGGCGGGCCGTCGTGATCGAGGGCGAAACCTGCCCCTGGGAGCCGGACACCGGTGAGGAGACCGCTCGAGCCGTCTGGATGCTCCCGCCGCCGGCCGAGGTGCTGGTCATGGAGGAGATCGAGGAAGAGGCCGAGGCGGACGAGGCGGCGGACGGGCTCCCGGGCGCGGTGGCCGTCGTGGCGACCGCGCTGCTGACGCCGAGCCTGCCGGGCCTCGGCAACCACGTGGCGCAGGCGATGCTGCTGGTCGATCCGAAGCGGGTCGACCAGGGGGGGCCTCGCGCCGGCGCCGGTCCGTACGAGGATCACGGGCCCTACGGTGGCCCGGCATCCCCCACCCGTGGGCGTGCCGGCGGTCACTGGGAGAGCGTCAGCCGCCAGGCCGCCGAAGAGATGATCGACTACGCCACGGACCTGGGCTACCAGGCACTGCAGGTGCACGTCGTCGCCGCCAACCCGAAGCTGGTCTCGCTGTGGCGGTCGCTGGCGTTCCGCCAGGTCGGCACGCTGCCCGCCGCGTACCGCCACCCCTGGCTCGGCAACGTCGACCTGTACGTGATGTACCGCTTCCTGCCTCCGCGCGAGCGCTGACGCCGGCTCAGGCGGCTCGCGGGGCGGATGGGTCGAACGGTTCGGCGACCTTCCACAGCTCGTCGAAATGGAGCCGGTGGGCCTGCACGACGTCCGCCCGCAGCACGAGTCGGGTGTTGACGATCGTCGGCGGCATGGCGGTGCCCGCATGGGCTCCGGGCGTGACCTCGTATCCGATGACGTCGTCGAAGACGATGAAGTCGAGCAGGGCGCGGCTGGCACGCAGCGGGATCGACTCCGGGTGCAGGGTGCGCACCTCGATGCCGTGGTTGGAATGGCGGGAGCACAGGCTGTGCAGGTTCTCCTCGGCCAGCACGTTCTCCCGCTCCAGCACGAGGATGCGCCGGATCCGCACGCCACGTCGTTCGGCCGCCTCGCGCTGACATTCCAGGTAGCGATGACCGAGGTCGCTCTCCCAGAAACCGTCGGCGAAGCCGTGCACGCCGCCGTCGACCGAGGGCAGGCTGATGGCGTCGATGGATGTGCTGGCCTCCCGGGTCAGGCCGAGCAGCCAGTCCCGGTCCTCGCCGAAGTAGGTCGCGGTCCCGCTCTCCAGTTCCCGCAGGAACTCGGACATCCGATGGATCTCCGCATGGGCAAATTCGTAGCGCAGCCGCGGTGACTCCCCGATCGCGACCGCGTTTCGAAGGAACTGGACGACGACATCGGTGCGCATCGCCGACGTCTCGACCAGACTGAACAGCTCAGTAATCTCGCTGATCTCGGCGAAACGGCGCTGCACGATGGATTCCATGCTTGAATGATGCGCCGCGATCGAGGTTTCGACCAGCTTGATGCGTCGCTCGAAGTCGACGAGGAACTGCACGATGAGGACGACGGACCCGACGAAGGCGGAGAACAGCAGTGCCCATTCCTTCTGCTGCCCGGTCAGATTGGCGATCACCCAGGTGAGACCGCCGGTGAGGACGCTGATCGTCGACTTCCGCAACACCTCGGATGTCGTACCGACCCGGATCTGGTCGTTCACGGTTCCCCCGAACCTAGCGGGCTCCATCGCCCAGGCTGGCGAGGAGCGAGAGAGCAAGCTGATCGCGGATCCAGCCGACCAGACTTTCCCACTGACGGGAGAAGCCGAGCCGTTGTTCCAGACCTGTCCAGACCGGAAGCAGCTCCTCGCCGATCCGCGCGCCTGGCATCCACACATGCAGCAGATGATCTATTACCGGCGTCAACTGTGATGGCAACCGACCTCCTCCGCCTGCCCGAACCCGGCTGCCGGCGACGACATGCTGGACTGTGGTGAGAAGCCAATCGTGGAGAGCGAGATCCTCGCATAGTCCGACGATGCTCACAAGGTCCAGGCCGGATCCATGAATACGCAGTGTGCGTACGGTTTCGTCCGCGACGACGAATCCGATGCGGCAGACGTGACCGGACGCCGGTGAACGGCCAGAAGTGGTGTCGGCGGCGGCGGATCCTGAACTCCAGGCCGATTCGCCGACCGCGGGATGGCCGCACGGGAGGAGCGCGAACCTGAACCGCGTCCGCCGCGCCCGAAAAGGAGGCTTCTGGTCGAGAATCGGGCTTTCCTGCACCTGGTCGAGCAGCCGGCCGCAGACCGCCCCCAGATCGAGGGTGGTCCCGGGCCCGTCGCCGGTCTCGGTCAGCAGGAAGCCGTCGGCCAGGTCGTCGGCGGACAGCCGGCCACCCACCTCGATCGTCCCGGGGTGGGCGAGATGGTAGGCCCAGGGCCGGCGGCGCCCGGCCGGCCGCGCACCGCCCAGGACGATCCGGACGTGGGTGCTGGCCTGCACCAGCCGGCCGCTGGTCACCGAGGCTCGGCTGAGCACCGTGCCGAGGCCGTCGCGGCGGGCCCCGGAGGCACTGGGCACGGGGCAGTGCACCCCAAGGGTCAGGTCCGGCGAGACGCAGTGGGGCACGGGCCGCGCCGAGACCCGCACCTGGGACCCGGGCCGCAGGGCCACGACCGCCGTGGCCTCCGGCTCCGTGAGCGCCCGGGACTGGGCGAGCAGGCCTGTGCGCACCTCGCCCACGAGAACACGCGACCCGTCGTGGGCGACGCCGGCGGGCGGGATGGCCCCCTCCGCTCTCTCATCCGCCCTCTCATCCGCCATCTCATCCGCCGAGGAAGACATGGCCGACCCGGTCGGGCAGCTCCGCCGGCAGCGGCACGTTCTCCCGCCCGGCCCGGCGCAGGGTCTGTTCGGCCACGATCGGGTCGACGGCGACCTGGCCGAGGGTCATCCGGACCGCGTGCTCGACGGGGAGGAACCGGCCGTCGAGCACGGACAGGGTGCGGTACGCGGTAAACGGGGCCGCGTGGCCCGGTAACTGGGCGATCGTCGGGAACTGCGCCCAAGTGGCCGGCAGGTCGTCCGGATCGATGCCGACCGGGGTCGCGGCGGGTCGACCGAGGACGCGTAGCTGGCCGAGTCGGAGAAGCTGCCACACGGTGGCGAGGAACGGGCACGACCACCGCCGGCCGGCCCCCTGCTCCCGCCAGATCTCCACGTCGAGGAAGATCGAATGCCGGTGCGCCCGGTTCTCCACCGGCGGCTGCCAGGCCACGGGTGCCCGCATGGCCTGCCGGGCGCCCCCGGCCGGCGATCGGACGCCGTTGCACAGCCAGCCGTTCTCGTGCACGGGCGGCCGGTTGCCGTTGAAGCCCGCCGCCGGGTCGGCCACGATCAGACCCTCGACCAGATCGGCGAGGGAGGCGGCCGGCCGGGGCCCGGCCAGCGCAGCGGCACCGTCCATCGGCGCGGCGCAGCCCGATTCACGCGCGATGTAGTCGATGGTCAGTCCCGCGCAGCGGGCGGCCGCGATCAGCCGGGGCACCACGACGTCGGGCCCGAGCGGCGCGGCGGCGTAGTCGTCGACGAGGACGCAGGTGCTCGCCCGCAGCCGGGACCGCGGGACGCGGGCGAGGTCCGCCAACTGGTCCGGGCCGGTCCACGTCGCTATCCGGCCGAAGTAGGCGGGCAGGTCGACGCTGCCGTCGACCAGTTCCTCCATGTACAGGTGGCCGAGTTCGACGGACAGGTGGGACAGGGGTATCTCCACCGTCCGATCGGTGGCGCTCGTCTCCCCGACGACAACCTCCACGCCCGTCACGCCCCCACGCCCGTCACGCCCCCACGCCCGTCACGCCCCCATGCCCGTCACGCCCCACGCCCGTCACGCCCCACGCCCGTCACAGCCCTTCCCAGGACTCGTCGTCCAGGACGTTCTTGGCGAGGTCGTCGAGGGCCGTGCTGGTCTCCGGGTTCGCGATCCGCAGCGTCCAGACATCACTGTCGAGGATGAGCTGTTCACGCCACTGCAGGACGGGATCCAGCGGGACCGAGCCGAGCAGGACGCTGCGCCCGATCCGTCGTCGCGCGGCGAGCTTCTGCAGCTCCGCATCGGTCTCCTGCAACCATGCCGCCTGGGTGGGCAGCAGACCGGCGAACTGCGACGAATCAGGGTCGGGAACGGCGGTACGGACGAACCGGACGGAGTCGTGCAGCCGGTCTCGGTGATGCCCCTTGGCCGCGCCGGTGTCCACGATGCCGTGCTCACCGTAGGCGAGGCCCGCAGCCGCGACGATGTGCTGCCGGGTCCAGCGGTGGAAGACCAGCCAGCGGGTGACGACCGCCTGCAGGGCGGGCCGTGCGGTGACCTCGAGGACGAGCTGCAGCGCGTAGGAACGCCCGGCGCTGAGATCGACGATGACGAGTTCGAACTCCTCCGCCAGGCGCCGCAGCAGCCGCTGGCATCGGTCCGTCATCTCGTCGTCGGTCGGGAACTCGCCGCCGCCCTCGTCTCCGGGCAGCAGCACCAGCCGTCCCGCGCCCGCCGGCCGGGGCCGCAGCTCGGCCCGTTCGATGTGCCGCCACAGATCGAGCTCGGCCGGTGCGGCGACCGAGCCCTCCAGATAGCTGTGCAGGCCGCGGCCGCCGGTGATGCCGCGGGTGGTCGAGTCCACATGCAGGATCGCGCCCGCGGTCGGCGAGCCGAAGTCGAAGTCGAGATAGCAGACGTCGCTGCCCTGCAACGCGCAGCGCAGCGCCACGTTGCAGCTCGTCACCGATCGACCGGTGCCGCCCTTGTCCGAGGTCGCGAACAGGATCATTCGGGATCGCCCTGCCTGGATCGGCGCGCCGCGACGAGCTCGTCGAGCTCGCCCAGCACCTCGAACAGGATCGCGATCGCCGTCCCGGGCCTGCTGTCGGCGACGGCGCGGGCCCGTTCGAGACGCCGACCCAGGTGGTCGAGCCGCCTGCCCACGGGGCCCGCGTCCGTGGCGCCGCGCAGCAGTTCCTGGCTGTAGAGGTGATCGGCCTCGATGGCGAGATCCTGGGTCATGACCATCAGTCGGTCGTTGCGCAGCGGCGCCTCGTTGATCATGGTGGCCGCGACCACGAGGCACTCCATCACCCGCTCGGTGAGGTACCACGAGGGTGCCTGATCCTCCGGCTTGAGCTGCGGGAAGGCGGCGCTCGCGTCGTCCCAGAGCCCGGCCGCGGGGCCGCTGGTCAGCCGGCGCAGATGCAGATGGTCCCAGACGTCGTCCGTCAGGCGCAGCAGCCGATCCCGCAGCTCCGTCCCGCCCGCGAGCGAGGCGACGCGGATGGTCCGCTTCAGCAGGGCCGTGGCGAAGTCGGCCACCGGCCAGACGACCTCGGGGCCCCGCTGTCCGGAGGGGAGGTCCTCGGCGCCGTAGAGGTTCAGCCGCACCCCCGGGACGTGCATCTCGACCGCCGGGTCCTCCTCGAGCGCGCGGCGCGTGACGCGGCCCCGGGCCGACAGCTCCTCGAGCACCCGGCCCACCCGGGCCAGGTCGAGGTCGACGGCCCGGCGTTGGACGAGCGCCTCGACCGTGACGGAGGTGACGAGCAGGCTGTAGTAGTCCGACTCACGCCCGTCGGTCGTCCGCCAGGGGATGTCCTCCAGCGGCCAACGCTCCCCGCCGAACCCGGCGAGGATGGACCAGTACTGCTGGGTCAGGTCCCAGCGGATCTGCAGGGCGCGCATGAACCCCTGCTGCTCCTCGGTCAGCAGGTCGAGGATGCGGGTCCGTTCGGAGAACAGATCGAGGATGCCGTCGAGCGCGACGACCGTGAAGTACAGGAACGGTCGCCGGACGGCGACACCGACCGGCTGGTCCAGCGGCTCCGCGGTGGGCACCTCCGGCGCGTCCCTGATGATCCCCCAGGACCAGCCGCACTCGAACAGATGCTCCTCGTTGTCGAGCTCCTCGGCGCCGCCGGAACCGAGGGTGACCTCGGCGAGGCCCGCGCGGACCTGGGCGAGCGCCTCGTGCAGCTCGGCGACGATCTTCTTGGGCGGCAGTCCGCGCTGGTTGACCGTCTGGCACAGCACGCGGCCCGCGGGCGAGTCCGGTGCGAACGAGTGCACCGTGAAGCTGCGCAGCAGGCCGACCATCGCCGCCGTGAGCCGACGGCTGGCCATCTCCTCCAGCTCGGCGATCTGGGCCAGCAGCGCCGGGCGCCGCACGACCTTCTCGAACACGTTGAGAAAGCCCAGCGTGGCCAGCGAAAGAGTGATGGACATCGAGAAGGAGTCGACGACATCCAGCCGCCGCTGCTCCGGGGTGAGTAGTTCGCCTTCCACCCGCGGCTCCAGGTAGCTGCCGCCCGCGAAGACCGGCGTGTTGGCGCCGGCCGTGTACCGCTCCATGTAGGCGCGCATCGCCATGATCAGCCGACGCGGAATCTCGACCGCGTCCCCGAGCTGGGCGAGTGCCTCACGCAGGTCCCGGGCCGTCTCGTCCGGCCGGTCGAGTTTGAAGGCGGCGATCTGGGAGGCCGGATACATCAGGCACAGCAGTTGCTCGGCATCACTGGTCGAATTCGGCTCGGCCCGCCCGGCGGGTGTCCACACCCCGTCGCGGTAGGAATAGTCGACCGTCGCCCGCCACAGCTCGAGAAGCGACTGCCGAGGTCGGATGCGCACCTTTCACCTCCGGTCCCGGGACCGCCGGCCCCGGCTCATGCGGCACGCACCCGGCCGCAGGCTACGATCATCCCGGTGTACCCGGCCCGCAGGACGTCGCTGCCGATGCCGATCCGCTCCAGTCGCAGGTCGGTGGCTGCCGTCTCGAGAATCCTCCGGATGTAGCCCTCCTCGACGGCGACGGCCGGAAAGCGGCGTCCGCCGACGTCGTATCCGTCCGAGTTCTCCATGAAGGCCGCGGCGAACGGGGCGCCTACGCGCAATGCCCCGACGAACCGCCGCACCGCGTCCTCGAACTCCTCCGGTCGCTCCGAGATGGACTCGGCGACGAAGAACATGGTGCCGACGTCCCACCCGCGCCTGGGCAGCTTGAACACGCTGCCCTGCTGCACCGACACGCGGTCGGCGAGCGCCTGGCGCGGATCGCCCACCTCCTGGTAGCGCGACCGTTCACACAACAACTCCCAGAACGGATCCCACGAGCGCCCGTAGTCGCCGATCTCGTCCCGCAACCAGGCCACGTTGCTGGCGGACGGCTCAAACAGCGTGATCGTGCGACACAACGGCAGCATGGCCAGCGCCGGGTACAGGTTCGGTCCGGATCCCACGTCGAGCCCGCGGGCCCCGCCGGCCGGCAGCGAGTCCGCGAAGAAGTCCCGGACCAGTTCGAGGATCTGCCGGTCGTCCGAACGGAGGCTGCGATAGTTGTGGCGCAGGTAGGAGGCCGTGTCGAACTCGTCCCAGGGGAAGTCGGCGTTGCGCGGCGCACCGACGGAGGAGGGCAGCCGCTCAAGCGCCTCCCCGCCGGCGCCGCGACCGGTCGGCCGAGTACCGAGCCGGTGACGGGAATCGACCTGGGCCATCTGCGGCTCCGACATGATATACACCTCTTGGATTCAAGCTATCAAATACCGAGCACGGCCGAACAAGCACGGCCAAAAAGGTCCGAAGGTCGGCGGGGGTGGCGACCCGCCGAGTTCGCGCCGGTGGCGGACATACCTGCTCCCCGTCACATCCCACGGTCGGACGGTCCCACTCCGAACGGACGCGACGGCGACCGACACACCAGCACGCGAGGTCGGCCACGATGCCCGGATCCGATCAGGAGGATATTTTTCCCGATTGCGCGGGCGACAACCACAACCACCCCCAGCTCCGGTCAACCCCACACCTAGGCCGCACTGCTCACGGCGGGCGGCGGGCGCGCTCCGCGCGACTATCGGTAGCGATCTGCCGGGCGACTTACTCGACTATCGGTTCTGCATTGCTCCGGAACTTCTCGGCTCGCGGATCGAGTGGGTCGCGTTGACCTCCCACCGCGGGTGCCGTGTGCCTGTCCCGGTCCACGGGGTTGAGCGCCAGTTCCAGGAGTTGGCGGGGTTCGTCGGGGCCGAGGTAGTCGGCGATCTCGCCGAGCCGCACGAAGCCCAGCCGGCGGTAGAGACGCACCGCGGCGGCGTTCTCGCCGTCCACGGTGAGCCGGACGCGATCGAGACCCTGCGCACGCAGGCGGTCGAGAGAGGCGTCGGCGAGCCGCCGGCCGAAACCCCGACCCCGACTGTCCGGTTCGACCCCCAGCCCCAGGAACCAGGCCAGGCCGCGGGTCGTCGAGCGGACCGCGACGGAGTACCCGCGCATCCCGCCCGCCTGTTCCAGCACGAGCAGTTCGCCGCGGTGCACGTCGAAGATCTGTCTCAGGACGAAGTAGGGATAGGCAAGATGGCCGAAGATCATCTCATCCAGCGCGGCGAGGGCCGCCAGATCCTTTTCCTGTACCTGCCTGATGATGGTCGGGAAGGAACCCATGCCCGCCTCCGGTGAGCGTGGCGCGGCCCGGCGCCGTCCGCCGGCGCGGTCGCCGGCCTGGCTCCATCGCGTCCACGATCCGTGTGATCCGTGCGCTCCGCCTCCATCATCGTCCGCAGCNCACACAGCCGCACACGATCCGCGATCCGTTACCTCGAAGTGGTATCCCGGGNTACCTGGACCGACGCGAATGCCCTCGGGCGGTTAACACCTCCGCCTGACTATGGCGCGGATCACTTCATGAGCCGCCGGATCAGGGGCAGGGCACCCGGGGAACCATGCCCCCCAGGGACGAGGAGCCTGCCTGTGCGTGTAAGCGCCGCGCCCGATCTGTCCTTCTCCAACATGCAGTCGACGATCGCCGTGCTGACGGTCCTGGTCGGTGCGGTCATCGTCGCCGCGGCCGCCGCCATACTGCTGCACCGGGTCGCGCTGCGTATCGGCCGGCATTCCCAGATCGTCGCCGATCTCGCGCACCGCGGCCGGCGGCCCGTCCGGCTGACCCTGATCCTGCTCGCGCTGCTCATCGGCCTCAACGCCACCCACGAACAGGACTGGACGCAGCCGGCGATCCACGTCTGCGACATCCTGCTGATCGCCGGGATCGGTTGGTGCGTCGCCGTCCTCGCGTTCGTCTTCGAGGAGCTCGCGCTCGCCCGCTACCGGGTGGACGTCGTCGACAACCGGCACGCCCGGCGGGTGCGCACCCAGGTCACGCTGATGCGGCGGATCACCGTCGCCATCATCTCGATCATCGCCGGTGCGTCGATGCTCATGACGATCCCGAGCGTGCGCGTCGCCGGGGCCAGCATCTTCGCCAGCGCCGGCGTCGTCGGCATCGTCGCGGGCCTGGCGGCCCAGACCTCGCTGGCCAACGTCTTCGCGGGCCTGCAGCTCGCGTTCACCGACGCCATCCGGGTCGACGACGTGGTCGTCGTCGAGGAGGAGTGGGGCCGGATCGAGGAGATCACGCTGACCTACGTCGTCGTCCACATCTGGGACGACCGGCGGATGATCCTGCCGTCGACGTACTTCACCACGACGCCGTTCCAGAACTGGACCCGCAAGGAGTCCGCCGTGCTCGGCGCGGTGGAGCTGGATCTCGACTGGGAGGTCCCGCTCGAGGAGATGCGCGCCGAGATGCACCGGGTCCTGGCGGCCACCGACCTGTGGGACCAGCGGGTCTGCGTGCTGCAGGTGACCGACGCCGTCGGCGACCACATCCGGATCCGGGTGCTGGTCAGCGGCAAGGACGGCCCGACCACCTTCGATCTGCGCTGCCACGTGCGGGAGGCCCTCGTGCTGTGGCTGCAGCGCAACCATCACCGGGCACTGCCGCGAACCCGCATCGAGTTCGACGCCACCGCCCACCTCACCGGTCCAGGCTCCGGCCCCCTCGCCGACCCTGGCCACCTCACCGACGACCGCCGCGACGCCAGCCGGTACAGCGCAGACCAGCACAATGGTGCCGGCCCTTACGGTGCCAACAGCCACCAGAACGGAGCCGGCGACCGCGACGGGGGCGCCATCGGCACCCTGGTGCGCGAGCGGGAGGACCGCGACGGGATGCCCCGCGACCGGCTCCGCAAGCGCGACGGCGCCCGCCGCGGCTGGGAGCCGATCACCACGATCACCCTGTCCACCAGGGACGGCGACGGCAGTCATCTCCCCCCGACGCCCCGCACCCCCGACGGCTCGACCGGCCCGGGTGAGGCCGGCGACGCCCCGGACGGCCCCCAGCCCCCGCGCGCCGACGCCGCCGACGACGCGCGGCTGTTCTCCGGCGCGAGCGCGGACTCCGCCCAGCGGGCTCGCGACTTCAGTGAGACCACCGACCACACGCCCGACCCGGACCACCCCGGCGACGACCCCGGCCCCGGGAGGGACGCAGACGATCGGTGATCTGCTCGCGGTAAGCCGCTGCCACCGGACACCACCACCGGCGACCGCGGACCCGGGCACGGGGCCAGGGCCGGGCACGGGGCCGGTGGCGCGGTTTCCGCGGAACCTCGTGGAAGGGAAAGACGTACCCGCGGACGGCCGCTAGGTTGGCGGCCTGATCGGCGATCTTTTTACTGGAACCGCCGCGTACTACGCTCGCCACCGACCTGGCTACCCGCAGGCTTTTCGGTGTCGATCCCGAGCCCGAAATGCTCGCGGAGGCGGCACGAGCGGCGAGCCTGGCGGACGTCCGTAACGCGAGATGGGTGGAAGCGCGCGCAGAGAACCTTCCCCCGGAAATCGGCCGGTTTCGCCTCGTCACCATGGGCCGGTCATTCCACTGGATGGACCGGGACCGTGTTCTGGCAACGCTCGCCGACATCGTCACCCCGGGCGGCGGACTCGTCATCGTCAACGACAACTGCCTCGTCCGGCCCGCCACCGACTGGCAGCGGGCGATCGAGGAGGTCCAGGCGAGGTTTCTCGGGACCGTGCGTCGCGCCGGCAGCGGCGTCTTCGTGCCACCCGCGGAGTCCCACGAGAGCGTCCTGCGCCGATCCCCGTTCCGGCACGTGGAAAGGATCGTCTTCGAGTTCGAGCGAAAGTGGACGGCTGACCAGATCGTCGGCTACTGATCTTTAACGTGCGGTGCCGGTGGATGGATCATGATGATGGCTCCGCAGTCGATCCGGTGACGGCGACGTGCCCTCCGGGCAGATCAGGATGGTGCCAGACCGGCCCGCGGACGGCTGCCGGCCGGCGCACAATCCCGCCCCTGACCCGCCCTCGACCCGCCCTCGACCCGCCCTCGGCTGATGATCGAGGTGTTCCGCGGAACCGCGCCACGGTCATCACGCTTCCGTCACCGGGCGGGCGCACGGTTCGGCTGCGCTTCCGCTGGTGCTGGTGCTGTCCNCGTGTGCTGCCGGGACGCGACCGTCACGGTCGCNGCTGTCGCGTCCGCACGGTTCTTTGCCGGTCCGGTCCGGTCCGGGTCCGGGTCGGGTCAACGCTCACGTCGCGTGGCCGGCGAGGGGGGCCGGGGGCAGGGGTGTGCAGGGGAACGGTGCCATCCGGTCCTTGTGTAGGGACAGATCGGACGCGGAACCCACCAGAGCGACCAGGTAGGCGCTCTCCCCTGCATCCACCCTGAACACCCCACAGCCGCCGTCACGATCTGTGATCACCACCACGGCCACGGGGTACGGTCATTTTCGGATTCCGCGGAACCGGAACCGGGCGGGATCCGCTCCAGTCCGACCCGGTGAATTAAAGATCAGTATCTGTACTCGACGTCCTTCCCCATCGGGCGGCTCCTGGGAGACCGGCGAGCTTCCTTCGAGAAGGAGATCACCGAGGCGCTGCGCACATCCTCCCCGGACGGCAGGTTCGTGGAGCCGGTCCACCTTGCGGCGATCTTCGCCCTGCCGGGCGCGTGAAACCGCCGGCCATCCCGAGATGATCCCGCCCGGTCCACCCGCGACGCGCCCAGGCGCGCGTCGGGTCACCCGCGCCGGCCGGCCCCGGAACAGCAAAAAGCCGCCGGGACCGAGGGGCCGGCGGCGAAGTCGGGATGGCTGTGCACTGGCGCGGGAGGGACGTCGGGGGCGAGGTCGGCGGGCAAGGTCGGCGGGCAAGGTCGGCGGGCGAGGTCGGCGGGCGAGGTCGGCGGGCGAGGTCGGCGGGCGAGGTCGGCGGGCGAGGTCGGCGCGGGGCGGGCTGGGCCCGCGCCGGCCGACCTCGCGGCCGTCGGCTTCTCGGCAGTCCCGGAGATCACCGATGGGTGTCGCCGTGACCGACGGTCAGTGCGGTCACCGACGGGCGTAGCGGCGGCTACGACCACGCGACCGGCTGTTGCTGTGGCCGCCGACGTTGCGCCAGATCAGCAGCACCAGGATGGCACCGATGATGGAGCCGATGATCCCGGACGGCTGGAGCGCGCCCTCACCGACATCCTTGTTGAACAGGACGTAGCCCAGGAAACCGCCGACGAAAGAACCGATGATGCCCACGACAATGGTGCCGAGAATGCCGATCGGATCGGGTCCGGGCAGCACCACGCGAGCGACGGCGCCGGCGACCAGACCGAGCAGAATCATGACGACGACGAATGTGACCATTTTATTCTCCCTGCCAAGGTGGTTGAGTCCTGTGTCCCCGCACCCGATCGGCATAAACACCGGTATGCGCACTCTTTTCCGGTCCGGAGGGAACAGACCGGAGGAAGAGGGCAGGGACGGGGCGACCCAGCCACCCCGGGCAGGCGGTGCTCAGTCGGCGCTGCGGCGGCGGCGCCGGCGGGCCCGGCGGACCAGGAGCACCAGCGCGGTGCCGGCCAGCACGCCACCGGTGGCCCGCGGGTTGTTCCGGGCCCGCTGCCCGGCGGAACGGGCCGCCTTACCGCTGGTGGCGAGGGTCTTCTCGGCCGTGGCGTTCACCTGCGGGTGCTGGGCGAGCCGCTCCCGGACGGTTCCGACGGCCCGGTCGCGAGCGCCGATCGTCCGCTCCGTCGCGGCGGCCAACCGGGGGTTCTCGGCGACCTTCTCCCGCACGGTCCCAGCAGCCTTCTCCGCCGCGCCACGGGTCCGCTCGGTTGCGGCGGCGACGTGCGGAGCGAGGGTCGCGGCCGCGCCGCTGACGCGCTCGCGCACCTCGGCCGCGCCCACCGCCACCCGCTCCCGGGTGCTCGACGCCTCCCCCGGCCCGGATCCTCCCTCCCCATCGGACGCGGGGGAAGGCGCGGCGGCGGGGGAAGGCGGGGCAGCGGGGGAAGGCGCGGCGGCGGGGGAAGGCGCAGCGGCGGGGCTGTGACCGTTCAGCGCGGGCGCGCTGGTCGGCCGTTCCGGCTCGGGCGAGGACGGCCGGGCCCCGCCAGGGGCTGACGGTGCCGCGCCTTTCGGCGGCGTGATCGGCGCGGGGTCCGGCGTGGCCGCGTTCGGGTCCACTGACATCGGGTGGTTCCTCCCTCATCGTCTTACTTCGTCTCGAGGTCTTCCGATCTCGACAGCCTGCGGATCCCCGCGGCCCTGGCGGTCTCGGCGCGGCGAGTTACCGCGTCGACGCACCGTCGCCGCCGCCCGCGCGGCCCGGCCGGCCCCGAGAGGGGTCGAGCCGCCTTACCGGGCCATGGTTCGGCCGACCGGCGGGCGGTCCATCCGGTCGGGCGGTCCGGCGGGTGGGCCGCGGCGGCCGCGGGAGACAACCCGGTGGTGGCCACCGGGATACCCGTGGTAGCGCCGCGAGATGTTCACGATCCGTTCTCCCGTCGGCGGTACCCCGTCCCCGATGTTGATAACACGATGTGGCGTGCGTGATACGGCGTCCCTCGCATCACGTGTCCGACAACGCGCGATATGACCCGAATCTCACGTGACGTGCACTAAACCCTTCCCTTCCCCATGCCTCTGCCAAACCGGTAACGACGGCGGACAATGGGAGGTATCGCGCGAGAGGCGGGGCGAGCGGTCCGCGGTCGGTTACGGTGCGGGCAGCAAGGCCCGATGCGGCAGGGGGGTGGCTGATGTCGGACGCGCCTGGGATGCTCGTCGATCCGGAGCGGGACGGCCCGCTGGACGGCGTCGCCGCCCTCGCAGCCCGCCTCGCGCGGGGCGAGGTGACCTCCCACGAGCTCGTCGAGGCCGCGCTGGACCGGATCGAGGCAACCCAGTCCACGCTCAACGCCTTCCGCCGGGTACGGGTACGCGAGGCACTCGCGGAGGCGGCAGCGGCCGACGTGGAGCTCGCCGCCGGGTCGGCCGGTGGCCGGGGCGGATCGGCCCACGGCCCCGGCGGACCGGCGGCCGACCGGCACCGCCCCCTGCTCGGCGTGCCGATCGCGATCAAGGATGACACGGACATCGCCGGTCTGCCGACGGCGTTCGGCGCCGCGGGCGAGTTCCCCCCGGCCGCTCGGGACAGCGAGATGGTGCGGCGGTTGAAGGCCGCCGGGGCTGTCATCGTCGGCAAGACGAACACGCCCGAGTTCGGGCAGTGGCCGTTCACCGAGGGCCCGGCGTTCGGGGTGACCCGCAACCCGTGGGATCTGGACCACTCCCCCGGCGGCTCCTCCGGCGGCGCGGCGGCAGCGGTGGCCGCGGGCCTGGTGCCCGGCGCGATCGGTTCGGACGGCGCCGGATCGGTGCGCATCCCGGCCGCCTGGACGCATCTCGTCGGGATCAAGCCACAGCGCGGTCGCATCTCCAGCGCGCCCGTGCGCGAGCAGTTCAACGGCCTCACCGTCTACGGCCCGCTGACCAGGACCGTCGCCGACGGCGCCCTGCTGCTCGATGTCCTGGCCGGCAGCCTGCCCGTCGACCGGGACTCCGCGCCGGCGCCGGTCGAGCCGTTCCGGTCCGCGGCCGGGCATCCCCCGCCCCGGCTGCGGATCGGGGTGTCGCTGCACCGCCCCTACAGCGGGATGCCGGCGAGCCTCGATCCGGCGGTGCGCGCCGCGGTGGAACGGATGGCCGAGGTGCTCGCCCGGCTCGGGCACGACGTCGTCCCGGTGGAGCCGCCCTACGGCCTGCTCGGGACGATCTTCCTGCCGCGGTCCATGGACGGCATCCGCGACTGGGCCGGACGGGTCCCGGACCCGTCCCTGCTGGACCCACGGACCGTGGCCAACGCCCGGACCGGCCGGGCGCTGCGCCCGTTCCTGGCGTTGACCCGCGCGGCCGAGCCGCTGGCCCGGCTCAACATCGGCCGGATCTTCCGCCGGATCGACGTGGTGCTCGCGCCGACGACGGCGACCCCCCCGCCGCGCGTAGGCGAGCTCAACCGGGAGACCAACTGGGCCACCGACCAGGCGATCGTGGCGGCCTGCCCGTTCGCCTGGCCGTGGAACGTGCTGGGCTGGCCGGCCGTCAACGTGCCCGCCGGGCGCACCGCCGCCGGTCTGCCGGTCGGCGCCCAGCTCATGGGGCCCGCGGGCAGCGAGGCCCTGCTGATCTCCCTGGCCGCGCAGCTCGAGGACAGCGAACGCTGGCACCTGCATCACCCGGGCGAACGCGCCGTCCCTACGGCCTGACCTTCTGGGCAGGTTTCCGTCACCCGACGGCCGGGTTGCGAGGGTGTGTGGTCGAACGCCTGGTCTGCTCGGGAGAATGAGCCATGCGAACTGCCCGGACGAACCCTGCCGCGCCCGCAGGAGCCGATGCGGTGGGTGGGCCGGAGAACCTGCGCCTGATCGTCGCCGGGGCGGCCGTGCTCACGCTGGCGCTCGTCGTCGACCTGGGACCCGGCGTCGCGCTGACCGGGTACTTCGGCCTGGGGCCGCTGATCCTCGCCGCCGCCTGCCCACCGTTGATCACCGCCGGCATCGGNGGACTGACGGTGATCGTGGCGATCCTCTCCGGGCTCTGGGACCACCGCTTCGGCACGCAGCCGCACATCGCCGCGATCATCCTGGTCCTGGTCCAGTCCGCGATCGCGGTCTACATCTGCGTGTACCGGGACCGGCAGCGCTCGAAGCTGCACCGCGTCCAGGCCGTCGCCGAGGTCGCGCAGCGGGCGCTGCTGCCGGCGGTCCCGGGCCAGCTCGACGGGGCCGGCTTCGCCGCCCGCTACCTGTCGGCGGCGCAGGAGGCGTCCGTCGGCGGAGATCTCTACGAGGTCGTGCCGACCGCGAACGGCATCCGAGTGATCATCGGAGATGTTCGGGGCAAGGGGCTGCCGGCGGTCCGGCTGGCCTCGGTGGTGCTCGGCGCCTTCCGCGAGGCCGCGGTGACCTGGCTGGATCCCGAGCAGGTGGCGGCGGCGTGCGCCCGGGCGGTGGGGCGCGAAGCCGGGCCCGAGGACTTCGTCACCGCGCTCGTCCTGGACATCCATCCCGACGGGCGGCTGGGTATGTGCTCGGCGGGCCATCACCCGCCGCGGCTCGTCTCGGCGGACGGATCGGCGACGCTGGAACTGCGCTCGCCCAGCCCCCCGCTCGGGCTGGCCGAGCGGTTCACCGTCACGACGGCGCACTGGGAGATCGGTGACCGGCTACTGCTGTTCACCGACGGGCTGATCGAGGCCAGGGACGCCCAGGGGCGCTTCTTCCCGCTGGACGATCGCCTGGACCTGCTACGGGGCGGCGGCCAGGACGAGGCTCTGGATCGGCTCATCGCCGCCGTGGGAACCCATGCCGGCGGGGCCCTGCACGACGACCTCGCGATCCTGCTGGCCGAACGGCAACCCGTCCCGATCGTGGCCCCGACCGCGAAGACCGCCCCGACCGCGCGGGTCGCCGCCGACTGAGGGTGCGCCCGCCGGGATCAGCCCTCGGCCCGCCGGCGGCTGCGGCCCTCCCGCCGGTAGGAGAACGGCCCCGGCAGGTCGACGCTGGACAGGCCGCCGCGGCGGTTGCGCGACCAGACCCGCCAGGAGACGCGCCCGAGCTTCAGCGTGACCGAGGACACCCCCCGCTCGCTGACGTTGAGGTGAAACGGTCCGTACCGCGGTCGGCGGGTGTATCGCAGGCCCATCAGATACCTCCGGAAAGGGGCAGTCGCAGGGAGCGGACGAGGAACGAGCGGCGCTGATATCGGCTTTGTCTCCCCGAATTTCGCGGACTAACCATCAATCGGCACCGATCCGACGGATCGTCTTTCGCCCGACATCCGCAGCGTGCGCCGCACCGTCCCACCGCAACCGGCTCGATCCGCTACGGTCGGCCCATGCGCAGGGACGCCGAGATCGCCACCCGATGCCGGCGCCTTCCCGCCGGCGCGGGACCGGCGGCGCGGGCCGCCCGCGCTTCGGGTCGCCGGGGGCGCGGATGAGCGCTGCGGCGGGCTCACCGGACCGCGGCACCCTGCGGCTGCTCGTCGTGCTGGTCGTCGTGATGAGCGCGGTGGCCGCGTTCGCGGTCGGCGGCCTGATCGCGGTGTCCGGTGTGCAGGTGAGCTGGGGGCGCGACGGCGGCGGCTCGGCCGGGTCGGCGAGGGCGTTGTCCGCGGCCATCGGTCGCCTCGGCGCGGACGACGGCGCGGGGGTAGCGACGCGGCCGTCCTCGGACCTCGCGGCGTCGGACCTCGCGGCGTCGCCGCAACCGGCGCCGACGGCACCGTCCGGGGCCGTCAAACACCCGGTGCCCGGCGGCGGCGTCTCCCCCACGCCGACGACCCCGGCCCCGCTGCGTAGCTGTTCGGCTCCGCCCACCGCTGCGGCCGGCGGGGCGGGAGCACCGATCCTCATCTACCCCCTGTGCTGACCACCGTCGAGGTGCTGACCGGCGTCGAGAGGCTGCCCGGCGTCGAGAGGCTGGCCGGCGTCGAGGCCGGGCTGCCAGTGCGGTGAGCGGCCGGTGAGGGCGATCAGCCGGGTCCACTCGTCGGCGTCGTCCGGCACCGAGACCGGTGTGGCGAAGATGCCGACGACTCGCCAGGCGTCGATCTGGCGGCGCAGGCTGTCGTGGACCCAGCGCACGAGCTCGCGGTTGTTGCCGACGGTCCGCGCCGACGTGGTGTCGCCGGGCAGCCGGCCCGAGGCGTCGATCGCCCGGGCCAGGTCCCAGGCATGAATGAGCAGGTCGGCGGTGAGCTGGAAGGCGTATTCGTCCGCCGGGGTGGGTCCGAACGACAACATCGGGATAGACGCCCAGGCCTCCGGCCGGTCCCAGGCGTCCCGGCTGCGGCGGGCCGTCACCGTCCAGCGCGCGCCCGGATCGTCCCCGAGCTGGTCCCCGTCGAACCGGGTGCCGATGTCCTCCCGGGTGAGACCGGCCAGCATCGGCGGAACCCACAGATGTTCGACGGTGAGGTGGTTGACCAGCGCCCGCACGTCCCACTGTCCGCACGGTGTCGGCGCCGCCCAGGACCCGGGTGGCACGGCCCGCACCTGCGTGTCGAAGATGTCCAGCGCCCAGTCCAGCCACCTGCGACGTTCCGTGACGGTAAGCGTGCCCACCATCGTCGTGCTCCTTCCGCGCCGCATGGCCGACAGCCCACGAGCCGATGCGCCCGGGCCGCGGCTGGCCCCGCCCTGTCCTGCCCTGTCTCTGTGCCTACCCGGACGGTGCGGCCGCACAACCGGCACCGCCCGGTCCGGGTCAGGTGGTCCCGCCGGGGGTGAGGTCGGAGCGTCGGCGGGGACGGGTTCCTGCTCGTCACGCCGGTGCACCGCCGTGTGGTCGCCGAGATCGCCAACGGCCTGGTGCCCGCGTCGCGGCGCCGCGGCCTTGTTCTGGGTCAGCCCCCCGTGGGGGTCGCGGCCGGGCCGACTCCGCGCAGCAGCAGGTCGACCAGCGGCGTGACGTGCGCGGCGAGGGCGCCCCGGGCGGCGGCGTGCTCGTGGGGCGGCATCGCCAGCGCGTGCATGAGCACGCCACCGAACAGGCCCTCGAGCAGCGGCCGGCCGTCGACCCCCGCCGGCAGCTCGCCGCGGCCGATCGCCCGGTCGACGATGCGCTGGGCCGCGTCGTTGTGCTTCGTGACGATCCGTTCGTGGAAGCCGCCCAGATCGAAGGACTCGACGGCGGCGTCCACGGCGATGCGCACCGTCACCCAGCCCATCGGGTCGAGGAAGTGGGCCAGCAGGCTCGACGCCAGGGCGAGCACGTCCCCGCGCAGCGAGCCGGTGTCGTGGTCAACGACGAGCGGGCGAGTGTAGGCGTCGATCGCGTCGACCAGGAGCTGTTCCTTGGTCGGCCACCGCAGGTACATCGACGACTTGCCGACCCCGGCGCGCCCGGCGACGGCGTGCATGGTGAAGCCCGCCCAGCCGGACCGAGCGTACTCGGCCAACGCCGCGTCGAGGACCCGCGCCTGCAGGTCCGGATCCCGGGGCCGCCCGCGCACGGCCTGCCCCGTCGTCGTCTGCACCATCGGTCTCCTCGTCCCCGTCCGCCGGCGGTGTCCCCGTCCGCCGGCGGTGTCGCCGTCCGCCAGCGGTGTCACCCGCCGTCCGGGGTCCATCATCGCGCGGCGGCCGGCGGCAGCCCTTGCGGACGATCAGTGTCCGCAATAACGTTTGTGACCTGCGCTACACCGATGCCAGGAATTCAGTTTCCGGAAGGAGTGCCGGATGGGCACACTCGACGGCAGGACCGCCTTCATCACCGGAGTCGCCCGCGGGCAGGGGCGGGCGCACGCGGTGCGGCTGGCCCGCGAAGGGGCCGACATCATCGGCGTGGACATCTGCGCCGACATCGCGTCGATGGACTATCCGAACGCCTCGGCGGCCGATCTCGCCGAAACCGTGGAGCTCGTCGAGAAGCTGGGCGGGCGGATCGTCGCCCGCCAGGCGGACGTGCGGGACTTCGCCGGGCTCTCCGCCGCTTTCCAGGAGGGGTTCACCGAGTTCGGCCGGGTGGACATCGTCATCGCGAACGCCGGCATCATCCGGCTGTCGCCGGAAAAGGACCCGTTCACCGAGTGGCAGGACGTCATCGACACGAATCTCACCGGCGTCTTCAAGACGGTGCGGGCCGCCTTACCGGCGTTGATCGAGGGCGGCCGCGGTGGGGCGATCGTCCTGACCAGTTCCAGCGCGGGCCTGAAGGGGACGGGCAGTCCGGACGCGGGCCCGCAGGCGTACACGGCGGCCAAGCGCGGCCTGGTCGGGCTCATGCAGGTACTCGCGAACGACCTGGCCAAGCACTGGATCCGGGTGAACACCATCCACCCGACCGGCGTCGCCACCGGAATGACGATGAACGAGTCGATGGCGAAGCTGCTCGCCGAGTCGGACAACGCCACCGCCGCGATGCAGAACGCGCTGCCCATCGAGATCCTCCAGCCCGAGGACATCTCCGACACGGTGGCCTGGCTGGTCTCGGACGCCGCGAAGTACGTCACCGGCGTCGCGCTGCCGATCGACGCCGGCTTCGCGGTGCGCTGAGCGAGCCCGTCCACGCGAGCCCGTCCACCACCGCCCGACCTGCCACGCCACGCCACAGCCCGCCAGCCCACCGCCGCGGGGCGCATCCCATTCGCGGCACTCATCCAGCTCACACCGGCCGCCTGCAATCATCTCCCCTCATGGATGGTCGCCGACTGCCGTCGTTGCCCGTCGAACGGGACGACGCCTGCCACCCCCCGCCGCATGCCGCACAACTGCGCTGGCCGGACGCCGCGTGAGGCGGACTCCCCGCCCGGCGGGGCCGGACGAGTCCGCGCCGCCGGCGGGCATCGTGCCCGCACCCGCGGCGCCGCCCGGCTCCCGGTCGACCGGCCCCGCGGGTGCCGTCGACCTGCCGCGGACGCTGGTGGTGGCGGACAAGTTCCCCCCGGTCCTCGGCGGCATCCAGACGTTCGCCTGTCACCTGACCGCCGGCCTGCCCGCCGACCGGGTCGTCGTCGTCGCGCCGGCGGCGCCCGGCGCCGAGGAGTTCGACCGCACACTGCCCTTCCCCGTGGTCCGGGCCGGTGAGCGGATCCTCACCTCGCCGCGGTCCCGGCGCCTGCTGCGCTCGCTGGTGCGCAGCGAGGGCTGTGACGCCGTCTGGTTCCCCACCGCCGCGCCGTACGGGGTGCTCGGCCCGACGCTGCGCGAGGCGGGCGTCACCAGGGTGGTGGCGTCCAGCCACGGGCACGAGGTCGCCTGGTCCCGGCTGCCGGTGGGCTGGTCGCTCGTGCGCACCGTCGCCGCCCGCGCCGACGTGTTGACGTACCTCACCGCGTTCACCCGGCGCCGGCTGGTCGCCGTCTCCCCGCCGGGCACCACCCTCGCGCGGCTGACCGGCGGCGTCGACACCCGCCGCTTCCGGCCGGGCGCCGGCGGGGCCGACATCCGCCGGGCCCTGGGCTGGTCGGACCGCCCGGTCGTGATCTGCGTGGCCCGAATGGTGCCGCGCAAGGGGCAGGACACCCTCATCCGCGGCTGGACCACCGTGCGGCGCCGCCATCCGGGGGCCCGGCTGCTGCTCGTCGGGCAGGGACCCGCCGAGGGCCGGCTGCGCCGCCTCGCCGGACAGGTGGGGGTGGCCGACGAGGTGCATTTCGCCGGCGCGGTCGGTGAGGAGGAGCTGCCCGCCTACCTCGACGCCGCCGACGTGTTCGCCATGCCGTCTCGCACCCGCTGGCTCGGCCTGGACCTGGAGGGACTCGGCCTGTCCTCCCTGGAGGGGGCGGCCAGCGGGCTGCCCGTCATCACCGGCGCCCAGGGCGGCGCGCCCGACGTCGTCCTGCCCGGCCGCACGGGCGAGGTCGTCGACGGCCGGAACACCGCCGCCGTGGCCCGGGCCGTCGTGGAGCTGCTCGACGACCCCGACCGGGCCGCTCGGATGGGCCTGGCCGGGCGGGAATGGATGCGCGAGGCCTGGAGCTGGGGCGGGCTCGCCGGACGCCTCGCCGGGCTGCTCGCGGGCGGCTCGGGTTCCGATCTCGACGCGGTCACGCGACACTCGGGTGAACTGTCACGGGCGCGTCGCGGAGCCCTCGACGAGAACATGTCGGGGAGCATCGCTCCGGATGGCGTCATCCCGGACGGCACCGGGGCAGACCGGGTCGACATGGGCCAGAGCCACGCCGACGCCAGGACGGGAGGACCGTGATGCGCCAGGCACCGGAGGCGGCGGCAGTGGGCGGCGGGGCGCTGCCCCTGGCGACCCTCGACGCCGCCCCAGCGGCGGTCATCGCCCGGACCGGGGCAGCCGCGCCCGTGGTGCCGGGCGGGGACCTCGTCCTCGCCGGCCCGAGCGGCGCCGTGGCGGTGGCCGTCGCGCCCCGCCGCGGCCGGTTCTGGCTGGTTCGCCCGCTGCTGGCCTGCGCGGCGCCGCTGGTGGCGGCGGTGTGGCTGGTGCGGTCGTGGTCGACCGTGCGGACCGGCATCGACGCGCTGGCCAGCGCCCATCCGTTCTGGCTGGTGGGCGCGGTCGCCGTCGCCCAGCTCACCTGGGTCGCGGGCGCGGCCTGCCAGCAGGGGACGGTGCCGCGGTCGCTGCCGGTCCGCCGGCTGCTCGCCGCCCAAGTGGCGGGCAGCGTGGCCAATCACGTGCTGCCCGCCGGGTTCGGGGTCGGCGCGGTGAAGCTGCGTTTCCTGCACCGGCACGGCTTCTCCCTGCGGGAGTCCCTGACGGCGGTCGGCCTCGACGCCACCGCCGGGGTCACCACCCATCTCGCCGTGCTGGCCGTCCTGCTGGCCGGCGGATTCCTGCCGGTGGACTCCACCCGGCTGCCGGACGGCGGCCCGGTGGCCCTGGGCGTCGCGGTGGCCGCGGCGGCCGTCGCCGTCGCCGCGCTGCTGGGCTGGCTGGTACCGGCGGCCCGCCGGGTGGCGCACGGGGTGTGGGCACGAGTCGTCGACCAGCTACGGTCGATGCGCTCCACGATCCGCTCGCCGAGCCGGGCGGCCCTGCTGTGGGGCGGCTCGGCGGCCATCCCCCTGCTACACGCCGCGACCCTGTGGGCGATCATGCGCGCGCTGCACCTCCCGCTCGGCGTCGGGGCGGTCTTCGCGCTGTACTTCGCCGCCAGCGCCGCCTCGGCCCTGGTCCCCTCGCCGGGCGGCTTCGGCTCGCTGGACGCGGCCCTCACCGCGGCGATCATCGCCGCCGGGCAGTCCCCCGCCGTCGCGCTCGCCGCGGTCCTGGGCTACCGGCTGGTCACCGTGTGGCTACCGATGGCACCCTCGGCCTGCGTGCTGGCGCTGATGGTCCGCCGCGGCCACTTGTAAGCGGGCTAGCCGCCGACGCGCGGACCGTCGGACCGCGCGGGACCAGCCGCCGCGGCCTCAGGACCGGCCGCCGCAGCTTCGGGACCGGCCGCCGCGGCCTCGGGACCGGTGCCGCTCGGGGCCGGGGAGGCGGTCCCGTCCGGCGCGGCCGGCTGGTCGGCGAAGGCCGCGCCGGTCTCTCGCAGCGGCACCTCCTTGAGCAGCAGGGACAGCACGAAGGCGAGGACCAGCACGGCGGCACCGACCAGGAAGGCGACTGTGATCGCCTCGGTGAAGCCGGCCTTGAACGGGTGGGTCAGCACCGGGTCGAGTCCGTGGAGGAACGAGGTGTCGTTGAGGCTGCCCGAGCCACCCGAGGACGCCGACCCGAGCACCTTGAGCTGGTCGGGATGGCTGCGCGCGGCCGCGTCGAACGCCGCCGTGCCGCGCGCGTCCGCGTACGCGGAGGTGATCCGGGAGCCGACGATCGAGTACACGATCGACAGGAACACCGCCACGCCGAGGGTGCCGCCGAGCTGCCGGAAGAACGTCGTCGAGGAGGTCGCCACCCCGATGTCCCGCGGCGGCACGGCGTTCTGCATCGCCAGGACGATCGTCTGCATGTTCAGGCCCAGCCCGGCGCCGACGACGAACATCGCCAGATCGACGTAGACGAGGCTGCTGTCGGCCGACAGCCGCCACAGCAACAGCATCCCGACGACGAGCAGCGCCGAGCCGATCACGGGCAGGATCTTGTAACGGCCGGTCCGCGCGGTGATCTGTCCCGCCACGAGCGAGAGCAGCATGATGCCCAGGACCAGCGGGAGGGTGAGCAGGCCGGCCTTGGTCGGCGAGTTCCCCTTGACGAGCTGCAGGTAGAGGGGGATCAGGGTGATCCCGCCGAACATGCCGATCCCGATGATCGCCGACTGGGCTGATCCGACGGCGAAGACCCCGTTGCGGAACAGCCGGGGCGGCAGCAGGGCATCGTCCTTCGCGCGCCGCTCCGCGACCACGAACGCGGCGATGCCGACCAGCCCGATCGCGTAGCAGGCCAGCGAGGAGCCCGCGCCCCAGCCCCACTCGCGGCCCTGCTCGGCGACGATGAGCAGCGGCACCAGGGCGACGATGAGCGTCAGGGCGCCGGGGTAGTCGATGCGGTGCTCGCGGCGCTCGTGGGAGATGTGCAGGACCCGCGCGACGACGACGAGCGCGCCGATGCCGATCGGCACGTTGATCAGGAAGATCCACCGCCAGCCGGCGACGCCGAGCAGCGTGTCCTGGCCGGCCAGCGCGCCGCCGACGACGGGTCCGAGGACGCTGGACGTGCCGAACACCGCCATGAAGTAGCCCTGGTACTTCGCCCGCTCCCGCGGCGGGATGATGTCGCCGACGATCGCCAGGGCGAGCGAGAACAGGCCGCCGGCCCCGATGCCCTGCACCGCCCGGAACGCGGCGAGCATGTACATCGACGTCGCGAAGGTACACAGCGCCGAGCCGGTGATGAACACGGCGATCGCGAACAGGAAGAACGGTTTGCGCCCATACAGGTCGGACAGCTTGCCGTACAGCGGGGTGGCGATCGTCGAGGTGATCAGGAAGGCGGTGGTGACCCACGCCTGCGCGGTCAGCCCGTGCAGGCTCTCGCCGATCCGGTAGATCGCCGTGGAGACGACCGTCTGGTCCAGCGCCGCGAGGAACATCCCCAGCAGCAGGCCGGAGAGGATGACCATGATCTGGCGGTGCGAGTAGCCGCCGTGCGCGGTGGGCCCGGCGGCGTTGGTTTCACCGGCGTCGATGCCACCGGCGGCGTCCGTGCCACCGGCGGCATCCATGCCACCGGCGGCAGTGGCTTTCCCGGCAGTGGAGGTCATGCGGGTGTCTCCTCTCGACCTGCCGGTCGCGGTCCGGGTCGGCGGAGTGCCACGACGGCGACGGCCGCACCGGATCCACTACCGGAATGCTCCTCCCGCGGGCGTTAAACCACGTTCCGCCCACGACGCTTCTGGCCATCCTGCCCCGCGCGGGGCCCGCCGTCCCACGACCCGGCACGGGACAGCATCGTCGACCGCACCGTCGATCCCGGCCCGGCCGGTCACACGGCGCTCGGCCGGTAGAGGCGGGCGTAGGCACCGCCGTCGGCAAGCAGGTCGCGGTGGGTGCCGTCCTCGACGACGCGGCCGTGGTCCATGACGTAGATGCGGTCGGCGTCGATCACCGTCGACAGCCGGTGGGCGATCACCAGGCAGGTCCGGCCGACGGCGAGCCGGTCCAGCGCCGTGCGGACCGCGGCCTCGGAGACGGTGTCCAGCGCGGACGTCGCCTCGTCGAGAACCAGCACCTGCGGCGACTGCAGCAGGACGCGGGCGATGGCGAGCCGCTGGCGCTCGCCGCCGGACAGCCGGTAGCCCCGCGCGCCGACCCGGGTCGCCAGCCCCTCGGGCAGCCGGTCGAGCAGGGCGGACAGGCTGGCCGCGTCGAGGGCGGCCCGCAGCTCGTCGTCGGTCGCGTCCAGCCGGCCGTAGCGGAGGTTCGCCGCGATCGTGNCGTGGAACAGGTGCGGATCCTGCGGGACCACGCCGATCGCCGCGTGCAGCCGGGCCGGCGGGATCGCGTCGAGCGGCACGCCGCCGAGCAGGACCCGGCCTCGCTGCGGGCGGTGCACCCCGCTGGCGAGGTAGGCGATCGTCGTCTTGCCCGCGCCGCTGGCGCCGACGACGGCCGTGGTCGTCCCAGCCGCGACCCGCAGTGTCACCCCCCGCAGGTTCCAGGACGGGTCGTCGGGGCCGGGGCGCTCGCGCGCCGCGGCGTCCGCCGCCCGCGCGGGCTCCGGCACGGCCTGGTCGTAGGCGAACCACACCTCGTCGAGCGCCAGGTCGAGGCCCACCGGTACCGCGGCCGCACCCACGCCCGAGCTCGGGGCCGGGGCCAGCGGCCGGGGCACGGCGATGGCGGTCGGCGGCCCGGCGAGCATCGTTGCGGCCTCGTCCTCGGGCACGTCGAGCAGGGCGAAGATCCGACGGAAGGAGGCCCCGGCGCCGGCCAGCTCGGAGCGCAGGTCGACGGCGGAGGACAGCGGGCCGAACGACACCAGCAACGCGCCGCCGAGGGCGGCGACCGTGCCGAGCGTCGTCCGCTCGGAGGAGACCAGCCAGGCGCCGAGAGTGACCACGGCGGTCATCGTCGCGACGATGCCGAGATTGACCAGGAACCGGACCCGGGAGGTGAGCCGGGCCTGTTCCCGGGCGGCGGCGAGCAACTCGGCGCCGGCCGCGTCGAACCGCTGCAGCTCGTAGTCGACCCGGTCGAACAGCCGCACGTGCAGCGCCCCGGATACCGACGCGGTGTCGGACACCTGCGCCATGAGCTGGCCGTCGAGTTCCCGCTGGCGCTGCGACAGCGCGGCCAGGCGGCGCCGCCCGGACCGGATGATCACCAGGGTGGCCGGGGCGAACACCATTACCGCGAGGCTGAGCCGCCAGTCCAGCGCGAAGACGACGGCGGTGCCGACGACGATGTCCGCGAGCCGGCAGATGACCGCCTGCACGGTCGCGGAGATCGCGTTCTGGGCGGCCAGGACATCCGAGGACATCACCGTCATCACCTCGCCCTGCTGGCTGCGGGGGAAGAAGGCGAACGGCAGCCGCTGCAGGTGGGCGTTGACGGTCTGGCGGATGCGCACGGAGACGACCCCGCCGAGCCGGGCGATGAGCGCCATCCGCAGGGACAGCACGGTCGACTCGAACACCAGCACGGCGCACAGCAGCAGGACGGGGACGGCGAGGTCGCGCACCCGGCCGGTCGGCAGCGAGGTGTCGATGAGGTGGCGCAGGATGAACGGCCCCGCGGCGACCGCCGCCGACCCGAGCACGGACAGGCCGACGAGAGCGGCCACGACCCGCCCCTGGTCGGCGAAGAAGCGCTCGCTGCGCCGGGCCTCGGCCGCGCCGGTCAGCCGGGCGAGCACGCGGGCGTGCAGGACAGTCACTCTCGACGGGACGGGCGGCGGCTGGCTGGGCACGGGGAGAGGCTATGCGGCCGCGGGCGGCGGGCCTCGGGCGGCCCGAGGCGGCCTCACCACAACCACCCGCGACGGGCAGCTTACATTCTGAAACAGAGGGAACACAATCCGTAGCCTGTTCTGTGCACGGACGCCCCTGCCCACCCGGCTGGTTCCCACGGCCACGACAAGCCCGGTCAGCCGGTCGCTCGGGCCGTCCGGCCCCGCGACGCCATCCATCCACGCGATCCACCCGCCGGTCGGGTCCGCGGACGCGGGCTTGAAGAGGGGGAACCCATGAGTTGGTCCCGCACGTCACGTCGGTGCCCGTCACGCACCTTCGTCCTGGCCGCCACCCTGACGGCGGCGCTCGCCTCGCCCGGCCTGCTCGGCACGGGCGCCGCCGCGACACCGACCGGCGCCCCGGGCGGCCCGGGGCCGACGGGCAGCCCCGCCACCGCGAGCGCCGCCACCACGAGCCCCGGTGCTTCAAGCTCCGCCGCTTCAAGCTCCGCCGCTTCGAGCCCCGCGGGCGGCGGCTGCCCGTCCTACCCGTCGACGGCCGGTCCGCTGGGTAGCTGGCAGACCGTCACCGCCCTGCCCGCTCCCCGCGCCCACCTCGCCGCCACCACCGGCTGCGACGGGCGGATCTATGCGATCGGCGGCCAGGAGACCGCCGGGGTCGCGGGCGGCGCCGGCGGCGCGTCGGGTTCGGCCACCGGCTCGCCCACCCAGAGCGCCTCCCCGTCGAGCGCCTCTGCTTCCCCGACCTCGACTCCCTCCCCGACCTCGACCTCGACCTCGTCTGGGTCGACCTCGACGCCGACCTCAACGCCGACCTCGACCCGGACGGGGTCGCCGACGGCGCCCGCGGGCGGTCCGACCACCACCTCGACGATCATCCCGGGCGCGTTGACCGGAGAACCGACGTTCGGCCCGTTGTCCAACGCGCCGAACGCGCCCGGCGGCAACGGCGCACCGCCCTCCACCGACTCGCCCACCGCCACCTCCTCGTCCACCGACACCTCCTCGCCCACCGGCGGGTCGTCGGTGACGCCGAGCACCCCGTCGTCGGCCACGCCGAGCGGGTCGCCGACCGGCACCGGCTCGCCGAGTGCGGCGCCCGGCGCGGCCGCCGCGCCGGTGGGCACCGTCCAGGTCTTCGATCCGGGCAAGAAGGCCTGGACGGACGCGGCCGGCCTGCCGACCCCGCGGACGCATCTCGCCGCGGCGACCGGCACCGACGGCCGGATCTACGCGATCGGTGGCCGATCCGGTGCCGGGAACGACCCGACGGACACCGTCGAGGTCTACACGCCGTCCAGCGGCACCTGGACGAGCGGGACGGCGCTGCCCAAGCCGATGGGTGAGCCGCGGGCGACCCGCGCGACCGACGGGAAGATCTACGTCCTCGACGGCGACACGCTGGCGATCTACGACCCCGACGCCGCGAGCTGGACCACGGCGGATGCGCCGCCGACCCCCGTCACGGCACCGGTCCTCACCGCTCTGCCCGACGGCCGCATCCTCGCCGCCGGTGGCAGCGCGGCGGGTGGCGGCCCGACCGGCCGCGCCTCATCCGGCGTGTACGCCTACACGCCCGGCACGGGTGGCAGCGGATCCTGGACCCAGGTGTCCGACCTGCCGACCGGGGTGACCCAGGCCGCCGGCGCCACCGGGCCGGACGGACGGGTGTACGTCGTCGGCGGCCGGGACGCGGGTGGCGACGTCACCGACGCGGTGCAGGTCTACTCCCCGGACGACGACCAGTGGACCGCCGGCCCCACGGGTGCGGCCGCCAAGCGGGCGGACGCCGCCGCGACCACCGGCGGTGACGGCCGGGTGTACGTGCTGGGCGGCACGGCCGGCGGTGACGTCCTGGACACGGTGGGGGCCCTGAGCGAGTAGGTCCCCGACCCACCTGGGTGGGGCGGTCGGCACGGCGCCGGCCGCCCCACCCGGCGGCAACCACGAGCCGCGCGACCGGTCGGCCGCAGCGGGAACGGACGCATTCCACGACGGGGACGGACGCGGCGGGAACGGACGCATTCCGCGGCGGCCGGGCGGGTATTCGTGAAGCCGCCGGAAAACCGGCCGACAGGTCCTTCCGTGAATGATTGTCACGACACCGCGGAAGCCGTTCCCTCAGTAGCCCGAAAATTCCCGTAACCGTACGACGGAAATTACCTTTAGCGGATCTAAAGTCAGTTGTTAGTCCGTGCTCCTACGCTGGCAGACGTTCCGAGAAATGTGCCGTCCGAGGGCGGCGCGTCGGGGGTCTGAACGTTCACGACGAGGAGCGCCCCAGCGATGAGCAGTGGATCAGCCGTGTCCGCGAACGCTGACGACACCCCCCGGGGAGCGGGAGACCCGATTGCGGTGGTGGGCCTGGCGTGCCGACTGCCCGCGGCGCCCGACCCGGCGGCGTTCTGGCGCCTGCTGCGCGCCGGCGGCGACGCGGTCGACCGCGACCCGGCTGTTCCCCGCCGGCTCGGCGCCGCCTTCGGCGCTCACCTCGACGACGTCTACGGATTCGAGCCGGAGTTCTTCGGCATCGCGCCGCGGGAGGCCGCGCAGCTCGATCCGCAGCAGCGGCTGGTGCTGGAGCTCGCCTGGGAGGCGGTCGAGGAGGCCGGCCTGCGCCCGGCGACGCTGGCCGGCAGCCGCACCGGGGTCTTCGTCGGCGCGATCACGAGCGACTACGCCACCCGGGTGCTGCGCGCCGGCCCGGGCGCCGTCACCCGGCACACCCTCACCGGGCAGAGCCGGGGGATCATCGCCAACCGGGTCTCCTACACCCTGGACCTGCGCGGCCCGAGTCTGACGGTGGACGCCGCCCAGGCGTCGTCGCTGGTGGCCGTGCATCTCGCGGCG
This sequence comes from Frankia sp. ACN1ag, assembly GCF_001414035.1. Lineage (NCBI taxonomy): Bacteria > Bacillati > Actinomycetota > Actinomycetes > Frankiales > Frankiaceae > Frankia > Frankia sp. ACN1ag. The sequence goes on along the minus strand of NZ_LJPA01000038.1, from coordinate 3,958 downwards.
GACAGCCTGCGCCGGGGCGAGTGCGACCTCGCGCTCGCCGGCGGCGTACAGCTCAACCTCGTGCCGGACAGCACCGACGCCGCCGACCGGTTCGGTGCGCTGTCCCCGGACGGCCGCTGCTATACCTTCGACGCGCGGGCGAGCGGGTACGTGCGCGGCGAGGGCGGCGGCATCGTGCTGCTCAAGCGGCTCTCCTCCGCCCTCGCGGACGGTGACACGATCCACGCGGTGATCCGCGGCGGCGCGGTCAACAGCGACGGCGCCACCGACGGACTGACCCTGCCCAGCGAGGATGGCCAGGCTCGGGTCCTGCGCCAGGCCGCGCGGGCGGCGGGCGTCGAGCCCCGCGACATCCAGTACGTGGAACTGCACGGGACGGGCACGCCGGTCGGGGACCCGATCGAGGCCACCGCGCTGGGTCGCGCGTTCGGCGCCGGACGGCCCGCCGACGCGCCGCTGCACGTCGGCTCGGCAAAGACGAACGTCGGTCATCTCGAAGGTGCCAGCGGCATCGTCGGCCTGCTCAAGACGGTGCTGGCGATCTCGCACCGGGAGCTGCCGCCGAGCCTCAACTTCGCCACCCCCAACCCCGACATCGCGTTCGACGAGCTGCGGCTGCGGGTGCACACCGACCACGGCTCCTGGCCGGCCGGGGACCGGCCGCTGGTCGCCGGCGTGAGCTCGTTCGGGATGGGCGGGACGAACTGCCACCTCATCGTCGCCGAGCCCCCGCCGGCCGAGACCCCGCCGGCCGAGACCCCGCCGGCCGAGACCCCGCCGGCCGAGATCGCGGACGGGGCGGGTCCGGGCGAGGCAGCGCAGGCGCTGCCGTGGCCGGTGTCGGGCCGCGACGAGGCCGCGCTGCGCGCGCAGGCCGGGCGTTTGTACGACCTGCTGACCGCCCACGAACTGCCGGCCGCCCACGAGCCGCCAGCCGATCACGAGCCGCCGGCCGACCGGTCCGAGCCGGTGGACGGCACGAACGGGGCCGCCCCCGCCGCGCCGCGGCCGGCGTTCGACCCGGTCGACGTCGGCCACTCCCTGGTCACCACCCGCACGGCCTTCGAACGGCGGGCGGTCGTGGTCGCCACCAGCCCGGCGGAGTTCCTCACCGCCCTGCGCCGGCTGCGCGACGGCGAGCAGGACGCCGCGCTCGTCACGGGCCCGCCCGACGGCGCCGCCGACCGCGGCGGGGTCGTGCTCGTCCTGCCCGGGCAGGGGTCGCAGTGGGCCGGCATGGCCCGCGAGCTGCTCGCCACCTCGCCGGTGTTCGCGGAGCGGATCGCCGCCTGCGCCGAGGCGCTCGCCCCCCACGTCGACTGGTCGCTNCCCGACGTGCTAGCCGGGGCCACGGGCGCGCCGCCGCTGGACCGGGTGGACGTGGTGCAGCCGGCGCTGTTCGCCGTCATGACGGCGCTGGCGGCGGTGTGGCGCTCGTACGGGGTGCGGCCGGACGCGGTGATCGGGCACTCCCAGGGCGAGATCGCCGCCGCCCACCTGGCCGGCGCGCTCACGCTGGCCGACGCGGCGGCCGTGGTGGCCCGGCGCAGCCGGGTGCTGGGGGAGCTCGCCGGGACCGGGGCGATGGCGTCGATCCCGCTGCCGGCGGCGGCCGTGCTCGAGCGCCTCGGCGGCCCGGACGCCGTGCTGGCGGTGGCGGCGGTGAACGGCCCGTCGTCGACCGTCGTCTCCGGCGACCCGGCCGCACTGGACGAACTCATCGCCGGCTACGCCGCGGACGGCGTGGACGTGCGGCGCATCCCGGTGGACTATGCCTCGCACTCGCCGCAGGTGGCGGCCGTCGAGGCACCGCTGCTGGACCTGCTGGCGGGCATCACGCCGCGATCGGGCGACGTCACGTTCTACTCGACGGTCACGGGCGAGGCGGTGGACACGTCTCGGCTCGACGCCGGCTACTGGTACGCGAACCTGCGCGGGACGGTGCGCTTCGACGCGGCGGTGCGCGCCGCGCTGGCCGCCGGCCACCGGACGTTCGTCGAGGTCAGCCCGCATCCGGTGCTGACCGGCGGCATCCGGGCGATCGTCGAGGACGCGGCGCGTTCGGCCTCGGGCGGCGGCGCGGCACCGGCCGCGGTGGTCGGGACGCTGCGCCGAGACGACGGTGGGCTGCACCGGTTCCTCCGCTCGCTGGCCGAGGTCCACGTCGCCGGGGGCGCGGTGGACCTGGCCGCGGCGTACCCGGCGCGGGCGCGGCGCGTCCCGTTGCCCACCTACCCGTTCCAGCGTCGGACCTTCGAGGTGGACGTGCCCGAGCGGCCGACGGACGCGAACGCCGGACCCGGCACGCGGCCGACGGACGCGAACGCCGGACCCGGCACACCGCCGGCGGCCGGCGGCGCGGCCCCGAGCTCCGCGCTCGCCCGCCGGCTGGCCGGGCTGCCCGCGCCGGAGGCCGACCGGGTGCTGATCGACGTGATCGGCGCGAGCCTGGCGATCGTGCTGGGTCACACCGCCGGCAGCGTGCAGGCGGACCGGACCTTCGCCGACCTCGGGTTCGACTCGGTGAGCGCCGTGGAGTTCCGCGACCGGCTGGCGGCGGCGACCGGGGTCGCGCTGCCGACCACGCTGACCTTCGACTACCCGACCCCGCGACGCCTCGCCGGATACCTGCGCGCGGCGCTGACCGGCACCGACCAGCCGGCCGCGGTCGTCGGAGCGACCGGGCCGGACGGTCCGGGCCGATCGGGCGACGAGCCGATCGCGATCGTGGCGGCCGCGGGCCGCTGGCCGGGCGGCGCGCGCTCACCGGAGCAGCTCTGGGATCTGCTGGAAGCCCGGGTGGACGCGATCGGGCCGTTCCCGACCGACCGCGGCTGGGACCTCACCGCCCTGCACGATCCGGACCTCACCCGGCCGGGCACCTCCTACACCCGCCACGGCGGGTTCCTGCCCGACGCCGCCGAGTTCGACGCGGACTTCTTCGGGATCTCCCCGCGGGAGGCGACCGCGATGGACCCTCAGCAGCGGCTGCTGCTGGAGACGTCCTGGGAGGCCCTGGAGCGGGCCGGGATCGACCCGGTCACGCTGCGGGGGACCGCCACCGGCGTGTTCGCGGGCGTCACCCCGCACGACTACGGCCCGCGGCTCGTCGAGGCGCCGGACGGCTACGGGGGCTACGTGCTCACCGGCAGCCTGACCTCGGTCGTCTCCGGCCGGATCGCCTACACCCTGGGGTTGGAGGGCCCGGCGGTGACGGTGGACACCGCCTGCTCGTCGTCGCTGGTCTCGATCCACCTCGCCGCCCAGGCGCTGCGCGGCGGGGANTGCACCCTGGCCCTGGCGGGCGGNGTCACCGTCATGNCNNCGCCGGGCATGTTCNNNGAGTTCTCCCGCCAGCGCGGGCTGGCCCCGGACGGGCGGTGCAAGCCGTTCGCCGCCGCCGCCGACGGCACCGCCTGGGCCGAAGGCGTCGGCGTGGTGGTGCTCGAGCGGTTGTCCGACGCCCGCCGGCTGGGTCACCGCGTGCTCGCGGTGGTCCGCGGCAGCGCGGTGAACTCCGACGGCGCCTCCAACGGGCTGACCGCGCCGAACGGGCCGTCCCAGCAGCGGGTCATCCGCGCGGCCCTGGCCGCCGCCGGCCTCACCCCCGCCGACGTCGACGCCGTCGAGGCCCACGGCACCGGCACCACCCTCGGCGACCCCATCGAAGCCCAGGCCATCCTCGCCACCTACGGNGCCGACCGCCCCGCCGACCGCCCCCTCCGGCTCGGCAGCCTCAAATCCAACATCGGCCACACCCAGGCCGCCGCCGGCGTCACCGGCGTGATCAAGCTGCTGGAGGCGCTGCGGCACGGCCGCCTGCCCGCGACGCTGCACGTGGACGCGCCCACCCCCCACGTCGACTGGTCCCCCGGCACCGTCACCCTGCTCACCGAACCCGCCGACTGGCCCACCACCCCCGACCGACCCCGGCGCGCCGCCGTCTCCGCCTTCGGCA